>NC_004369.1:944127-1258836 GCF_000011305.1 Corynebacterium efficiens YS-314 | reverse complement strand
GCGCGTTCCACCTGGGGGAAGGGATCAGCCGGGTCGAGCACATCCAGCAGCCCATCACTGCAGCATAGGAAGGTATCCCCCGGTTGCAGCTCCGCGAAGGTGGCGGTACGCCCATCGGGCTCCCCCATGCCCAGGGGAAGCTGCGTGGACCGGAGCTGGAGCCAGGTGCCGTCCGGGCTGACGATGAAACTGAGGCCATGCCCGGCATCCACCAGTTCGATCTCCCCGGTCTCCGGGTCAAGATCCGCATGGGCTGCGGTGGCGAACAACCCCAGCTCCCCCACGGTGTCATCCAGGAGGCAATCGACCTCGGTGAGGGCCTCTGTCAGGGGTCGTTGTGGTGCGGTACGCAGGGATCCCCTGATTCCCGACGCCACCAGGGCGGGGCCCAGCCCCTTGCCCATGACATCGACCACAGTGATCCGGAGTCTCCCGTCTATGACGGTCAGATCATAATAATCCCCGGACATCCTGCCCTTGGGAATGATCGCCGCCGCGATGGTGTACCCGGGGAGCTCCGGGGTGTCCCGCGAGATCATTGCCCGCTGAACCACCTCGGCATTATCCAACTCCTGGTCCTGATCAAGCTCCACCTCCACCCAGTAGGCAAGCTCACTGAGCAGCTCCCGGTCACGCTCATTGAACTCACGCGGGGTGGTGTCAACGATGCACAGAGTACCCACCGGTTCCCCACCCGGCGCGTGAAGGGGATGACCTGCATAGAACCTCAGATGGGGATCCCCCGCGACAAAGGGATTGTCCGCGAATTCAGGAAGGGTGGAGGCATCCTCGACAATGAGTGGCTCGTTACGTCGAACAGTTTGATCACAGAAGGAATCCTGCCGTGGGGCTTCGTTTCCCCCCCAGTCCGATCTGTGCCTTCCTCCACTGACGATCCCGGTCGATGAGAGACACACTGACCATGGGGACGCGGAAGAGGTCCTGCGCCAGCCGCACCACCCGTTCCACTCTTTCATCCGGTGGTGTATCAAGGACGCCCATCGCGTCAAGGGCCGCTTGGCGCTTCTCCTCGTCGATCACGCGCCGCTCCTCTCGTCTGAGCACGAAATCTTTAGTTGATCTTGAAACCACTGTAGTAGAGGCTCATAGTCTTCCCCACCTTTCTGCACAGGTTTCCCAGCCAGGGCAAAGGAATACCCCGGCCACCTGATATCAGGTATCAGGCGGGTGCCGGGGTAGCTGGGGTGAACGCGGTCAACTACTTCGAAGCGGGGTCGTCGTCGTCTTCGTCGTCCTCTTCGTCGTCGTCTTCGTCATCATCATCCTCGAAGTCGTCCTCATCGGAGTCATCAACGAAGAGATCGTAGACATCGGGCTCATCGAATTCCTCATCATCGAAGGGGACGAGCTGTTCCTCCCAGTCCTCGGCGTGGTCATCGGCGAGGGAGAGGACATCGAAAAGCCGGTCGAAGTCGGTGAAGGTACCCAGATCGAGAACCTCATCGGTTGCGAACTCCAGCTCGCCGGTCAGGTCCGCGAACATGCGCTGGCGGTCCTCCTCCGAGAGCACCGCATCGCCGTCGGATTCCCACAGCTCCTCGATGGCCTGATCCACCAGGTCCTCGAAGGTCTCCCCGATGGCGACGAAACTGACGGTGGCGGTGGGGACCCCATCCTCGACCTCGACCAGAACCTGCAGCTCAGAGTTCTGGCCGACCTCGGCGCGCACCAGGTTGGCGTTGACGGCATCCTGGTAGAACTCCAGATCCTGGATGCGTTCATCGGTGCCTTCCAGCAGATCACGCAGGACAGTGACCACCTGATCGGTGGCGACATGCTTGGCCACGGCGACCACGGCATCATCAATGGAGAACACCACGGAGACCAGGACGGCCTCGAAGTCCTCATCATCCTCATCCACATTGGCGGCGGCGATGTAGACATTGGCCGCCGGCAGGAGGGAATCGATCTCCACGAACTGGATCTCCAGGTCAGAGGTGATCGGAACGAACATTGTGTCGCCATTGACGCGCGATTCAATACCATCTCTGTCGAGCGCAGCTGCGATGTCCTCGAAAAAGCTCATGTTCGGATGACCTTCCATCTGGGTTGTGCCGGGGAGGGTCCCTCAGACACTGTCGACCACTCTAGTGCCCGATCTCCGGACATGCCTACCACTTCAGCGAAGGTGCGGACAGGAGGTGCACATCTCGGCATTCGGCGAGTGGTAGATCATACAGCACGCTGCGCGTTTGTAGCGCCCATCCGCTGAAAATCTCGGGGCGGGGACGGAGGCGGCGGTGGCTAGACCGTCGATAAGCTCCGTGGCCACCTCGCGCGCCAGCTCCTCCTCGAAGGCCTCCTCGCCCGCCTGGGAGGCCGCGATCGCCAGGCAGTCGCCCGCGACGGCCCACAGCGGCGCCGGCCGCAGCCCGGCCACCTCACAGAGCTTGTCGACGACCACCCCGATCGCCTCACCGTACTGCTGCCCCGCCAGCCGCCACTCCCCCGGACCGAGAAAGGCACCAGGCACGAAACCGAACCAGAACTCATCCCGCGCATGCAGCTGCCCCTGCCGGAGATCAAGGCTGGGAACCTGCTCAAACTCCACCATCGCATACACCGAGGGGGCAACCATCGCATTGCACAGCGTGTAGAACCACAACTGCCCCGCATGCTTGGGCTGGGCGATCTCGAAGATCTCCTGCCCCTTCGCCACCGCCGCGGTGACCGTCCCCGTGGCGGCGAGCTCCTCAACCGTGATCGGCCGGGCACCGGGCCCCGGCACCAGGGTGTCGGCGAACAGGGGGTACTGGGCCACAACCCGGTTCCAGAAACTCATCAACGTGCTCCAAACATCTGCATCAGATTCATCCAGCGCATCCCCGGCACGGGTTCCTCCTCATCACTCTGCGTGAGCAGGTAATCGAGTTCCGCGGCCAGGTCGGGGCGTCCCGTACCCCACTCCAGCATGTCATAATTCTCCCATGCCCTCCGTTTGGCCTGACGTGGGTCCCACGCCATGCGGCTGTTGACATCAATAATGAACGTGCCCCACCCCGGCGCATCATCGGTCTGGGCACGGTAGCGATGCCACCCCTGCCCCGGCGACGCCGTGCGGATGAACTCACCCCAGTGATGCTGCACCAGCTCGGTGATGTTCTCCAGATGCTCCGCCCCACCACCCAGGCGGGTGAACCCCATGGTGCGCGACGATTCATGATCCCCGAACACCGCATTGAGCTCAAAGGAGTGGATCGCCCCGAGCCCCAGCTTGCGCAACGACTCCGGCGCATAATCAAACCGGTACATCCACGTCGGCTCGAATTTCGCATGCGCCTGCGCCAGACGCACCGACGGGGCCCAGAAGATCGCATCCGCGAGCAACTGCGCGAACTCCGACCTGGACTCCGCACCCCCGTAGGCATCCAGCACCTGCTCGGTGTTCTCCGGATCGAACACACTGAGCATGCGCAGCGCGGACCTCCTGCGCGCCGAGCTGCGCAGATAGAACGCCTTGGAAAACGACGTCTCATCAGAATTGGTCCCGATGATCAGGGGGATCCGCGCCTGCCGGCCCTCCTCGAACATCACCAGCGGATGATCCGGCAGCAGCGTCCCGTCCACTGTCGGGCCATAACACGAATTCAGATACAGCAGCTCCCCCGACTTCCACAGCATCGACTGCCCGGCGCGCACAATGTCATCCGCCGACTCCGCACGCAGATCCTCCAGGGAGGTATCCCGGGGCATGGCCATCCGGTACACCAGCTCCCGGGCCCACAACTTCGACTGCGTGGGAGAATGCACCGTAGCCATCGGCGCCGACTGCACCACCGCCCGGTGGAACAACCCCTTCGCGGTGGGCACACACATCAGGGAAATCACCCCGGCAGCCCCCGCCGACTCACCCATCAGGGTGATGTTCTCCGCATCGCCACCGAAATTCGCGATATTCCTCTTGATCCAGTTGAGGGCCATGAGCTGGTCATGCAGGGCCGGGTTGGCCACGCAGTCCTCCCCCACCGACCGCAGATCCAGATACCCCAACGCACCCAACCGGAAATTGATGGACACGTACACCACGCCCATCTCCCTCACCAGGTTGTACCCCCGCAGCGCCTTCTCACTCGACGCCCCCATGATGTAGGAACCACCGTGGATATACACCACCACCGGCAGCTCCTCATTATTATCCGGCCTGACGATATCCAGATTCAGACAATCCTCCGACCCCCGGACCCGGTCAGTCCAGGAATACGTCGGCTGTGGGGCGACATCCCCGAACACCGAACAATCCCTGATCCCCTGCCACCTCTTCATCGGACGCGGCGCCCGGAACCGGTACCTCCCGCCGGTGTTGCGACCATAGGGAATCCCCCGCCACGTCCGCAGCCCCGGCCCCCGGACGCCCTTCACGAACCCCAACGAAGTGGGAACCACCAACTCATCAGCCAACACCGAACCCGCCGCACTATTGGCGATCGGCCCCTCAGGCCGCGGCTTCCACGTCGAACCATCCATAAGACCCAAGGCTAGGCCGGTTGCGAGGGGGCGGCAATTGAACAGCGACGGGTGTGAGCAGGATTGCCCTGGTCGGGCGGGGTGGCCCTCGCGCCAGGGGCCCGGTGTGGCAAATTCCGTTGTTCTGTCTCGGGCGTCCTGGGGAAACGTGGGGCCGGGGTGCACAAAACAACAGTTTTTGTCATAGCGGGCCAGCACCCGACCCCCGGCGTGGCAAATTCCGTTGGTTTTTGAACGCCATCCTGGGGAAATACTCCTCCTGGGCGCACAAAACAACAGTTTTTGTCACGGCACCTCACGCCAGGCCCGGCCGGCCGCGCGAAACCGCTCCGGTGGAAAGGGGCGGGGATGGTGGGAGGCCCTGCGGACCTGCTCGACGAGGCGCTCAATGCCGTCGCGGTGCGTGAAATCCGCAGCGTTCAAGCGGAATACCAGTAGACCCTCCTGGGTGAGCAGGCTGTGGCGTTTGAACTCCGATTTCGTGGCGGCCAGGGAGGAGACCCCGAACTCACCCTCGTGTTTTCCCATTCCGTCGTATTCGACGGCAACTGAAATCTCCTCGAAGAGGAAGTCGACACGCCCGAGGAGATCCCCGCGGGAATCATAGATGCCAACCTGCTGCAGGGGTGCGGGGAGCCCGGCGTGGAACATCGCCGCCTTGGTCACGGATTCCCGGGGGCTCTCTGACCAGGGCGTGGCCAGTCGCACCGCTGTCCGGGCTGAGGCGATCCCCTTGAAGCCACGCATCTGGTCTAGGTACTCCCGGAGTTTCGCCACGCTGGTCATGCGGGTTCGCAGTGCGTGATCCGTGTAGGTCACGGCCTCCCACATCGGATACCACCGGGCCACATCGATGCAGGTGCGGGTGGGGTTGGTGAGTCGGTACGCATCCTCACCCCTGCCGATGGCGAGGAGGTGTTCCGGCAGGTCAGGACCCAGATGTCGGTGGATAACCGGGGTTTCGGACCCGGTTCTGCGGTGTCCGATCTCCACCGGGATGTCAGTCAGTGACGACGGCAGTGGGAACCTGTGGAACAGGGCCGCTGTTCTTCCCACCAGGGGTGCTCCAGTCCGACGTGCGATCATGACCGCGTGCGCCTTCTTCTTATCTGTCTCCGACAGGGTGTGCCAGTACTCCGATTCCACGTAGACGCCGGTGGTGATCCGTATCAACCGGCCTCCGCGGACTTCACGCCGCAGCTCCCAGTAGTTGGGCTGGTCCAGCTCAGATGCCCGGTAGAAGGGCCCCGCGCCCAGATGGTTGTCCCCCACTGTCGATCCCTCCCCCGAAGAATTCCGCTGCCCCCATCAAAACACACCACCGGATGTGACTCAACACACGTATAATCTGCGGTTATGACCATCAACCTCATTGATAATGGCCCGATCGCCGTCGGCGACACCCACGAATTCCGTTACACCGTCCCCGGCAACAAGGCGGTGCCTGATCTGTATCCGGAGTCGGAGGAGTTCGCGGCGATGCCGAGGGTGTTCGCGACGGGGTTCTTCGTCGGCCTCATCGAATGGGCGTGCATGGACCATCTGAAGGCGAGCCTGCCGGAGGGCGCGATCTCCCTGGGGGTGGGTGTGGATATCACCCATGATGCGCCGGCCACGGAAGGGGCGGAGCTGGTGGTGAGGGTGACGGCCACGGGCGTCGGCAAGCGTTCTGCGGAGTGGTCGGTGGAGGTCACCGCGGGTGAGACGGTGCAGGGACGCGGCACGCACAAGCGGGTCGTGGTGGATCGGGAGCAGTTCACCGGCACCGTCAACAACCTCGCCGACAGCTTCGGCGCTATCCGGATCTGATTGGCCCCCACCGCCCCGGCTGTGTAAAAGAGTATAAAATCCAGTGCATGGTCAACCACGTCGACAGGGACACCACCCTGTGTATTTCTCTTGCTGCACGTCCGTCCAACCACGGGGTCCGCTTCCACAACTGGCTCTATGCTGAGCTGGGCCTGAATTTCCTCTACAAGGCCATCGCCCCGGCGGATATCACCGCGGCGGTGGCCGGTATCCGCGGGTTGAACATCCGGGGTGCGGGGGTGTCCATGCCGTACAAGGGTGATGTGATCCCGCTGATCGATGCGCTTGATCCGAGTGCGGAGCGGATCCGGTCGGTCAACACCATTGTCAATGATGACGGTCACCTGACCGGCTACAACACCGATTACACCGCGGTGCTCAACCTGCTCAGGGCCCACCAGGTCAACCCGGATCTGCATGTGGCCCTGCGTGGTTCCGGCGGGATGGCCAACGCCGTCATCGCCGCCCTGACCGATCACGGGATGCGCGGCACCGTGGTGGCGCGCAATCACACCACCGGTGCGGCCCTGGCCCAGCGGTACGGCTGGGAGTACTCCGCGCAGGTCCCGGAGCACGCCCAGGTTCTGGTCAATGTGACCCCATTGGGAATGAATGGACCCGACGAGGATGTTGTAGCTTTCGACAGGGATGAGATCGACCGCGCTGAGGTCATCTTCGACTGTGTCGCCTTCCCCGTGGAGACCCCCCTCATCAGGCTCGCGAGGTCCCAGGGTAAGAAGACGATCGACGGTGGAGAGGTTGCCGCCCTGCAGGCAGCCGAGCAGTTCCACCTGTACACGGGCGTCCGCCCCACCGATGAGCAGATCATCGCCGCTGAGGAGTACGCAGCACCTTAAACCCCCGCACCCACAGGAGGCTTGACATGGCCAGAGACACCACCACGTTCACCGATGCCATCAATTCCGACCCGCAATCCGTCGAGGACAATGCGGGCTGGGGCGGCAAGCTGCTCATTCCGGCCCTGGACCGGGCCGTGCACATGCAGACCGGTGCCATCGAGGCCTATGTGGCACGCCTGAAGCGGAAGAACCCGGATCATTCCCCGCAGCAGATCCAGAAGATCATGGATGATCACCTGAAGAGGATCGCCACCGGTTCCGGTGCGTCGGTGGGGTTGACCGCGGCGATCCCGGGCATCGGTTTCCTCACCGGTGCGCTGGCGATCAGCGCGGAGTCGCTGGTGTTTCTCGACGCCGTGGCCTTCTACACCATGGCGTCCGCCCATCTGCGCGGGGTGGATATCAGCCACCCGGAGCGTCGTCGGGCCCTGATCCTCGTGGTGCTGCTCGGTTCGCAGGGCACCGCGCTGGTGGATGCCGCCGTGGGTGATATCTCCAAGAAGCGCGCGCTCCCCGCCGCCAACATCTCGCGGTTCAGCATCAGTGGTCTGGCTGATGTGAACAGCCGTCTGCTGCGCATGGCCATCAAGCGTCTGGGCAGGCGTTTCCGAGGCGCGTGGCTGGGGAAGATCCTGCCGCTCGGCGTCGGTGCGGTGGTGGGCACCATCGCCAACCGCAAGCTGGCGTCCCGGGCGATCACCAATGTCGGCCAGTCGCTCGGTCCCCTGCCCGCCTAAGAAGCTTGTCGACGCCTCCCCGCCCCCTCACCCGACGAAAGGATCCCTCCCCCGCCGGTTTCACCCCCGAAAGGCCCGCAGTTGCCCCGTAGCACCTCACCCACCCCCAACCGCATCCGCCAGCTGATCACCGTGGCGTGGCAGCGGCCTGCCCTGACCAGCATCACCGTCATCGCCGCGGTGCTGGCCACCCTCTTCGAACTCGCGATCCCCCTGCTCACCGGCGGGGCCATCGACATCGCTCTGGGCCAGACGGGTGCCACCCTGACCACCTCCCTGCTCGACGCCATCACCCCGACGGGCACGAGCATGCTCACCGCCGTGATCACAATGATCATCATCGTGGCGCTGGCGCGCTATGCCACCCAGTTCGCACGCCGGTACACCGCAGGGCGGCTGAGCATCGGTGTGCAGCACGACATCCGTCTGCAGGTGCTGGCCACCCTGCAACGTCTCGACGGCCCCGGCCAGGATGATATCCGCACCGGCCAGGTGGTCTCCCGGTCGATCTCGGATATCAACCAGGTCCAGGGCCTGCTGGCGATGATGCCCATGATCATCGGCAACGTGGTCAAACTGGTGGTCACCCTGGTGATCATGCTGTTGATCTCCCCGCCGCTGACCATCATCGCGGTCATCCTGGTGCCCCTGCTGCTGTTCGCGGTGGCCTATTCCCGGCGCGCCCTGTTTGCCTCCACGTGGTCAGCGCAGCAGAAGGCCGCGGACCTGGCCACCCATGTTGAGGAGACAGTCTCGGGCATCCGGGTGGTCAAGGCGTTTGTGCAGGAGGACCGGGAGGTGGGGAAACTCGAGGACAACGCCCGGGATCTCTACTCCCAGCGCATGCGCACCGCGCGTCTGACCGCGCGGTTCATCCCCATGGTGGAGCAGCTGCCGCAGATCGCCCTGGTGGTCAACATCGTCGGTGGTGGTTATCTCGCCATGACCGGCCAGATCACGGTGGGTACTTTCGTCGCGTTCTCGGCGTACCTCACCAGCCTCTCGGCGGTGGCCCGGTCCCTGTCGGGGATGCTCATGCGGGTGCAGCTGGCCCTGTCGTCGGTGGAGCGGGTCTTCGAGGTCGTCGATCTGGAACCGGAGCACCACGATCCCGTGGACACCATCACCATCCCCGACAACCAGCCCCTCGGCCTGCGCCTGTCCGATGTGCACTTCCGGGGCATCCTCAACGGCCTGGATCTCACGGTCAACCCCGGGGAGACCATGGTGCTGGTGGGCCCACCGGGATCGGGTAAGACCATGGCGGTGCAGCTGGCCGGGGCCTTCTACCAGCCGGAGCAGGGCCACCTCGCATTCCTGGATGCCCAGGGCCGCCAGCTACCCTTCGAGCGTCTCACCCGCGCTGATATCCGCAGCAACCTCATCGCCGTGTTCGATGAGCCGTTCCTGTATTCCACCACCGTCCGCGACAACATCGCGATGGGGCTTGATGTCACCGACGAGGAGGTGCGGCGCGCGGCGGAGATGGCGCAGGCACATGAGTTCGTCGACAAGCTCCCCAATGGTTACGCCGAGGTGGTCGGCGAACGTGGACTGACGCTCTCCGGTGGGCAGCGGCAGCGCATCGCGCTGGCCCGGGCGTTCCTGGCCCGCCCGCGGGTGCTCGTGCTCGATGATGCCACCTCCGCGATCGATGCGACCACCGAGGACCGCATCTTCCGCGCCATCCGCGAGGAACTCACCGATGTCACCATCCTCATGGTCGCCCACCGGCATTCCTCCCTGGAACTCGCCGACCGCGTCGGCCTGGTGGAACGCGGTGTGGTCACCGCCCACGGCACCCTGGAGGAGATGAACCGGCATGCCCGGTTCGCCCACCTCATGGCGCTTGATTTCAAGGAGCCGGGCACCCCGGAGTTCGAACTCGACGGCGCCGCCGAACCCGACCACGATGAGCTGTGGCCCGAGGTGTCGGAACAGGGCAGTAGATACCGTCTCATCACCAACACCTCGAGTGTCGGTGGGCGCGGAAGCGGGGCATCCATGCCCGCCACACCCGAGCTGATCACACGGGTGGAGGCGCTGCCCCCGGCCACGGAGCAGCCCCGGATCGACACCACGCGGTTGAAGAACGAGTCCCGCCCCTTTGAGCTGGGCCGGCTCTTCCGCCAGGTGCGGTTCCTCATCGCGGCGGTCATCGGTCTGCTGCTGGTGGGTGTGGTCGCCGATCTGGCGTTCCCGACACTGATGCGCATGGCCATCGACAATGGTGTCCGGGCCCGCGACACCGGCACCCTGTGGACCATCGCCGGGGTGGGTGCGGTCGTGGTGCTGCTCGGCTGGGCGGCCGCGACCGTCAACACCGTGCTCACCGCCCGGACCGGCGAGCGTCTCCTGTTCGGTCTGCGGCTGCGGTCGTTCGTGCACCTGCTGCGCCTGAGCATGGACTATTTCGAACGCACCATGTCGGGGCGCATCATGACGCGGATGACCACCGACATCGACAACCTCTCCTCCTTCCTGCAGACCGGCCTGGCGCAGACGGTGGTCTCGGTCGGCACCCTCGTCGGTGTGGTGAGCATGCTGCTGATCACCGATGCCACCCTCGCACTCGCAGCGCTGGCGGTGGTGCCGGTGATCGTGGTGCTCACCCTGATCTTCCGGCAGATCTCCTCGCGTCTGTACACCCAGGCCCGCGAGCAGATCAGCCAGGTCAACGCCACCTTCCAGGAATCCATCGCCGGCCTGCGCACCGCGCAGATGCACCGCATGGAGGACCGTGTCAATGACACCTTCGAACGAGAGGCCGAGGAGTACCGCCGCCTGCGTGTGAACTCCCAGACCGCCGTGTCGATCTACTTCCCCGGCCTCACCGCCCTGTCCGAGATCGCCCAGGCGCTCGTGCTCGGCCTGGGTGCCTGGCAGGTGGCCCGCGGGCAGCTCAGCCCCGGTGTGCTCGTGGCGTTCGTGCTCTACATGGGCCTGATGTTCGGGCCCATCCAACAGCTCAGCCAGATCTTCGACAGCTACCAGCAGGCCGCCGTGGGCTTCCGCCGCATCCGCGAGCTGCTGACCACCACCCCCTCCGTACCCGACGACGGCACCGCACCCGGGGCGCGCAGCGCCGCCGGCGGCGAGCTGATGCTTGACGACGTCTCCTTCGCCTACACCGACACACCCATCCTGGAAAGTGTGCACCTGAGCATCGAACCGGGCACCACCGTCGCGGTGGTGGGCCCCACGGGCGCGGGCAAATCCACCATCGTGAAATTGCTGTCCCGGCTCTACGACCCCACTGACGGGCAGGTGCTGGCCTCCGGCACCGACATCCGTGACTTCCCCACGCGTGACTGGCGGCTCGCGATCGGTCATGTACCGCAGGAGGCCCACCTGTTCTCCGGTACCGTGGCCGACAACATCGGGTACGGGATGACGGGGGCGTCGCAAAGCATGATCGAGGATGCCGCCCGCCGGGTGGGGGCGCTCACCGCCATCGCCGCGATCCCGGGGGGATTCAACCACCCCGTCGGTGAACGCGGACGCGGCCTGTCCTCCGGGCAGCGGCAGCTGATCGCTCTGGCGCGCGCCGAGCTCATCGAACCGGTGATCATGCTTCTCGACGAGGCCACCTCCACCCTCGACCCCGCCACCGAGACGGTCATCCTCAACGCCTCCGACCGGGTCACCCGGAACCGCACGAGCGTGATCGTCGCGCACCGGCTCGCCACCGCTAGCCGGGCCGACCGGATCATCGTGGTTGACGGGGGACGTATCATCGAGGATGGTTCCCACGATGAACTTCTGGGAGCGAATGGAACCTACGCAACAATGTGGCATTTAGTAGGGTGACAGGATATTTTAGGAAAGACTGTTACCAAAAGGTGCTAATACTGGGGTGCTAGGTCCCCGCGACCGGAACCAGCGTTACAGTGGATAAAATAAAGCCCATTTAGAACCCTCAACAAGCAAGGAAAAGAGGCGAGTACCTGCCGTGAGCAGCGCTAGTACTTTCGGCCAGAACGCGTGGCTGGTGGATGAGATGTTCCAGCAGTTCAAGAAGGACCCCCAGTCCGTGGACAAGGAATGGAGAGAGCTCTTCGAGTCTCAGGGGGGTCCCCAGGCTGAAAAGGCTACCCCCGCCACCCCCGAAGCCAAGAAGGCAGCTTCGTCGCAGTCCTCAACTTCCGGACAGTCCACCGCCAAGGCTGCCCCTGCCGCCAAGACCGCACCGGCCTCTGCGCCAGCCAAGGCTGCCCCTGTTAAGCAAAACCAGGCGTCCAAGCCTGCCAAGAAGGCCAAGGAGTCCCCCCTGTCCAAGCCAGCTGCCATGCCTGAGCCGGGAACCACCCCACTCAGGGGCATCTTCAAGTCCATCGCCAAGAACATGGACCTCTCCCTCGAGGTGCCCACCGCCACCTCCGTCCGCGACATGCCCGCGCGCCTCATGTTCGAGAACCGCGCCATGGTCAACGACCAGCTCAAGCGCACCCGTGGCGGCAAGATCTCCTTCACCCACATCATCGGCTACGCCATGGTGAAGGCTGTCATGGCACACCCGGACATGAACAACTCCTATGACATCGTCGACGGCAAGCCGTCCCTGGTCGTCCCGGAGCACATCAACCTCGGCCTGGCCATCGACCTCCCCCAGAAGGACGGCTCCCGTGCCCTCGTGGTCGCCGCCATCAAGGAAACCGAGAAGATGACCTTCTCCCAGTTCCTGGAGGCCTATGAGGACGTTGTGGCACGCTCCCGCGTCGGCAAGCTCACCATGGATGACTACCAGGGTGTCACCATCTCCCTGACCAACCCGGGTGGCATCGGTACCCGCCACTCCATCCCGCGTCTGACCAAGGGCCAGGGCACCATCATCGGTGTCGGTTCCATGGACTACCCGGCCGAGTTCCAGGGTGCCTCCGAGGACCGTCTCGCCGAGCTCGGTGTGGGCAAGCTCGTCACCATCACCTCCACCTACGATCACCGCGTCATCCAGGGCGCGGAATCCGGTGAGTTCCTGCGCACCATGTCCCAGCTGCTCGTGGACGATGCGTTCTGGGATCACATCTTCGAGGAGATGAACGTTCCCTACACCCCGATGCGCTGGGCACAGGACCTGCCCAACACCGGTGTGGACAAGAACACCCGTGTCATGCAGCTCATCGAGGCCTACCGCTCCCGCGGTCACCTCATCGCCGACACCAACCCACTGCCCTGGGTCCAGCCCGGCATGCCCGTCCCGGATCACCGTGACCTCGACATCGAGACCCACGGCCTGACCCTGTGGGATCTGGACCGTACCTTCCACGTCGGTGGTTTCGGTGGCAAGGAGACCATGACCCTGCGCGAGGTGCTCAGCCGCCTCCGCGCCGCCTACACCCTCAAGGTCGGCTCCGAGTACACCCACATCCTCGACCGCGATGAGCGCACCTGGCTGCAGGACCGCCTCGAGGCCGGTATGCCCAAGCCCACCGCCGCCGAGCAGAAGTACATCCTGCAGAAGCTCAACGCCGCCGAGGCATTCGAGAACTTCCTGCAGACCAAGTACGTCGGCCAGAAGCGTTTCTCCCTCGAGGGTGCCGAGTCACTGATCCCGCTGATGGACTCCGCCATCGACACCGCCGCAGGCCAGGGCCTTGACGAGGTCGTCATCGGCATGCCCCACCGTGGTCGCCTCAACGTGCTGTTCAACATCGTCGGCAAGCCACTGGCCTCGATCTTCAACGAGTTCGAGGGCCAGATGGAGCAGGGCCAGATCGGTGGCTCCGGTGACGTGAAGTACCACCTCGGTTCCGAGGGCACCCACCTGCAGATGTTCGGCGACGGCGAGATCAAGGTCTCCCTCACCGCCAACCCCTCCCACCTCGAGGCCGTCAACCCGGTCGTGGAGGGCATCGTCCGCGCCAAGCAGGACATCCTGGACAAGGGCCCGGACGGCTACACCGTCGTCCCGCTGCTGCTCCACGGTGACGCCGCCTTCGCCGGCCTGGGCATCGTGCCCGAGACCATCAACCTCGCAGCCCTGCGTGGTTACGATGTCGGTGGCACCATCCACATCGTGGTCAACAACCAGATCGGCTTCACCACCACCCCGGACTCCAGCCGTTCCATGCACTACGCCACCGACTGCGCCAAGGCCTTCGGTTGCCCGGTGTTCCACGTCAACGGTGACGACCCCGAGGCTGTGGTCTGGGTCGGCCAGCTGGCCACCGAGTACCGTCGCCGCTTCGGCAAGGATGTCTTCATCGACCTCATCTGCTACCGCCTGCGCGGCCACAACGAGGCTGATGACCCATCCATGACCCAGCCGAAGATGTACGAGCTGATCACCGGCCGCGACTCCGTGCGTGCCACCTACACCGAGGACCTCCTCGGCCGTGGTGACCTCTCCCCCGAGGACGCCGAGGCCGTTGTCCGCGACTTCCACGACCAGATGGAATCCGTGTTCAACGAGGTCAAGGAAGCCGGCAAGAAGCAGCCTGATGAGCAGACCGGCATCACCGGTTCCCAGGAACTGACCCGTGGCCTGGACACCAACATCACCCGCGAGGAACTGGTCGAACTCGGCCAGGCCTTCGTCAACACCCCAGAGGGCTTCACCTACCACCCACGTGTGGCACCGGTGGCCAAGAAGCGTGCCGAGTCCGTCACCGAGGGTGGCATCGACTGGGCATGGGGCGAGCTCATCGCCTTCGGCTCCCTGGCCACCTCCGGCAGGCTGGTCCGCCTCGCCGGTGAGGATTCCCGCCGTGGTACCTTCACCCAGCGTCACGCCGTGGCCATCGACCCGAACACCGCCGAGGAGTTCAACCCGCTCCACGAGCTGGCACAGGCCAAGGGCGGCGGCAAGTTCCTCGTCTACAACTCCGCGCTGACCGAGTACGCGGGTATGGGCTTCGAATACGGCTACTCCGTGGGCAACCCGGACGCCGTGGTGTCCTGGGAGGCACAGTTCGGTGACTTCGCCAACGGTGCACAGACCATCATCGATGAGTACATCTCCTCCGGTGAGGCCAAGTGGGGCCAGACCTCCTCGGTCATCCTGCTGCTGCCCCACGGTTACGAGGGCCAGGGTCCGGACCACTCCTCCGCACGCATCGAGCGTTTCCTGCAGCTGTGCGCCGAGGGTTCCATGACCATCGCCCAGCCGACCACCCCGGCGAACTACTTCCACCTGCTGCGTCGTCACGCACTGGGCAAGATGAAGCGCCCGCTGGTCGTCTTCACCCCGAAGTCCATGCTGCGCAACAAGGCCGCCACCTCCGCTCCGGAGGAGTTCACCGAGGTCACCCGCTTCAAGTCCGTGATCGACGATCCGAACGTGGCGGATGCCTCCAAGGTGAAGAAGATCATGCTGTGCTCCGGCAAGATCTACTACGAACTGGCCAAGCGCAAGGAGAAGGACAACCGCGACGACATCGCGATCGTGCGCATCGAGATGCTGCACCCGATCCCGTTCAACCGTCTGCGCGACGCCTTCGACGGCTACCCCAACGCCGAGGAGATCCTGTTCGTTCAGGACGAGCCGGCAAACCAGGGTGCCTGGCCGTTCTACCAGGAGCACCTGCCCAACCTCATCGAGGGCATGCTCCCGATGCGTCGCATCTCGCGCCGTTCCCAGTCCTCGACTGCGACCGGTATCGCGAAGGTGCACACCATCGAGCAGCAGAAGCTGCTGGATGATGCGTTCAACGCATAAACGTTAATACAGCGGTTGATACCTTGAACCCCGCCCGCACCCTTTAGATGCGGGCGGGGTTTTGCTTTGCCTGCATAGGCGATAATATTCATATATCACCCATCACGTTTAAGTTCTGCATTTGGATCGTGCGAGCATCCCGGTCACCCAGGAAATTCCGGCTTTTGCTCGCACCATCATCAGTGCAGGTAGATGACTTTCCAAGGCGATATTGTCGGTTTCCTTCCTGAAACGCTGCGCTATTTGAGAACAGCGCTCGCAACGTCTCCTAAAACACCTAATCAGGGGCTATTATTTATCAGGGCACCTGCCGTCGTTAGTTCGACGGCCTTTCATTGAGGGGACGAGATCGGCCCCAGTTTCTGGGGGGATTCTGTGGACCCTGCCGTCGTTAGTTCGACGGCCTTTCATTGAGGGGGACCACTATGGAATCGATCGTGGCGTCGATGAGGAACCTGCCGTCGTTAGTTCGACGGCCTTTCATTGAGGGTTTGCTTTGTGGAGGATGGCATCCTCTACGATTCCCTGCCGTCGTTAGTTCGACGGCCTTTCATTGAGGGCTGGTGGAGAAGGTCAACCGCCTCATCGAGGGCGCACCACCTGCCGTCGTTAGTTCGACGGCCTTTCATTGAGGGGACGACTACGGCTGGCTCTACCAGTGGCACCCCTCCCCTGCCGTCGTTAGTTCGACGGCCTTTCATTGAGGGTCTTCCAGCGAGCTCCACAGCGCCCGCTGCAGCCCCTGCCGTCGTTAGTTCGACGGCCTTTCATTGAGGGCCCTAGCCCCCCAGGAAAGACGCATCATGAACAACCCTGCCGTCGTTAGTTCGACGGCCTTTCATTGAGGGCGTTCGACTTCGCCAGACGTGGCGTCGACGCCCGACCCTGCCGTCGTTAGTTCGACGGCCTTTCATTGAGGGAGGCCAGCTACCCCGGCTGGGACCCGGGCGCCCTGCCTGCCGTCGTTAGTTCGACGGCCTTTCATTGAGGGACACACGGGGTGCACCATTGTGATCTGGTGCCTTACCTGCCGTCGTTAGTTCGACGGCCTTTCATTGAGGGCTGATCGGACGTGTCGTAGATGGTGAGGTCCTCACCTGCCGTCGTTAGTTCGACGGCCTTTCATTGAGGGGGGGTGGGCGCACGACTCGGCAGGGCAATCGCGGCCTGCCGTCGTTAGTTCGACGGCCTTTCATTGAGGGTTATCCTCACCCCGGGTCCGCGTCACTCGATCATACCTGCCGTCGTTAGTTCGACGGCCTTTCATTGAGGGCCTCCATCAGCAATGGGGGTGTCGTTCCATCCTGCCCTGCCGTCGTTAGTTCGACGGCCTTTCATTGAGGGATCGAGAAGATCTTCGCGCTTGAGTCCGGGGCGTCCCTGCCGTCGTTAGTTCGACGGCCTTTCATTGAGGGAGCTTTACTGGTGCTGTAAACCTGTATGAAGGTCTCCTGCCGTCGTTAGTTCGACGGCCTTTCATTGAGGGGGTTCGCGGTGCGTGCTGACGGGCACCGATCAGCTGATCCTGCCGTCGTTAGTTCGACGGCCTTTCATTGAGGGCTCAATGGACTTGGCGAAGCTGAAGATGCCTATGTCCTGCCGTCGTTAGTTCGACGGCCTTTCATTGAGGGCCCGGCATCAAGGTTGGGGACTACATCGTCCGCAAAACCTGCCGTCGTTAGTTCGACGGCCTTTCATTGAGGGATCCTCTGGCTCACCAGCATCATCCGATCCTGGCCTGCCGTCGTTAGTTCGACGGCCTTTCATTGAGGGCTTCGATAAGTTCCCGTGCCCCACCAAGACCAACCACCTGCCGTCGTTAGTTCGACGGCCTTTCATTGAGGGCCGATCGTCGTCCCGAACAAACCAACGGGGTGGAGTCCATTAGCGTGGTGTATCTGTAACTGCCGGTGAGGGACCCCATGAACACATGAGGCGACCACCGCAGGTACCTTTCGACTCAACTCCTACATATCCTCGAAAGGACAACCCACGATGGCCGCTGGACCCTATTCTATCGACCCCACCACCTACCTCGACGAATTGCTCGCCCAAGCATCCCCCGATCTCATGCGAGAGATGCTCCAGGGCTTCATCAACCAGATCCTGTCCACCCAAGCCGACCAGGTGTGCGGCGCCGACTACGCCACCGTGTCTCAGGACCGGGTGAACACCCGCAACGGATACCGCCACCGCGACTTCGACACCCGCGTGGGCACCATCGACGTCGCGGTCCCGAAACTACGCACCGGATCGTTCTTCCCCGACTGGCTGTTGGAACGCCGCACCCGGGCTGAACGAGCCCTGACCACCGTGATCGCCACCTGCTACCTCAAAGGTGTGTCCACCCGCAGGATGAACGACCTGGTCGCCACCTTAGGGATCAACAATCTCTCAAAGTCCCAGGTGTCAGACATGGCCAAAGACCTTGATCAGATGGTCGAAGAGTTCCGCACCAGACCCCTTGATACCGGCCCCTACCTCTATGTTTCCTGCGACGCCCTGACCATGAAGGTGCGTGAAGGCGGCCGAGTGGTGAAAACCTCTGTCCTGCTGGCTACCGGTGTCAATGCCGAGGGCTATCGGGAATTACTTGGTATGCAAGTCGCCACAGCCGAGTCCGTGGCATCGTGGACCGGGTTCTTCCGGGACCTCAAAGCCCGCGGGCTCAACGAGGTCTATTTGGTCACCAGTGATGCCCACCTGGGAATTCAGCACGCCATCGGTGAGGTCCTGCCGAATGCCTCGTGGCAACGGTGTCGCACGCACTTTTCCAAGAACTTGTACGGGATGGTATCGAAAACACAATGGCCAACGTTATCGGCGATGTTCCACACCATCTTCCAGCAGCCGGATGCACAATCGGTGTGGGGTCAGGCCCGTGAGGTCGTGGCCTTTTGTGAGCAGAAGTTCCCGGATGTGGCCGATTACCTGGAGGAAGCTCTTGATGAGCTGCTGGCATTCACGAACGCGCCCAAGAGTGTGTGGACCAAGGTCTGGTCGAATAACCCCACCGAGAGGCTCAATCGCGAGATCCGCCGGCGCACCGATGTCGTCGGCATCTTCCCCAACCGTGATGCTGTCGTGCGCCTGGTCGGGGCTGTCCTGGCGGAACAGCATGATGATTGGATTCAGCAGAAGCGGTACATGTCGTTGACCAGTTTGGAGCAGACCAGGGCGATGATGACGGCGAACATCATCGATTCGGACGATATTACTTCTGAGATCATCCGGAAGGATGTGGCATGAGCCAGGGTCAGTATTTAGCTCGTGATGGTCCGTGAGGTCGTTACGCTGCTTGTTTTATCGAAAGGGCAGATACACCACTCCCGCGGACTTGACCCTCAAAAGTGTAGGTGTTGCCAGACCCTGTAATGCTAGTCGGAAGCTCACCAAGGTCGATGGTCGTTGTGTCGTTGAGTTCTGTGGCGAGAGCCGCATCAGCCGCATCCGCAGTGGCACCTGTGATTGATCCAGGCGTTAATGTAAGTGTTGCGCTGAGATTATCTCCCGAGGTTTCATAGGAAATCTGCTGGGTGAATACCAGGGTGTCACCTGGCACGACCTTAACCGCATTGACATTATTGTCTACGACGTCCTGGCCGTTGAGAGTCCACTTCCCGTCTGCTGCACTCAGCGCCAGGTTACCGGCGGCAATCGCCTGATCACTCTGGGTCACTTCATCGTTCCACGACATGAACGTTCCGCCGCCACCGACGAGGAGGAGCGCTGCGGCTGCTGCAGCGATGGCGCCCTTGGTCATCTTTTGCATTTTAATCGTCTTCCTTCCACAACGGGGGTCCGCAGCTGGAAATCGCTCCGCTGGGAATCCGTCTCCTCGGCCCACCGGGTTCGACGGGTCCGTATCGGGAAGCCAATTCTGGAATGCAGTCTCGCGGTGATTCGATGTGCAGCCCGCGAAAGATCTTAATTTCTTCGGGACTTACCATATTTAATAATAGACAAGGTGCTTCATTAAAAACAACTGATACCGCACTGAAAGCATGGTCAGCTTTGTCACCTTATGTAAATTACTAATTTATTAACATCCATTTAATGGATCGACTAGAATATTCCCGCTGCCTGGGTAATCACCATTCCCGAGCCGATGAGGGAAATCGTCACCGAACCGAGGAAGATCAACCGTCGGTTCAGGTGTTTATTCACCACCCCTGACAGGAAATACCCAGCAATCACCGCCGGCGCGTACACCAGCGCCGCCTGAAGGTGCATCCACCCGAGCGCACCCGCCCCGGTCAGCAGTGCAATCGAGATGGCACTGCCAATCACGAAACATACGGACAGCGTCCCTCTCACCCGCTCCGGTGACATCGACCGCATGATCAATGCCAGGGGCGGGCCACCGATCGCGGTGGTGGTCCCCAGGAACCCTCCCGAGGCCCCGGCAAGAAAGGAATTCCTCCGCCCGTGCCCCGGCGACCACCCCACGAGACTGATCAGTGTCCCGAGGATCACCGCGGTGGCCAGGACGATCTTCAACCCCGCCACCGGCATGGCCACCACCGCCCAGGTGCCCAACACAGAACCGGGAATCCTCCCGAGCAGGGACCAGCCCACCACCGGCCACTCCACCTCTCCCCTGTCGCGGGCCCAGGTGGCCAGCGAGAATCCGAAGGCCAACAGCAGGATCAGTCCGGGCAGGAGGTCGGGTCGCATGAGGGCGATGATCGGGGCAGCGAGCATGCCCAGGCCGAAACCGATCGCCCCCTGCACACACGCGGCCACGAATAGCAGCACGCCGATGAGTATTGTTTCCACACTGGCAGCGTACCCAGCCCCCAGGCCGAAACTTTCAGACCATTGATATAACGATCAAAGCGGAATCGCTCCGGACTGTTTTCTACATAAATACAAGGAGCCCTCAACCGCGGGGTGTCCCCCGGACCCCCAATGCCCACCCGGCTACCCGGCCAGATATCACCCACCCTTGGAGGCCACGAACTCCTTGACCAGCTCACGGGACCGGCCGAGTTCCTTGGCCTCCTCGATCAATTCCTGCAGTTCGGAGGTGGTGATGGCGCCACTGGCCCAGTTGAGGATTTCCCGGTCGGCGCGGCTGAAGGTGGGGTTGCGGTAGATGGGGACGATATTCTGGGGCAGCCCGTTGGCGCCGGGACATCCCTGGGCGTTGGAGGGGTCGGCGGTATCGAGGCGGGAGGGAAGCGATCCGATCAGGGCATCGAAGGTGCGGTCGCGCCATTCACCTGAGTTGATGTCGGTCTCCCCCGCCTCCACCGCTGCGAGGTACTCCTCTTCCAGCTCTCCGGCCAGCACCGGGTTGACCACTTCCAGGAGAGCACCGGTGCATCCGATCACCAGGTCACTGGTGCCCTCGTTGAGGGGGTCGAAGGGATCCGCGATGAGGTTGTCCTCGTGTCGGATCACGGCGAATCTCCCGCGGTTGCCCAACACGGTCTTGTACAGCTCACTGATCACATTGTGTCCAAGGTAGTCGGGATCCACCGCGATGTAGAGGTTCTCCTTCTGCTCCGCCACCTGCCGGGGATGTGGTTCGAACCTGTTGGGGTCCACGCTGCCACAGGCCACCAGCAGCCCCGAGCCAAGGACAGCCACGAGACCCAGGAGAGCCTTCTTCACACCCGTCGTTCTCATAGCGGGTTACTCTACCCTGCCGTTACTGTCGCGGGTGGCCCAGTTCTCCCATGTTGCGGGCGATCATGTCGCGGGCCTCACGGGCACGGTCGGGACGGCACAGGATGTCATAGCGTCCCGCCACGATCTGGGTGGCGGAGGTGAAATCCCTCTTACCCCGGGATGCCCAGTACGGTACCGCCGCGAGCACCACTCCGAAGACCACACCCATCACCAGGCCGGTGAGCAGGGACGAGAACCAGAGGTTGGACACCAACCCCATCACCAGGCCGAAGAACAGTCCCAGCCACGCACCGGAGGCGGCACCACCGGCGAGCACGCGTCCCCAGGTCAGACGCCCGGTGACGGTTTCCACCTCCATCAGGTCCACACCCACGATGGTCAGTTCAGCAACGGGGAATTCATTGTCGGAGAGCATGTCCACCGCCCGCTGTGCCTCCTCATAGGTCTGGAAGCTGCCCACGGGCCACCCCTCGGGCCGTTTCTTCAGACCCAGTTCGGCCCTGTTGTTGCCTCCGGAGCCGGTTGCCTGCATCGACATTGATTCATCACCCTTATCTCACTGTCAGTCTATATTTCCCATACACCATGAAAACGGACCAGCCAGCGCGAAGGTTCCCACCCCACCTGCAGTGAGGTGTGGGGAGGTCGGGTCGTCGTAAAGCGTTAAGCTGTGTGACATGAGAGGAATTACCCGACTGTACGCAGGCCGTCTCGCGGGGATGGTCGTGCGTGGCCCCGACACGGATGTGATCGGGCGTGTACGTGATGTCGTGGTCACGATCCGCTCCGGTGGTCAGGATTCCCGTGTGCTCGGCCTGGTGGTGGAGCTGGTGAACAATAAGCGGCGCATCTTCCTGCCCATGCTGCGCATCGCGGCGATCGAACCGAAGGAAGTCAATCTGATCTCCGGGTCGGTGTCGCTGCGTTCCTTCAAGGCCCGCACGGGTGAGCTGCAGGTGATCGGCGACATCATCGGCACGAAGGTGCACACGGATGATCCGGAGCTGGAGCAGTTGCACGGTCGCGCCGTGGAGATCGCCGATGTCGAGCTGGAACAGACCCGTACCCGCGACTGGGTCATCTCCCGGGTGGCGCTGATCGGTGAGCGCCCCAAATTCGGGCGGCGGCCCACACTGTATATCGCGCCGTGGAGTCATGTACACGGCATCACCGCCGGCGGCGCCGGGGAGACCAACCAGACCGCCGAGCTCATCGCCGGTTTCGAGGACATGCGCGCGGCCGACGTGGCCAAGGAACTCTACGGCCTGCCGAAGCCCCAGCGCGACGTGGTCGCCGGGGAGCTTGACGACGAACGACTCGCCGATATTCTCCAGGAGCTCAGCGAAGACCGTCAGGCCGAGCTGATTGAAACCCTCGACATCGAACGCGCCGCCGATGTGCTGGAGGAGATGGACCCCGATGATGCCGCAGACCTGCTCGGTGAGCTGCCCGAGGACAAGGCCGGTGTGCTGCTGGAGCTGATGGACCCGGAGGAGTCGGCACCGGTGCGTCGCCTCATGGGCTTCAACCCCGACACCGTCGGTGCCCTGATGACCCCGGAACCACTGACCATGGACCCCTCCACCACCGTCGCCGAGGCCCTGGCGATGGCCCGCAACCCCGACCTGCCCACCTCCCTGGCATCCCTGGTGTTCGTGGTGCGTCCGCCCACCGCCACCCCCACCGGTAAATATCTGGGGTGTGTGCACCTGCAGAAACTGCTGCGGGAACCCCCCTCCAGCCTGGTCGGTGGCATCCTCGATCCCGACCTGCCCCCGCTGTATGCCAATGATTCACAGGAGACCGCCGCCCGGTTCTTCGCCACCTATAACCTGGTGTGCGGCCCCGTCCTGGATGAGAACGGGCATCTGATCGGTGCGGTGGCCGTTGATGACCTGTTGGACCACATGCTGCCCGAGGACTGGCGCGATGCCGGTATCCGCCCCGGTGTGAAGGAGGAGACCCTTGGCTGATTACAGCCGTTCAGACCTGGACACCCCCCTGGTCGGCACGAAACGCAGGCGGTTCAAATTCGACGATGACACCGTCGGGGCGTACGCGGAGAAGGTCGCCCGTTTCTTCGGCACGGGCCAGTACCTGTTCTGGCAGACGATCTTCGTGATCATCTGGATCATGCTCAACATCGGCGGTTTCGCCTGGAACTGGGACCCCTACCCCTTCATCCTGCTCAACCTGGCGTTCTCCACCCAGGCGGCCTACGCCGCACCCCTGATCCTCCTGGCGCAGAACCGTCAGGAGGACCGCGACAAATCCACCATCCTGGCCGACCGGCGACGTGCCGAGGAGACCAAGGCCGACACCGAATTCCTCACCCGCGAGCTCGCCGGTGTCCGCCTGGCCGTCGGTGAGATGGTCACCCGTGACTATCTCCGCCACGAGCTGGATGATCTGCGTGGCTTCCTCGAGCGACTGGAGGCCAAGCTCGATGATGCAGTGGCCTCCCGCAACGACGATCCCCACGACCTCAACGCCCCGACCCAGGGCAAAGTGGTCGACTAGCCTTGCAGGCATGACCACTGCTACCCCCTGGGCGGATGCCTTTGACCACGTCGGGTGGGATCTACCGCAGATCCTTGAAGTTGACCACACGGAGCGGGCGGTTGCCCATCTCCAGGAATACTTCGCCACCGACCCCCGGACCGGCCCCATGTACACCGGTTCCCTGTTCAACAGACTCGGCGGGGGAGGTGACGCACAGCCCGTCCGCAATGAGATCACCCGCGATGATCTCCTCTCGCTCTCACTCCTGGATGTCCCGGTTCCCGGGCTACAGGTGGTCCAGTTGCTCGAACCACCTGAGGATGCTCAGAGCATTGACCTCGAGGAGGTGGTGACCCGCGACTACACCGCCTATGAGCTTCCCTACGATCTGGAGCAGATCCGGGGGATCCTCGCCTCGATCCCCACCGATGTGGGCCTGGCATCCAAGAAGGCCGCAGAGCACCTCGATGCCGGGAACCTGCTCTGGACCGCGCTGCGGCGAAACGGCTTCGGCCCCACGCGGGTGAGCAAACTCATCGCCCGTAAACGCCCCAAACTCTTCCCCATCTTCGACTCCGCCATCAAGCGCCAGCTGAACACGAACAGCGTGGGATTCTACGAGAACTTCCACACCGTTCTCCGCGCCGAGGACAAGGCCCTGTCCAGGCATCTCAAGGGCATCCGTACGGAGGCTGCCGACCAGTCCGGCAACAGCGCCCTCGCAGACCTGAGCACCATCCGGGTCTTTGATGTCGTGGTGTGGATGGCCGACCACAAACGGACTTAGGTCTTGGCCGTGCTGCGGACTATGCTATTTAGGTGATGTCTCAAGTAACCGAATCCGCTGTCCGCAGCGCGCTGTCCCGCGTAGAGGATCCAGAGATCGGGAAGCCCATCACGGAGCTCGGAATGGTCAAGTCTGTGGCCATCGATGGCTCCGATGTGCAGGTAGAGGTCTACCTGACCATCGCGGCGTGCCCGATGAAGACCACCATCGTCTCCAACACGGAGGCGGCCATCAAGGATATCGAGGGCGTGGGCGATGTCCAGGTCACCACCGATGTCATGAGCGATGAACAACGCCGTGAACTGCGGGTGAGCCTGCGCGGCAACACCGCCGACCCGGTCATCCCCTTCGCCCAGCCCGGATCCACCACCCGCGTGTACGCGGTGGCCTCCGGCAAGGGTGGCGTGGGCAAATCCTCCATGACCGTCAACCTCGCCACCGCCCTGGCCGCCAAGGGGCTGTCCGTGGGCATCCTCGACGCCGACATCTACGGTCACTCCGTGCCCGGCATGCTCGGTTCCGACGCCCGACCCCACCAGGTCGACGACATGATCATGCCCCCGCAGGCCCACGGTGTGAAGATGATCTCCATCGCCCACTTCGTTGAGGGCAACGCACCCGTGGTGTGGCGTGGTCCGATGCTGCACCGCGCCATCCAGCAGTTCCTCTCCGATGTGTTCTGGGGCGACCTGGACATCCTCCTGCTGGATCTCCCACCGGGAACGGGTGACATCGCCATCACCATCGCCCAGCTGCTCCCGAATGCCGAGCTGCTGATCGTGACCACCCCGCAGGCGGCAGCCGCCGATGTCGCTGAGCGCGCCGGTTCGATCTCCCTGCAGACCAACCAGAAGGTGGCCGGTGTCATTGAGAACATGTCCGCCATGGTGATGCCTGACGGCTCCACCATGGAGGTTTTCGGTTCCGGCGGTGGCGAGAAGATCGCCCAGCGCCTGAGCATGCTCACCGGCGAGGACGTCCCCGTCCTGGGCTCGGTGCCACTGGATCCGTCCCTGCGCGTGGGTGGTGATGTGGGCAACCCCATCGCGATCTCCGAACCGTACTCCCCCACCACCGCGGCGATCAACGCCATCGCCGACACCCTGGCCAAGCGCAAGGTGTCCATCGTGGGCAAAACCCTGGGACTGGGTGTGAAATAGCACTACCCCGGATACACCGGAGCCAGCGCATCCCCGACAGGAGGATGCGCTGGCTTCTTTTTATCTGTTGCTCAGATCTGCCTAGATCAGATCGGTCCAGGTATAACCGCCCCCGGCTGGCGGTTTGCCACCATCATTGTTCTTCCCCGGGGTGTTCGGGGACTGCGTCGGATCGATCCGGTCTGCCGGACGTTCCACCACCTCAGCGTGTTCTGGTGTGGTGCCGGTTTTCGCCACCTGCTGGCGATGTGCCTGACCTGCGGTGTCATCGGCCATGATCTTCTTCGGGTCGAAGGAGTCCAGGAAGGAGTCATCACCGTCGAAGAGTGCACGGGTGATGGCGGTCTTGGGGGACATGCTGCGGATCTGGGCGATCTGGGCCATCGGTTTACGGATCTCATCGAATTCCTCGCCGAAATCAGTATCCAGATTCTGCTTCGCGTTGTTGATCGCGGTGCGGGCGGCGACAATGGCCGCCTTCAGGTCCTCCATCAGACGGGGAAGCCGTTCAGGTCCGATAACAATGAGACCCACGATGAAAAGCAGGAGGATCTCTCCCCAGCCGACGTTAGAAAACATGCCTCAGACCTTCACTGTTCAACGGTGGGGTTCAACGCCCCTGGGTGCGGCGTACCGCGCGTACCACCGATTCAACTTTAGCCACAAAAGACTCCGGTCGCTGAATCGCGGCGTCCTCCGCTCCCGGTCCCGGGGCGCATTCGTTGGCCAGACTCATCAGTTTCGCCTTGAGATCGGAAGGGGCGGTCACGTTGTCGTTCCTGCATTCCGTCCGCACGAAATCAACAGTGTCGCGCTGGCGCGCGATCTCCTGACGGCATTCCGCGCAGTGCACGAGGTGCAGCCTGGCGCGGTGCATCGCCCCCCTGCTCAACTCATTGTCGATGAACATGGCTGCGGCATCGGAAGACAGATGATCCACGGAGGCGAAGTCCTGGGTTTTGGATTGAAGCTGTTGGGATTTCTCCACCAGCGTGGTCTTGAGGACCTCCCCCAGCCGGATTTCCCTGATCGCCTCGAGCTGACGCGGAGCGAGCTTCGGCTTGCCAGACTTCGACCCGGCACTCTTTGGGCGCCTGGCTTTGTCAAACCCTTGACCACCGGCATCATCCTTGGCACTGTCGGGCCGGGTGATGCGGGGCTGGCGAAGCTGGGATCTGACATCCCCCGTGGAGTCGGAATTGAACATCGGTTCCGGAAACCTCCTGTGGCTCTTCAATATCGGACTGGCGCAGGTGCAAGAAACGACTAAGTCTGTACATTTAACGGTACCTACTTAATCTAACGTTTGCCGTCTTAATTCAGTTCCCACGCGAATGACACCGGTGCAAGCAGTCCGAGTTGACGGGAAAACCTAGGTGGTGGGAACCAGGATGGAAACCTCCTCATTGTCCTGGGCTGCAGCTTCGAGGCTGGCACGGAGCTGGGTGCGTCCACGGTGGATACGGGACCGGACAGTACCCATCTTCACGCCGAGGGTTTCAGCAATCTCGTCATAGCTCAGACCCACCACATCACACAGGATGACGGCCACGCGGAAATCCGGGCTCAGGTCATCGAGGGCCTCCTGCAGAGCAGGATCGAGGTTGGCCACGGTATAGGCCTGCTCCGGGGTCATGTCGTTACCCGGGACCCGCTCATAATCCTCGGGCAGTGCCTCCATGCGGATTTTTCCACGGTGACGGACCATATCCAGGAACAGGTTGGTGGTGATCCGGTGGAGCCATCCCTCGAAAGTGCCGGGCTGATAGTTTTTCAGCGAACGGAATACCCGCATAAAGGTTTCCTGGGTAAGGTCCTCAGCATCATGCTGATTACCGGACAACCGGAATGCGAGACGATAGACACTGTCGGCATGTTCCGCCACCAGTTCACCCCACGACGGCATTTCTGCCTGACCGGCGTCGAACGCAGCGGTGCCCGACAGTTCCTCGGTAGGTTCTACCGGGGTGAGATCGATGGCAGCGGGTTCAAGGTCTCGGGGCTTATTGGTCATAGGTTTCATAATGCCGGATCAAACTTGGGAAATCTAGGCGTTTGACTGTGTAGCCACTGGTAAATATTAAACGGTTAGTTAATTGTTATCGTAGTGCGATAAAAGCACGGTTACCGCAGCGTGTAGTACCCCCGTGAGCCAGCCCTGGGCCTAGACTGTACAACGTGAGTAATGCCTTCGAGTTCCTTCGTAACTATGTCGAATCCACCACGGAGATCGATCCCGCCCTGGCAACCGCTCGTGAGGATGCCGCCGAGTTCGGCCTCCCGGTGCCCGATGAGGTGACCGGCCAGTTGATCACCACCCTGGCCGCCGCCACCAACAGTGAAGGGTCCACCGGCGCGATCGCCATCACCCCCGCGGCCGGCCTGGTTGGCCTCTATATCCTCCGGGGCCTGGCAGACGGAACCACCCTGACCTGCATCGACCCGGAGACCGAGCACCAGCGTCATGCGAAGGCCATCTTCCGCGAGGCCGGCTACTCCCCCTCCCGCGTCCGTTTCCTGCCCTCGCGTCCCCTCGACGTGATGGGTCGACTCGCCTTCGACAGCTACCAGCTGGTCTTCGGCCAGGTCTCCCCCATGGATCTGCGCGCCTTCATCGACGCCGCCTGGCCGCTGCTGCGTCCGGGTGGTGTCCTCATGCTTGCCGACGCTCTCCTCGACGGCACAGTCTCCGACGAGACCCGGAAGGACCGCGACACCGTGGCCGCCCGCGAGGCGGATGACTACGTCCGCGCCCTCGACGGGGCACATGTGGCCCGCCTCCCCCTCGGCGCCGGTCTAACGCTGGTGACCAAGAAGACCTAAACCCCCACCACCCACGGTGGGGCACCTGGGGTGATCGGGGCGTCGACAAGCATAAAAAAGTCGCGCCCCGGAGGACGCGACCTGAGGTGACCGGGGTGGTGTCAGACCACCTGGTTCTTACCCACGGTGACCACACCGCCGGCACTGACCTTGAAGCGCTGGGAATCACGGTCGTGATCGACTCCGATGAGCTCACCGTCGCGCACCACGACGTTCTTATCCAGGATGGCGTGGCGAACCACCGCTCCCTTACCGATGCGTACGCCCGGCATGAGGACCGCGCCCTCCACGGTGGCCCCCTCCTCGACGATGACATCGGTGGACAGCACGGAGTTACGCACAGTACCCGCCGAGATGATGGATCCCGGGGCGACCATCGAGGACTGTGCGATACCGCCCTGCACGAACTTCGCCGGCGGCAGGTTACCCTCCACGGTGGTGTGGATCGGCCATTCCTTGTTGTAGAGGTTGAAGATCGGGTGCACGGAAATCAGATCCATGTGGCACTCGTAGAAGGCGTCGATGGTACCGACATCACGCCAGTATCCCTTGTCGCGCTCGGTGGCACCGGGCACGATGTTTCGGGAGAAGTCATACACATGGGCATCACCGCGGTCTACGAAGTACGGGATGATGTCACCGCCCATGTCGTGCTCGGAGTCCTCGTTCTCCGAATCATCCTTGAGCGCACGCACCAGAGCCTCGGTGGTGAACACGTAGTTGCCCATGGAGGCGAAGGTGACATCCGGATCATCCGGGGTACCGGGCGGATCCGCCGGCTTCTCCAGGAATTCGGTGATGTTGCCCTCATCATCGGACTGGATGCAGCCGAATGCGGTGGCCTCGTGGCGTGGCACACGGATACCTGCCACAGACACCGACTTGCCGGATTTAATATGCTCATCGACCATCTGGCTCGGATCCATGCGGTACACATGGTCCGCGCCGAAGACGATGACATAGTCCGGCTTCTCATCGGAGATCAGGTTGAGTGACTGGAGGATGGCATCTGCGGAGCCTGTGAACCACCGCTTGCCCAGGCGCTGCTGCGCCGGGACCGAGGCGATGTACTGGCCGGTCGGGCCAGAAACATTCCAGGAAACGGAGATATGCCGGTCGAGGGAATGCGACTTGTACTGCGTGAGCACAGCGATCTTCAGGTACCCGGCATTGACCAGGTTTGAAAGTACAAAGTCAATAAGCCGATAGGTTCCGCCGAAGGGAACGGCCGGTTTGGCACGGTCCTCCGTCAGCGGAAACAGACGCTTACCCTCGCCACCAGCGAGAACGATTGCTAATACATTTGGTCTACCCTTCACACACTCAACCATAAAACGAAAAACCTGTTCCCGCTTGAAACCAGTGAATAAGTATTTCTTTTGGGGTGGCCACGGGGTCAGTCGAGGGTGGGTGACCGCCCCCCGGATGCTGGGCCGACGGGGGCACCTGGGAGGTCGCGACCCACACCCCGCTCCGTGCCCACACTGCATGGCATCCCGCATCTGTCCTGTACCCGGGTTGCGCCCGGAGGGTCCGACGGGATGGGAAACCGCTGCACGTATGGTCACGGCGGGCTAGTCTCAGAACCATGAAAGTTGGAATGATGACCAGAGAATATCCGCCGGAGGTCTACGGCGGAGCAGGTGTCCACGTAACCGAGCTGACCCGGTTCATGCGGGAGATCGCGGAGGTGGATGTCCATTGCATGGGCGCCCCACGTGACGCCGAGGGGGTCTACGTCCACGGCGTGGACCCGGCCCTGGACAATGCCAACCCGGCCATCAAGACCCTGTCCACCGGTCTGCGCATGGCAGAGGCCGCCAACAATGTGGATGTGGTTCACTCCCACACCTGGTACGCGGGTCTGGGTGGTCATCTCGCCGCACGTCTGCACGGCATCCCCCATGTGGCCACCGCCCACTCACTGGAACCGGACCGCCCGTGGAAGCGTGAGCAGCTCGGTGGTGGATACGATGTGTCCTCCTGGTCAGAGAAGAACACCATGGAGTACGCCGATGCCGTCATCGCGGTGTCCGCACGCATGAAGGATTCCATCCTCGCCGCCTACCCCCGCATCGAACCTGACAATGTCCGCATCGTGCTCAACGGCATCGACACCGAACTGTGGCAGCCCCGCCCCACCTTCGATGACGCGGAGGAATCCGTGTTGCGCAAGCTCGGTGTGGATCCCCAGCGACCCATCGTGGCGTTCGTCGGTCGCATCACCCGCCAGAAGGGTGTGGAGCATTTGGTCAAGGCCGCCGCCCACTTCGATGAGGGTGTACAGCTGGTGCTGTGTGCAGGCGCACCGGACACCCCGGAGATCGCGGAACGCACCAGGGCTCTCGTGGAGGCGCTGCAGTCCCAGCGCGACGGGATCTTCTGGGTCCAGGAGATGCTGGACAAGAAGGGCATCCAGGAGATCCTCACCGCAGCCGACACCTTTGTCTGCCCCTCAATCTACGAGCCGCTGGGCATCGTCAACCTCGAGGCCATGGCCTGCAACACCGCCGTGGTCGCCTCCGACGTGGGCGGTATCCCGGAGGTCGTGGTCGATGGTGAGACCGGCACCCTGGTCCACTACGACGAGAATGACACCGAAACCTTCGAGCGTGACATCGCCGAGGCCGTGAACAAGATGGTCGCGGACCGTGAGGTGGCGAAGAAGTTCGGTATCGCCGGGCGTGAGCGTGCCATCAACGAGTTCTCCTGGGCCACCATCGCCCAGCAGACCGTCGATGTCTACAAATCACTGATGTAGGATTTCTCTTCCCCCACCCCCACTGCCGGGGTGTCGTACCCAAGGGGACGGCACCCCGGCATTTCTATGTCTACCACACCCCCTCTGAGCTGGCCTTTCCCCACAACCGGCCCGCAGGTGGCTACCCTCGTTCAACAGATACGAATCATCAAGAATCAATGTGAATAGCTAGGACTGACGCATGGCTGAGACTCCCCCCACCCATCACCGCCCGGAACTGCACCTGACCTCCGAGTCTGGTCTGCTGTTCGCCCCGGCCGGTGTGCTCCTCGATGGTGATACCTGGCATGTTTTCCACCAGTACCGCCCCACCCCCGAGGAGGGACCGCGGTGGGCCCACCAGTTCTCCGAGGGCAACCCCTTCAGCTGGGATATCAGTGATGATGTCCTCGCCCCCACGGGTGGGGAGACACAGGTGCGGGCCGGTGCCGTGGTGGCCAACAAGGGCGGGGTTGACCTCTACTTCACCTCGGTGACCGCGGACAGTTCCGCAATCCACGTGGCGCGTATCGACGATCTGGATGCCACCATGGAGTCAGTGTCCGACAACCCACTGAGCCTGGATTCCGGTGTGGTGCGGATCGGCCGCGTCGTAGGTGACTCCGAGTCCTTCACCCGGTTCCGTTCCCCCTGCGTGGTCCCCGACTGGGAGGACGGCACCAACCGTGAGGAGGGCCACGAGGGATGGTTGATGCTCGCGGTGGCCGGCCCCATGGAGAAACCGGTGGTGGTCATCCTCCACTCCCCCGATGGCCGCGACTGGCAGATCTCCGGACGGCTGACCTTCCAGGGGGCCCACGGACTGCCAGAGGATGCCATCATGGTGAGCCCACGACTGATCCGCCTGCGTGATGAGGTGGATGGGGAAATCTACGACATTCTCATCATCACCGTCGAGGAGAACGGGGTGGATCGTTCGGGGTATGTCGTCGGCAAGCTTGACGACGCCGAGTTCACCGTGGTCACCCCGTTCACCCGCATCGACCACGGCCATGACTTCTCCCGCCCCCGCAACACCAACTACACCAGCGGCACCGTGGATGAGGAGGAGCGGTACCACCAGGCCCACATCTTCGGACTGATGAACGGTGTGGGCCGCCTGGATGACCCGACCTCCCACAAGAGCTGGTCAGATGAGGGCTGGGCCAACTGCCTGTCCGTGCCACGCGTGGTCACACTCCAGGACGGCACACTCTTCCAGACCCCACCCGAGGGTCTCATCACCGCCATCCACGAATCCGACGCGGCCGCGGGTTGGACCGGGCTCTGTGACATCCCCGACGGCAGCTCCGTGTCCATCGAGCTGCGTGACCAGAAGGGCAACACCGCGGCCGTGGTCCACCACCGTCACAGTGAATTGGTCATCGACCGGTCCATGAACCCGTGCCACGAAAATGACCCGTTGGCCGTCGCGCCGCTGTCCGCCGAGGACACCGACTCCGTGTTCATCGTGGTCGATGGTTCCACCCTGGAGGTCTTCGCCGACGGCGGCGAGGTCGCCATGGCCAGCCGTGTCTATTTCGAGCACGGCCCGGTCTTCAACTTCGAGGTCACCACCACCGGGGAGGCCAGCATCATCAACGCCGAGGCCCACTACCCCGATGAGTATTCCTCCCAGGGCCTGCCCGATCTGGATGAGCTGACGCAGTTCAATCCCGATGAGCACCCGCATGAGGGTCCGGTGCGCTGACACCGGCCCACAACACCGACAAAACGGCCCGCGGTGGAATCAACCATTGATTCCACCGCGGGCCGTTTCACATACCTCCCCGGGCACGACAGCCACGGCAGACGATCGTGAACCTGCGGAATCCCCGGGGATGATCGCAGGTCTAGGAAATACGGCCGAGGCGGGTGATACGGGCCCGGGCGGTGACCTTCATCTGCTCCGGCAGTGCCTGGATACGCGCAGCCAGTGCCTCGGGTTTGAGGTGGCGTGCCGACGGGCTCATGCCGATCTGGGAGGCGATGGACTGCTGGTCCAGCATCATCTCGAATTCCACGGGCTCACTGTCACCCACGGGCTGGAGATGTCCGGCTGCCTGCTCGATCATGCGCTCAACCTTGCCCTCCTCCACATCGATGATACCGAGGGGTTCACGCAGCTCCGCGAGGTGACCGGCGTCGGCTGTCAGCACGATGACCTGTCCCTTCGGCTTGAGGATGCGGGCGAACTCCGCAGCATTACGCGGTGCGAAGATGACAGTGATGGCATCGACGGATTCCGACTGGATGGGCAGACGGGCCCAGGCATCGGCCACCACGGCACCGACGCGGGGATGACACCGGGCCAGGTGCTTGGCGGCATGCACCGAGACATCGATGCCGATGCCGCGGGCGCCTGCCACGCTGTCGAGAGTGTGGGAGAGGTAGTAACCGGTACCCGCGCCGATCTCACAGATGACGGGGTGGGCATCGTCGGCGACCTCACCGGCGTCCAGCACATCATGGACTGCATCGGCGATCGCCTCGACGAAGGGGGCGAAGTGCCCACCGGTGAGGAAGGTCTCCCGGGCGCTGATCATCTCGGCATCATCACCGGAGTAGCGCAGGCCGGCACCGCCTGCAAGGGTGACATACCCCTGGCGGGCGACATCGTAGGAATGCCCGGATTCAGATACCAGTCGGGTGAAGTCATCCACACCACGCAGGGGGCTGCCGTCAATCGGGTCCGCCAGGACATCAATGATGTGTGAAAGCACTGTCGCATTACTCCTTGAATGGGTGGTTACCACGTCGGAACAATACTACCCGCGTGGCCAACCCAGGGAGTCAACGGGGAGTCACCAGGGAGTGCCGGGATGTGGGTAGGGTGCGGGCGGAACCCTACTTGGCGGCCTCCAGGAGAAGCGCACCGAGTTCGGCGGCCTCTTCCTTGTTCAGTTCCACAACAAGGCGCCCGCCCCCGTCGGATGGAATCCTCATCACAATCTTGCGGCTCTCTTCGACCGCTTCCATTGGTCCGCTACCGGTCCGTGGCTTCATTGCTGCCATGTTGATTCCAGCTCCTTACAACGATAAAAATCCGCACTGTATGCGGCTAAGTATCCATTTTACCCGTTTTCAGGATTCCCGGTCGGAGAAGTGTTTTCGTGTGGACGGACCGGTGTGGAGGGGAAACCCTGTTCAACCGCGGTTTTCGGGGCGGTATCGCCGAGCTTGTCCAGGCGTGCGGTGAGGGCGTCGATCTTCCAGTTCAGGTGTGCGACCACGTCATCGACCTGGTCCTGGCGGTAACCACGCAGGGCGGTCTCGAACACGATGTCATCAATGTCGCCCCGGCCCACCACCCGGCGGTTATGCTCGATGATCTCCTCATTGTCCGGGAGCGGCATGGCTTGCTCGCCGCGCCCGAACAGTTTGGCAAACAGCCAGGTAAACAGCACGACGAGTGCGGCGAGCACAACGATCATCACGATCCAGGTCAGCATGGCAATGAGTCTAACGGATCACGCTGGTTGATCGGGACGTCGCGGCCGCTGCGTTGGAGAATGATCGCGGCCACCACCTCGGCCATGCCCGCGAGTGCACTCAGGGGTTGGTGGTCATGGCACCGCCGGCCCAGGTCGACCTGCCCGATGGACTGTACCCCGTGGGTGGTGGCGACGTCGATAAGCAGGCCGGCCTCCACCCCGTACCCGGCGACGAACGGCAGTGCCCGCGCCGTGGCCCGCCGGATGGCATATTCGCCCCCGAGCGGTTGGCGGATGTGGGCCAGTTCGGGAAACAGTAGTCGCAACAGCGGTTTGGCGGTCAGTTCGGTCACGCGCCCTCCCCCGGTGGGCCGGTCCCCGAAGGATCGGAGGTAATCGGCCTTGACCAGGTGGATGCCGGGATCGGTAAAAGGCGCCGCCAGCGCGCGGACCATGCCGGGTCGCAGGGAGGTGAGATCAGCATCGACGAACACGACGATCTCCCCGCGCGCCGCCTCCACGCCGCGCCACAGGGATTCACCCTTGCCGGGTCGGGTGGGCACGGCCGGCAGGATCTCCCGCCAGTTGTAGACGGTGGCTCCCGCCCGGCGCGCATTGACGGCGGTGGCGTCGGTGGAGTCCGCGTCGATGACGATGACCTCGTCGGGGTTGTCCGCGAGTGCGGCCTCGACCACACCGGCGACCGTCGGTGCCTCATTGAGTGCGGGGATGACCACGCTGATGGAGCTCACACCAGCCCCCGGATGGTGTTGAGGGGGGCGACGTCACCGGCGATCGCGGCGGTCATCTGCACGACATCGCGGGTGTCAGCGACCTCGTGGACGCGGAACGCCGCGCATCCCCGGGCCGCCGCCCAGGCCGTAGCGGCCAGGGTCCCGGCGACACGCTTGTCGACGGGCCGATCCACCGTCTCCCCGATGAAGTCCTTGTTGCTCAGCGCCATGAGCACCGGCCAGCCGGTGGCCACGATCTCATCGATGCGGCGCAGCAGCTCCAGTCCGTGGAAGGTGTTCTTGCCGAAGTCATGGGTGGGGTCGATGAAGATCCACTCCTCCGGAACCCCGGCGCGCACCGCCTTCTCCGCAAGCGTGGTGGTCTCCCGGATGACATCGGCGACAATGTCATCGAAGTGGACCCGGTACGGCCTGGTACGGGGCACGACACCACCGGTGTGGGAGCAGACATACCCCACGCGGTGGTGCCCGGCGACCTCGAGGAGTTCGGGATCGTGGCCCGCCCAGGTGTCATTGACCAGGGTGGCCCCTGCCCGGATGGCCACATCCGCCACGCTGGAACGCCAGGTGTCCACCGAGATGTGGATATCGGGGAAACGTTGACGCACCGCCGCGATGGTGGGCACCACACGGTCGATCTCCTCCTGCGTGGAGACGAACTCCCCCGGCCCCGCCTTGACACCGCCGATGTCGATGATCCCGGCGCCCTCATTGATGACCGTGGCCACCCGCTCCAGTGCGGCGGTGTCCTCGAAGGTGGCACCCCTGTCATAGAAGGAGTCCGGGGTGCGGTTGACGATGGCCATGATCACCGGCAGCTCCCCGGTGGCGTAGGCGGAGGAAAAACTCATAGGACTAATGTAGCCCCGACTAGTTGTGGCGGCGTGCCACGTCCAGCCCCGCGTGTGCATCGACGATGAAACGGACGGCCTCGTCGACATCATCTGTGACCAGGACGCGGTCGATGTCCCGCGCGGAGATCATGCCGTCGGCGACCAGGCGTCCCCTGATCCAGTCGAGCAGGCCTGCCCAGAAGTCGGTGCCGATCAGCACGATCGGGAAGTTGGTGACCTTGCCTGTCTGCACCATGCACAGCACCTCAAAGAGCTCATCCAGGGTGCCGTATCCACCGGGGAGACAGACGAATGCCTGGGAGTATTTGAGGAACATGGTCTTGCGGGCGAAGAAGTACCTGAAGTTCAGGCCCAAGTCCACATACGGGTTCAGTCGCTGCTCATGGGGCAGCTCGATGCCCAGTCCCACGCTGAGTCCACCCGCCTCGCAGGCACCCTTGTTGGGGGCCTCCATCAGGCCCGGTCCGCCACCGGTGACCACCGCGTATTCAGCTGCGACGAGTTTCTCACCCAGTTCCACCCCCGTCTTGTAGTAGGGGTGTTCCTCCCGGATGCGGGCGGAACCGAAGACGGTGACGGCCTTAGGCATCTCGTCCAGGGCGTCGAAACCGGCGACGAACTCCCCCTGGATGCGCAGGACACGCCACGGGTCCGCGTGTTTCCAGTCATGGTCGGCCCGCATCTCCAGCAGTCGCTGATCGAAAGTGCTGCCCTCAGGCTGGGTCTCCGGTTTCCTGCGGAGCACGGGCCCGACGAGCAGGCGGTTCTTCTCTTCATCCGGGGTTTTGTGGGGAGCCATGGTATGACCTCCTGATCGGCTTCGTGATGGACTATCCACGATAACCGCTGAACCGGACCTCCGCTGTTCAGGAGGTCAGATACGTGTGCAGGATCTCCGCCACACCGGTGATCTGCCCAACCGGGCACTGCTCATCGCGCTTGTGGGCATAGGACGGATCCCCGGAACCGAAGTTGAGGGCGGGTACCCCCACCGCGGAGAAGCGGGACACATCGGTCCAGCCGAATTTCGCCCGCACCCGGTCGCGACCGACCGCCTCGACCAGACCGGCGGTGACCTCCAGGTCGAGGCCCGGGAGGGCACCACCGGCGGCGTCGTCAAGCACCCAGGTGACCCCCGGGGTCTCCTCCAACCGGAGCACATCGATCACGTGGCGGGTCGCCTGCTCCGCCGACCGGTTGGGGGCGAAACGGAAGTTGACGCTCATCCAGGCCTCGTCGGGGATGACGTTATTGGCCACCCCCGCCTCCACCCGGACAATGTTGAGGCCCTCGCGGTAGGTGAGGCCGTCGATGATCACATCCTGGTGCCCGTATTCGGCAATCCTGGCCATGACGGGGGTGAGTTTGTGGATGGCATTGTCCCCCAGCCACCCGCGGGCACTGTGGGCACGGGTGCCGTGGGCGGTGACCCTGATGCGCAGATTGCCCTGGCATCCCGCCTCGATCCAGGCCCCGGTCGGCTCCCCCAACAGCGCCAGATCCCCCACCAGCCACTCCGGATGCTCGCGTTGGATGTGTCCGAGGCCGTTGCGGTGGTATTCGACCTCCTCGCACTCATAGGCGATGAAGGTGAGATCCCGGGTGGGTCGTTCATGGCCGGCACCCGCCAGGCTCGCGAAGGTGTGCAGGTAGACCGCCAGACCGGATTTCATGTCCACGGTCCCACAGCCGTACAGGGTGTCCACACCGTCGGCATTGGGGGCACGGTGGCCGGGGACGTTGTCGGCGATGGGAACGGTATCGAGATGACCCGCCAGGATGACCCGTCCGGGCAGGTTGAGTTGGGTGCGCGCCAGGACATTGTTGTTGAAGCGCAGTATCTCCACCCCGGGCAGATTGAGGTTACGCAGGCTGGTCTCAACCGCCTCTGCGATCAGCTTCTCCTGGCCGGAGGGGCTGGGGATGTCCACCAGATCCGCGGTCAGCGTGACGGGATCGCCGAGCAGATCGAGGGTGGGTGGAGCCGGATCACGTTCGGAGGGTGGTATCGATACTTGTTCCATGCCATAAGATTACAAATCGACAACCAATCACAACAGTGCGGAAAGTATGAGTGGTCATGTATTCAATGGTGAACGCAACCAATGCTGTCTCCGGTCAGGGACTCGCTAACGGTGCCACCGGGCGCAGGGGTGCGGTGGGACTTGGGATTGCGAACATCGCCATGGACGGCACCGTCCTGGACACCTGGTACCCCGATCCCGCCCTCATCGACCCCGACAACTGGAGTCAGCCCTACCCCCTGGAAACCGGCACGGTGCGTCTTGGCGCCCGTGAACTGACCCCCAGGATGCTGCAGCTGGTCAAACTCGATGAGGACCGACTGGTGGAGCAGGTCGCCGTGCGCACCATCATCGAGGACCTCGAGGCCCCGCCGCGCGACGCCCATGATGTCTACCTGCGTCTGCATCTGCTCTCCCACCGCCTGGTGCGCCCGCATGAACTGCACATGTCAGAAACCCTGAACATGTTGTCCAACGTGGTGTGGACCAACAAGGGTCCCTGCCTGCCGGATAACTTCGAATGGGTCCGGGCCGCCCTGCGTTCCCGTGGTCTGATCCATGTCTACTGTGTGGACCGCCTGCCCCGCATGGTGGATTATGTGGTGCCCTACGGTGTGCGCATCTCCGAGGCGGAACGTGTACGCCTGGGTGCGTACCTGGCCCCGGGCACCTCGGTGCTGCGTGAGGGTTTCGTCTCCTTCAACTCCGGCACCCTGGGTGCGGCGAAGGTGGAGGGCCGCCTGTCCTCCGGTGTGGTCATCGGTGCCCGTTCCGAGATCGGCCTGTCCTCCACCGTGATGTCCCCACGTGACTCCGAGGGGCGTCGACTCTACCTCGGCATCGGCGAGGACTGCACCTTCGGCGTGAGTTCCGGCGTCATCGGGGTCTCCCTCGGTGACAACTGCCATGTGGGCAACAACATCGTGCTCGACTGTGACACCCCCATCTGGTTCCCCGAGGCCGAGGAGGAACGCACCGTCAAGGATATCGAGGGCCAGTCGAACTGGTCGATCAAGCGGGAGAAGGGTTTCCATGAGCCGGTGGCACGACGCATCCCGCCCCGCACCCGACCGGGTACCCGGCCCGGCCCCCGGTCCGACGCCCAGCCTGACACCACAGACAGCCAGGCCTCCCATTAGGGAAACACCCACCGGCTGATTGCACAGACGGCCCCAGTAGGCTCTCACCCACCCTGCACACCACCACGGAAAGCACCCGGACCCCGGGTGATGCGTGGTTTCGTGAATACCTAAACAGACGTTTACGGTTGAGAGCATGGCAATGAGTGAAGTTCCCGCGGCAGCTCAACCCGGTGCTGCCCCCGGATCATCTGAGACAACATCTGATCCGAACAGAAGACAAGAACTGGGCACCGGTCTGCGGACCCGACATCTGACCATGATGGGCCTGGGATCCGCCATCGGTGCCGGGCTCTTCTTGGGCACCGGTGTGGGTATCCGGGCCGCCGGGCCGGCGGTGCTGCTGGCCTATATCGCCGCCGGTGTGATCGTAGTGCTTGTCATGCAGATGCTCGGTGAGATGGCCGCCGCCCGGCCGCATTCGGGTAGTTTCTCCAAATACGCCGAGGATGCCTTCGGACACTGGGCGGGGTTCTCCCTGGGCTGGTTGTACTGGTTCATGCTCATCATGGTCATGGGTGCGGAGATGACCGGTGCCGCGGCGATCATGGGGGCGTGGTTCGGGGTGGACCCCTGGATACCGGCCCTGGTGTGCGTGGTGTTCTTCGCGATCGTGAACCTGGCGGCCGTCCGCGGGTTCGGTGAGTTCGAGTACTGGTTCGCCTTCATCAAGGTCGCTGTGATCGTGGTGTTCCTCATCGTCGGCGTCGGCCTGATCTTCGGTCTGCTGCCCGGTTCGACCTTTGTGGGCACGAGCAACTTCATCGGGGACCACGGGTTCATGCCCAATGGGCTCTCCGGTGTGGCCGCGGGTCTGCTCGCGGTGGCATTCGCCTTCGGCGGCATTGAGATCGTCACCATCGCCGCGGCGGAATCCGACCAGCCCCGGCGGGCGATCTCCCTGGCGGTGCGCGCCGTGATCTGGCGTATCTCCCTGTTCTACCTGGGGTCCGTCCTGGTGATCACGTTCCTGATGCCGTATGAGTCCATCGATAACGCCGAAACCGCGGCGGAGTCGCCCTTCACCCGGATCCTGGACATGGCCAACATCCCGGGTGCCGTGGGGCTGATGGAGGCGGTGATCGTACTGGCGCTGCTGTCGGCCTTCAATGCGCAGATCTACGCCACCTCCCGTCTGGTGTTCGCGATGTCCCGCAACCAGGATGCCCCGCGGGTGTTCTCGGTGTTGAGCAGGAGCGGGGTGCCCACCGCGGCGGTGCTGTTGTCGATGTTCTTCGCCTTCGTCTCCGTGGCGCTGCAGTACTTCAATCCGGCCGGCCTGCTGGATTTCCTGCTCAATGCCGTGGGTGGCTGTCTGCTGGTGGTGTGGGCGATGATCGCCCTGTCGCAGCTGAGGCTGCGGCCTAAGCTGGAGCACAACGGTGAGATCTCGACGGTGCGGATGTGGGGCCACCCGTGGCTGGGTATCCTCACCCTGGTGCTGCTCGCCGGGCTGGTGCTGCTCATGCTCGGTAATGAGGGTTCGCGCTCGCAGGTGTTCTCCGTGGCGGTGGTCTACGGTTTCCTGGTGGCGCTGTCCTTCACCACCACCCGCAGCCCCCTGCGGGGAAAGCGGACTGGACTGATAGACCGATAGAAATTAGTGTGGTGGCATGACTTCAGCTTCCGCAACCGGAATTGCCACCACAACACCCACCGGCGACATCCTCGATGTCTGGTACCCGGCCCCCACCCTGGGCGCGGCCGGGGACCAGACCACCACGGCCACCGATCCCCTGCTGGATCCCCTGGCCGGCGAGGACCCCGACCGTAGAGTCACCCGCACCGTCATCCACACCCGGATCGCTGATCTCGATGCCCCACCCGCCGACACCGCCGATGCGTGGCTGCGGCTGCATCTGCTCTCCCACCGGCTGGTCAAGCCCCATGGCCTGAATCTGGAGGGCATCTTCGGCCTGCTGCAGAATGTGGTGTGGACCAATTTCGGGCCCTGCGCCGTGGAGGGCTTCGACCTGACCCGCGCGCGGCTGTCCCGCCGGGGCCAGGTGACGGTGTACTCGGTGGATAAATTCCCCCGCATGGTCGACTATGTCCTGCCCTCGGGGGTGCGCATCGGTGACGCCGACCGTGTCCGTCTCGGCGCCCACCTCGCGGAGGGCACCACCGTCATGCACGAGGGCTTCATCAACTTCAACGCCGGCACACTCGGCCATTCCATGGTCGAGGGGCGCATCTCCGCGGGTGTGACCGTCGGCGACGGCACGGATGTCGGCGGGGGCGCCTCCATCATGGGCACCCTCTCCGGCGGCGGAGAACACGTCATCAGCCTCGGGCAGCGCTGCCTGCTGGGCGCGAACTCCGGCTGCGGCATCCCCCTGGGCGATGACTGCATCATCGAGGCCGGGCTCTACATCACCGCCGGCACGAAGGTGCTTATCGACGGCGCGACCGTCAAGGCGCACACCCTCGCCGGGCGCAGCGGCCTGGTCTTCCGGCGCAACTCCACCACCGGCGCGGTGGAGGCGGTACCCAACACCAGCGTGGTCGCCCTCAATACCGCACTCCACGCCAACTGAGCGCCTGCCTAGTGGGGTGCGACCTCCTGGACCACAATCGTCTTCGGTTTCCGGAACGCCCAGTACTTGTTGACGATGAAGTTGACCGGCATGGAAATCAGGATGGAGATCGTCAGCGCCCAGTAGAACTTGGTGCGCAGGCCGGTGGAGTCATCGAAGATCTCGGAGGACAACGCCAGTGGTGAGGTGGGGTTCATCAGCAGGGTGGTGACCACCTGGCTGACCACGAAGGCCACCAGTCCGGTGGCCAGGAAGGGGAAGAAACCACGCCACCAGGAGCGCATGTTGATCATCTTGAAGGTCCACGTGCGGTTGAGCTGGTAGTTCCAGATATTGGCCACCAGGAAGGCGATGGTCATGAACACGTGATACCAGCGGATGTGGAAATCGGTACCCAGCAGGTTCATGAAGGGGTCATGCTCCGAGATACCCGCGGTCCATCCGGCGATCTTCTTGGACAACGCCGCGACAGCGAGGTTGACGATGGTGCCGGACCCGCCCACCAGCCCGAATTTGATGAACTGGCGGCTGGTTGCGTGCACGCGTGTGCCCCACCCACTCTTCTCGGAACTCAACGCGCCTCTTCCCCTGTCAAAAATTTCAATTTGAGAAATTCAAGCCTAGTCCCCCGTCGGGGAGATCAGGAAACCACTCAGGCGAGACGGGCGGCGGCGGCGTTGATACGCTCGTCGGTCTCCGTCATGGCGACCCGGACATGGTGGGTACCACGTGGGCCATAGAAATCCCCGGGGGCGACCAGGATGCCCCGCTCGGCGAACCAGTCCACGGTGTCCCGGCACGGTTCATCACGGGTGGCCCACAGGTACAGGCCGGCCTCGGAATCATCGATGCGGAACCCCGCCCCCAGCAGCGCCTTCATCAGGGTGGCGCGACGACGGGCGTAGATCAGCTTCTGCCCCGCCTCCTGCTCATCATCGTTCAACGCGGCGATCATGGCCTGCTGGATCGCGTAGGGCACCATGAGGCCGAGGTTCTTGCGTGCCTCGGTCAGTTCCCCCACCAGGGCCGTATCACCGACGATATAACCGGCACGGTAGGAGGCCATGTTGGAGGTCTTGGACAGCGAATGGATGGCCAGCAGGTTGGTGTGGTCACCATCGCAGACGCGGGGATCCAGGATGGAGAGGGGCTCATTGTCGTCATCCCAGCCCAGGCCCAGGTAACACTCGTCGGCGGCGATGATGACGTCATTGTCCCGGGCCCATCCGACCACCTTGCGCAGGTGTTCCACACCCAGCACCTTGCCGGTGGGGTTGGAGGGAGAATTGAGGAACATCATCGACGGCACCTCGGGCCCCAGTTTGAGCAGGGAATCCGAGCGCAGCACCCGGGCCCCGGCGGCCACGGCCGAGACCTCATAGGTCGGGTAGGCGATCTCCGGGATGACCACGGTGTGTCCGGCCAGACCCAGCATGAACGGCAGCAGGGCGATGGCCTCCTTGGTGCCCACGACGGGGATGACGGAGGCGTCGACAAGCCCGGTCATGCCGTAGCGGCGCTCCAGCGCGGCCCGGATCGCGGACCGCAGTTCGGGGGTGCCGATGGTCTGTGGGTAACCGGAGAACCCCGCGGCCTCCGACAGTGCGATCTGGATGCCGGGGGCCACCGGGTCGACCGGGGTGCCCACCGACAGGTTCACAATGCCATCCGGATGCTCACCCGCCCGTGCCTTGGCGGTGGCGAGTGAGTCCCAGGGGAAGTCCGGGAGGATGGTGGCTAACGGGGTGCGGGGTGTACGGGTCATGAATGTACAGATTAGGCCTGTGGGGGCAGTGCCGCGATAAGGGGGTGATCGAAATCCTGTGGGCCCAGCTTGGCCGCCCCACCAGGGGATCCGAGATCATCGAAGAACGCGGCGTTGGCCTCGTTGTAGTCAATCCACTCGTCTGGGACATCGTCCTCGTAGAAGATCGCCTCAACAGGGCAGGCCGGCTCGCAGGCACCACAGTCGACACACTCATCGGGGTGGATGTAGAGCATGCGCTTGCCCTCGTAGATGCAGTCGACCGGGCACTCTTCAACGCAGGCACGGTCCAAGACGTCAACGCAGGGCTGTGCGATTGTGTAGGTCATTGGTACTCGAAAACTCCTGGCTTGTAATCAATGGGTGGACACGACAAACCGTGTGGCTTCATTATGCTACGCTCCCCGCACCAGGGGCCAAATCCCCCCCGCTATACCGGCAACGAGCAACAACACCGAGCGCATGTTGGACCCCAGGAGCTGATCCCCGACCGCCAGCGGCCAGATCAACAGGACGGCAAATCCGAGCAGCCACGTGAACAGGGGGATCGCCGCCACCGGTTTATTGTCGGTCCACAGCAGAGATGTCCTGGTCAGAACCATATTGAAGAAGAAGGCGATGACGATGGTGTACGGAAACGCCATGGCCGCCCCACCGGGCAGCGTGATCCACGTGCCGAGGTAGACCACCTCGAGCAGCAGGGAGATCAGCGCACCGAGACCGAGCCAGAAAATGCCCCCGATCACCTCGCCCCGGGACAGACCGCGGTGAATGAAACTCCGGTTACGTTCCACGGGAACTACCACTGGAGTCCGTCGGCGGGGCCCTGGGCATCGGCCGGGAAGGCGGTGCCCGCACCCAGCTGGTAGTGCTCACGGCGCATGACCGGCTGGGCGATGAGATTGCTCAGGGCGAAGACCACCGGCGCAGCGGCACGGTCGGTGACCTCGGCGAAGGCCGCGTGCGGGTTGGTGTCACTCACGCCGCCATCGGCGATCCACAGCTGGGTGGCGTGGGCCCGCATGGACTCCACCTTCGCGTGATAGGCGCGGTCATCCAGTTCGAGTGCGAAGTCCACCCGGTCCTGGCAGGCCAGCTCATCATCGCCTGCGGCACGCCAGCCCGTCGGTACGGCACTGATGGCATCCAGTCCGGCCTGCAGGTCGGTGCGTCCCGTCACCGCCCACAGGATGCGCTGGATGCCTTCCACGCGCCCGGCGGCGCCGTGGGTGATCTCATGGGCCCGGATATGGTCCGGGTGCCCGTACCCGCCGTCGGGGCCGTAGGTGATCACCAGGTGGGGGCGCAGCATGGTGAAGATCTCCACGAGCTGCTCCTCTGCCTGGTCCCCCGACCGGACGAAGGAGCGGGGGTGGTCATTCGCAGGATCACCGACCATGCCGGAATCCCGCCACCGCCCCGCACCGCCGAGGAAACACCCCGACGCCCCGAGGATCCGCAGTGAGGACAGCAGTTCATGGATGCGGAAACCACCGAGCTGATCGGCGTCACCGTTGACCAGCTGCTGCCAGGTCTCACCGATCACCTCACCCTGCTCCCCCAGCGTGCAGGTGACCACGGTGACATCAGCACCCCGGGTGGCCAGGTGGTGGAGCGCCCCGCCGGTGGTGATCGCCTCATCATCGGGGTGGGCGTGAACCGCCACCACCCGCAGTCCAGACAGGTCATTGTGCAATATCATTCTTCCTCCAGTTCGCTGCGCTCGCGATGCCACCCGGCCAGGCCGAGGGATCCCCCGTCGGACCCACGATACCCGGGGTCCGGGCCTCCACACGGGTCTCGGTCACGATCGGCAGATATAGAGCCTGTTCCTCATTGAGGCGCCTCCCCCACTCCGGGTCGAAGGTGATGTCACCGGCCATCAGCTGCGCCAGGTAATCCTCGGTCTGCTCATCACACCAGCCGCTCAGGGAGAGCTCACAGCCGTAGGTGTCCGCCAGGGCCAGGGGATCCTGCGCCTCCCTGCTGCGCAGGATCACACCGTCATACTCACCGGTGGCCAGACCTCCACCCACGCCACCGCCCAGCATGGAGTCGAGGTCGGTGGAAACCGTCACCGCGCGGATACCGGCGGCGGCCAGCTGGTCGACGAGTACCCTGCCGGCGGCGACCGCCTGATCATCGGCGGGATCGATGGCAAAACGCAGCGGGGAGGTGGTCGTGAGCTCCCGCAGTTCCTCCTGAGCCCCGGTCTGCCCGTCCACGCGGTAGTCGGTGTCCGGGGCGATACTGAGGGTGGCGGAACGGCCGGTGGCCAGCCGGGCGGTGAGGGGGACGTCGACAAGCTCCAACACCCCGGCACGGCGCGCGGGCGTGGCCAGGGCCGGGGACGCGGTGTTGAGCACCACCCTCAGCGCACGATCGGTGTCCGAGGTGCGCACCTCCACACCGGGGACGAGCCGGAAGGTGTCCACGAGGGTCTCGGTGGGCCGCAGGTTCATGAACACGCTCTGCCCGGTGCGGAGGAATTCCCCGGCGCGGGAGGTTGACCGGGCATCATGGAAGCTCAACAATTCGACTGTGGCGGGATTGGCACCCCAGAAACGGTCATTGCGGGCGAGCGTGACCATGCCACGCTGCCGGTCGATGGAACGCACCATATAACGGCCCGCGGCCGCGGGGATGGCGTCATAAAGTCCGGTGCGGAAACCATCGGACACGCCCTGGATCAGGTGGCTGGGCAGCAGGTTGTTGAACAGCTGCTGCCAGTCGGCCACCGGGCTGGAGAAATCAACCTCCACAACCTTGCCGCCACCGGAGGTTCGGATCGCGGTGATCGCCTCATAACCCGCCCGGTTGAAGGTACCCGGGGTCTCCACGATGGAACGGTGCAGATAGGCGAAATCCGAGCCCGTGATCGGGGTGCCGTCACTCCACTGCGCCTCCTGGCGGAGGGTGTACCGCACGGTCTGGGCGATGGCCGGTGAGGGGGGCTCCACCGTGGCCACGTCCTCGAGCAGATCCGTGTTCATGAGGTTGCCCACAAACGTGCTCGGCAGCACCAGCGCGGCGATGTCTTGGACGAGGGTGGAGTCATCGGCCAGCAGATGGGGGTTGAAACCGTTGCGCAGTGGGTCGATGCCGATGTTGACCTGAGATCTGCCGGTGGTGATCGGGTCGTCGGCGGTGCCGGCGGCGGGTGGTTCGGTGGTGTCCGTGGTGGTTTCGGCCGGGGTTTCGGTGCTCTCCGCTGTGACGGGTGGGGCCTCCTCCACCGGTGCCGGACCGGGGTTGGCCTGGCAGGCGACCAGGGACCCGGCCAGCAGTGACCCGGTCAGCAGGATCGACCAGCCTGGCAGGGTGGCACGACGGGGGCTCTTATTCACGGTTGTTCATCCTACTGTGCGCACCCGGGCAGACAGAACAGGCCCGCTGAGTGGTGCTCAGCAGGCCTGTCGCCGGAAACTGTATGCGCCCTTTCCGGTGCGGGCGGGAACCCTACTTGTTCAGGCTCTTGGCGCGGGAACGTGCACGGTTACGCTCGGTGGCGTTGAGGATGACCTTGCGCACGCGCAGGACATCCGGGGTGACCTCGACGCACTCGTCGACACCACAGAACTCCAGTGCCTCATCCAGGGAGAGGTTGTGGGCCTTGGCCAGGGTGACGGTGGTGTCGGCGGAAGCTGCACGCATGTTGGTCAGCTTCTTCTCCTTGGTCGGGTTGATGTCCATGTCCTCTTCGCGGTTGTTGGAACCAACCACGACACCCTCGTAGGTCTCGGTACCCGGCTCGACGAAGAAGTTGCCGCGGTCAGCCAGCTGCTGCAGGGCGTAGGCGGTGATCTGACCGGAACGGTCGGCGACCAGGGAGCCGTGGGCACGGCCCTTGATCTCACCGGCCCAGACATCCAGGCCATCGGAGTAGGAGTTGGCGATACCGGTACCGCGGGTCTCGGTCATGAACTGGGTGCGGAAACCGATGAGGCCACGGGAGGGAACACGGAACTCCATGCGGATCCAGTCGGATCCCGGGGTGGTGGTCATCGACTGCATCAGGCCCTTGCGGGTGGCCAGCAGCTGGGTGACGTTGCCCTGGTACTCGGAGGGGACATCGATGACGATGATCTCATAGGGCTCGTGCAGCTTGCCGTCGATGGTCTGGGTGACCACCTGTGGCTTGCCCACGGTCAGTTCGAAGCCCTCGCGGCGCATGGTCTCAACCAGGATGGACAGTGCCATCTCACCACGACCCTGGACCTCCCAGGTGTCGGGGCGATCCGTCGGCTTGACCTTGAGGGAGACGTTACCGATCAGTTCCTGATCCAGGCGGGCCTTGATCACGCGGGCGGTCAGCTTGTCGCCGCCACCACGACCGGCCATGGGCGAGGTGTTGACACCGATGGTCATGGACAGGGCAGGCTCATCAACGGTGATCCGGGGCAGGGCGACGGGGTTGTTCACGTCGGCGAGGGTGTCACCGATCATGATGTCCTCGATGCCGGAGATGGCCGCGATGTCACCGGCGATGACCTCCTGTGCGGGGACACGGGAGAAGCCGACGGTGGACAGCAGCTCGGCGATCTTGGCGGTCTTGGTGTGCTGGTTGCCCTCCTCGTCATAGTGGATCCAGGCAACCTGCTGGCCCTTCTTCAGGGAACCGGCGTGGATGCGCACCAGGCCGATGCGGCCGAGGAAGGACGAGGAGTCCAGGTTGGTCACATGTGCCTGCAGGGGTGCATCGATGTTGGCCTCGGGGGCGGGGATGACCTTGAGCAGGGTGTCGAACAGGGGCTGCAGATCCGGGGAGGCCGGGACGTTGCCGTTGCCGGGGTTCTCGGTGGAGGCCTTGCCCTCACGGCCGGAGGTGTACAGGACCGGGAGGTCGAGCAGCTGCTCGGCGGCGGCTGCGGCCTCCTCGTCCTCGATGGCGGAGGCCAGCTCGAGGAGGAGATCCTGGGCTTCCTCGACGACCTCGTCGATGCGGGCATCGGGGCGGTCGGTCTTGTTGACGGCGATGATCACCGGCATCTTGGCGGCCAGTGCCTTGGACAGCACGAAGCGGGTCTGGGGCAGCGGACCTTCGGAGGCATCCACCAGCAGGACGACACCGTCGACCATGGACAGTGCGCGCTCGACCTCGCCACCGAAATCGGCGTGGCCGGGGGTGTCGATGACGTTGATGACCAGGTCATTGCCGTCCTTGCCGGCGCCCTTGCGTCGGATGGCGGTGTTCTTGGCCAGGATGGTGATGCCCTTCTCGCGTTCCAGATCACCGGAATCCATCACACGGTCAGCAACTTCGCCGTGATCGCCGAACACGCCGGACTGTTCGAGCATGGCATTAACGAGTGTGGTCTTTCCGTGGTCAACGTGCGCGACGATCGCGACGTTACGAAACTCTGGATGGGTCACTGGGGGCATTCTCCTGCCGGATAAAGATATGGAGGACGCGGGCGCAGCTACTGCCGTGCCGTTGTCCCTTGTTATAGAACGCTAGCAGTCTACTCGCAACCACCCGTGCGCGCACAAGTCCGGATTCATGGGGGAGCCGGAGGATGCCGCTACCCGTCTGGCATGCGGTTTCCCGGATGCTTTTCGACGAAAAACCACCCCACCCCCTCTTTGTAACGAATCGGCATCACGCACCGACACAGTAGATAACGAGGCGGTGGAGACGCACACCATGCGTTTTCACACCCCGCCCCGGGATCCACAGGCAGCCTCCAAGCGGTCTGTGGAATATATGAATCGTATTGACAGTGATCCTTCTGCGATTATTGTGACAGGAGAGACAGGTGTGACTGATGTTGTTAATTTCGGCGTTGTCCACCTGCTCCTCCGGTAACACAATCCAGGGTTTCCCCGTCGTCGAAAGGCAAGTACAGCATCGTGGCACACGTGACCAAGCGTTTCGCACCAGGTAAAGGCATCAAACGACTGACCTCCCTGGCGGTGGCCGGCACCCTTGTCGCGTCATCACTTGCGGGAGCCCCCGCGGCATCGGCCAACCCGGCCGAGGATCTGTACAACCTCTCCAACGACATCGCCACCAACCTCTCCAGCACACTCCCCGTTGATCATCTGGGCCGCCCCACCGAGGCAGCCCGACAGCAGATCATGGACGCGGTCAACCAACCGTGGGTACCGCAGGAGATCCGGAACATCGTCACCCAGGCCCTGGGGTTCGTCTCCGGTGATGGCGAGGGCGGCGACGTGGAGATCCCCGAGAACGCACCCGATATCGCCCAGTTCGCCTGGCCGACCCGGGCCGAGAACTGCATCGGTGGCACCTCAGCCTCCGTGGGCAGTGCCTTCGCCGTTCCCGGACCCGCAGCACTCCCCCTGCCCGGCGTTGCTGCCGGACAGTCCGCGTTCGTGTTCACCGCACTGGGAACCGGACCGCTCGCAGACCAGCAGAACACCCGCATGCAGGTCCAGTGGGCGAACCTGAGCAACCTCACGCATGGAACCACTGTCCTGGGCAACACCGGCATCAACCCGGATGGCCCCTCCACGATTTCAGGTGTAGCCAACACCGGCCGCGGCCTCATCGTCGCAGTGCTCAGTGGTGGTCTCACCACGGCCACCGACAACGGCGGGGCGAACTGCGTGTTCGCCCCCACCGCGGTCGTATTCGATGTGAGATAGGAAAACCATGACTGATCTTCACCCCGTCAAACAGGAGACCTTCGACACCTCCGGACGCGTCAACACCGACCCGAAGGGGTTCCTCCGCGAGGTTGACACCTTCACGGTGACCGATTTCGGTCTCTACATGGCACGTGGGGCCGATCACCCGAGGTTCGGGTATCTGGAGAGCTGGCTGCTACCCGAACTGGGGCTGCGCGCCAACATCTTCCACTTCCGCGAGGGGGTGGATGAACGCCAGGACTACTACATCGACATCGCCGAGATCAACGTCGAGAACGGCGTGTGGACCGCCCGTGATCTCTACGTCGACCTGATCTCCGTGTGCGGTGAGCCCATCACAGTCAGGGACATCGACGAACTCGCCGCCGCCACCTCAGCAGGCCTGATCTCCGCTGAGGACGCCGAACGTGCCATCGACGCGACCCTCAACGCCGTGGAGGGCATCACCCGCCACGGTGATGACCCGATGGAGTGGCTGCGCTCCCGGGGCATCGAACTGACCTGGGCTGATGCCAGCCAGGTGCAGCTCGTCCCCGCAGAGTAGCCGCCCTCCCCCGGGCCCGGTGTCCCGAACAGGGGGCATCGATGGTCCCTGCGCACGCATGGGCGCCTGTCGACGCGCGCTGCTCCCCCACCCGTGTCCACGGCTGCCTACAGCCGACACGGTGAACACCTCCATGCACACCAAAAACCCGCATCCACACCGACAACGGTGCAGATACGGGCGTGTGAGGCGCTGCCCTGGGGGCAGCGTGGACCTAGAACAGGCCGATGGTGTGGGACAGGTTGCTGGACGCTGAGGAACCAGCGTGCAGGCCATAACCGAGAATGGTGTTGATGAAGAAGATGATCTGCTCAACGATGTTCATTGTTGACCGTCCTTAGGAAATTGTTTCAAACCGACAATCTGTCGGCCGCCGTCATGGCTGTGCAACCACTGCGATCTACAGGTTAACCGCCATACAAGACTTCTAACGCTGCGACTGTCCCAAACGTTAACAAAAGGCATCATCGGATGCTGTCAGGACCTAGTCCGTCGCTGCTCCCCCGGAGCCACCCACCGCGGAGCGGATCTGGTGCTCATCCAGGTTGGACTCCGCGATCTCCCGGTCCAGGGCCGCGGCCTCCTGGCTGCTCAGACTTCCGGTATGACCGATCTGCAGGAGATCAACGATCCGCATGCGGCGTTCAGACTCACGGTAGATACGCACCCGGGCGCGCACCCACGCCACCAGCATCACCGCGATCAGCAGCAGGCCCATGTATCCCAGCACCGGGTACACATAGCCGACGAGTTCGCGGAAACCGACGAAACTGAGCACGAAGCCCACCAGCACCGCCACCACGTAGACCGGCCGGAACCGCCCGGGACTGGTGGCCGTCAGGCGTCTCCCCAGGGCGTAGAACATACCCAGGGCGGTGTTGAAGATCATTCCGTAGATCACCACCGCCATCACCTGCCCCAGGACCGGGTTGAGTTCATTGATGATGCTCAGCATCGGCACGTCATCGCCACCGATGGTCTCCACGGTCAGGAACAGGGTGACGGCGCTGACAATGAGCAGGACACCGTAGATCAGGCCACCGACCACCCCGCCGCGACCAGCCACGCGGGGATTGAACATGTTCCCGCCGATGACCACCGCCATGGACACCGCGACCATGAGGTTGAAGGAGGTGTAGTTCACCCCGGCCACAAACCAGTTCGGCAGCGTGGTGGACACCTCCCCCGAGGCACGGTTGAGCTGGTCGACGCCGGAGAAGTCACCGGAGATGACCGTGTACACGGATGCGATGGTGATGAACACGAGGATGAACGGGGTGATCGCCCCGATCACGGTGGTCACCTTGTCCACATCCAGCATGCCGGCGGCCAGCACGAGCACCACCATGATGAAGGCACCCACCCCGAGTGGCAGACCCCACTGCTGATTGAGGTTCGCCCCGGCACCGGCGAACATCACCACACCGGTGGAGAACAGGGTCAGCACCACACCGGCATCGAGAAGGCGGGAGAACACCGGATGACTGACCCGGCGGAACACCTCCCCGTGCTCACCGGCGCGGAAATAACTGCCCAGCTGCAGGATGATCAACGCCATCACGGTCATCACCACCGCGGAGATCACCGCACCCCAGAGCCCGTTGATCCCGAAGGCGACAAAGTACTGCATCACCTCCTGCCCGGAGGCGAACCCCGCCCCGATGATGATGCCCACGAACGCCAGGGCCACCTTTATGATCTGTCCGATCATCTTCCGACCACCTCCCGGTTATCTCCCACGGCTGATTCCGACCGGTTTCCCACCGCCTGATAAGTATGACGTACACCTTAGACCCGGCCGGGTGTGGCATGGGCCATGACCCCACCGGATCCATGCCCGCCCGCGCATGTTCCGCTCCACCCCATGTGCTGGACGGTAGGCTGACTGCCATGGATGTCACGATCTATCACAATCCACGCTGTTCCACCTCCCGGAAGACACTGGAGTATCTGCGCGAGGATGGTCTCAGCCCCACCATCATCGAATATCTCAAGGACACCCCCACCAAGGAGGAGCTGCGGGCACTGTTCGACCGGATGGGGATCCCGGTGCACCAGGGAATCCGCACCAAGGAGACGGAGTACACGGAACTGGGCCTGTCCGAGGACACCCCCGAGGACGAACTGCTGGATGCGGTGGTTGCCCACCCCCGCCTCCTGGAACGCCCCATCGTGGTCACCGGAAAAGGTGCGCGGATCGCCCGCCCATCGATTAATGTGATTGATGAGATTCTGTAAAATCCCCCAACTACCCACCGGATCTTTCCGGATCTTCCCGCATCTTTCCGCGATCGATTCACATTAGGCTCAGGAGCATGACAGTCATCAGAAGAGTGAGAACGGCCGTGGTGTCAGCGGCCCTGGTGGTTGCTGTCCTCCTCACGGGTGTGTCTCTCACCGCCTCTCCCGCGTATGCGATCACCGGTGGCTATCCCGTCCAGGCCGATATCCGTGGCGCCTCCCTGGTCCACCTTCAGATGGGTACCGCGGGATGCTCCGGTGTGCTGATCACCCCGGAATGGGTGCTCACCGCCCGCCACTGCATACCGGAGACGACGGTGCCCGGTAGCGCCATCGTCGGACCATCACTTCTGACAGGTCCCAAACGTGGTATTGCCGAGGTGCGCCGCCATCCCTCCGTGGACCTCGCGGTCGTTCGTCTCTCCTCACCCGTTCCCACCCCCATCGCGGGCCTGTCCGGGGCACACCAGCACCCGGGTGCTCCTGCGACGGTGACCGGCTGGGGTGGCTGGAAATCCAATCCCTACCCGGTGGCGCAACAGGCCGACACCACCATCGAGCGCCGGATCATCAACCTCCCCGGTCCTTTCCCCAGCATGATCCTGCTCGAGGCCCCCATCCGCAACGGACGCCTCCTGCCCGGTGATTCCGGTGGTGCCCTGTGGGTCAACGGGCAGGTCGCGGGCATCCTCAGTATGTCAACCTCGACCAGCACACCCGCCCAGGACGGGACGATGGGATGGTACATCCCCGTCGCGGAGCACCTGGACTGGATCGCCTACCACACCGGTGCCCCCACACCCCGGGTATCGGGTCACACCTCACCACTGGTGGATGCGCGTCAGCACCCCCCTCTGATCCCGGTTGCCCAGACCATCTCCCTCCCCATCCTCCACGAGAATTCAAGCTCACCCCTGGCGATCGGAAGCCACTGACCCCGGGATGCCACCATGCCAACCGCTGTCCCCTGAGGTGAGGACTCAATGATCCCGTTTCTCCTGGTCATCGTTCTTGTCGTGGGTGTGGTGTGTCTGGTGCTAGCGGTCCGCTCAACCCTGAGGGAACGATCGTTCCACAAGTACGCCGAACTGCATGATGCGGTGATCACCGGACACCGAAAGAATGAGGAGGGTCGCTACCTGACCCTGTACCGCATCGATATTGACGGTCGCGAGATCCACGGGGTGTTCCCCGATTCCAGCGCCGAGCCGGTCATCCGGGTCGGCGACTCAATTCCCCTGTATGTCCGCCCGGAGGATCCCACCAGCGTGATGCCGGCGGTGTCGCAGACCCAGACCACCGTGCGGTTCTTCAACTACCTCATCGGCACGGTCATGGTGGTCACGGCCGTGCCGCTACTGATGCTCGTGCTGTTCTGATGCCCGCAGGTGGGGGAACACCACATCCCTGCTCAAGGGCGCGATCTCGGGGGCACGGGAGGTAACGGGGACCCATATCGCCTCGACGATCTCATCGTGGACGGTGGGCAGACCGCTCAGTGGATCCGGCCAGACGTAGACATCACACCGGACGGTGAAACCGGGTTCATTGGCCGCCGGGGCGCGGAACAGGCCGAGGTGGTGCAGACGGTCCGCGTCGAGATCAAGGTGCAGTTCCTCAGCGATCTCACGGACCACAGCCTGAAGGCTGGTCTCTCCCGGTTCGATCTTGCCACCGGGCATCATGAACGATGAGGTGCCAGCCTTCCGGACACCGAGCACCTCACCGGCCCGGTTGCGGAACACGGCGGCGACGATGCGCAGGGTGCTTTCCTGCGTGCTAGCCAAGGGGGTCGAATACCTTGCCGTCGGTGCCGTCACCACGCCGGAAGGCCACCCGCAGGTTGTCCTTGGAACCGAAGCGCACCAGGTGGGAACCGATGACGGTTTCAAACCGGTCCGCAAGTTCCCCGGGGGCCTCGATGTGGAGGAGGAGGACCCCATCGCCCGCCACCAGGTCACAGCTGGCGCACCCATCAAAGGCGAAACGCTCATCCTCGGCATCCGGGCCCTGCCCGTTGAGGATGATGGACCCACGCCCCGCCTCGGGATCCCAGGTGGTGGTGAGTTTCTCACTGAGGTGACTCGTCAGCTGCTTGCCGTAACGGCCGGGACGGTCCGTGGACACACGTGCTGTGGAGGTAACGATCATGTGCAAAGTGTATCGCGCAAGTCGGATTTACCTATTCGCCCCCCTATTTCGGAGGGCGGTGAGGATGAGGTCATGAAGTCGGACATCCACGCCGTGCCGTTTGCCCGCGCGCACGATCGCACCGACCTGGGCGTCGAGTTCACTGTCGCCACCGGCGCTGATGTCGCGCTGCATCGAGCTTGTCGACGCCTCCGGCATCCGGTCCGCGAACATCATGGTCCGTTCCACCGCATCAGCCGGCAGTGCCACCCCCTCGGCGCGGGCCACATCCGCCACCTCCCGCATGAGGGCTTCCAGGGTGGAGCGGTAGTCCGTGCGCAGCACCCCGAGGGGCTTGTCGACGAACGCCCCCAATCCGCCGAAGGTGGTCACGAACATCGCCTTCTCCCACACATCAACCCAGATGTCGGGATGCACCCACCCCTCGATGCCCGCGGAATTCAGCGCCGCGGCGAACTCCGCAGCCAGGTCCTGCACCCCGTCCGGGACCGACTGTCCCCAGGTACCAAAGGTGTAGGACAGGGGCCCACCGCGGTATTCCACCGAGGCGGGGCCGGTGTGGATGAAAAATCCCCGCACCACACCGGGCCAGACATTCGCCGACCCCACGATCCCGACGGCCTGGTGGGGCGCCTCCACCGCGTTCTGTGTGGTGGCGACGATGGCGGTGCGGGGCAGGCCGTCGAAAAGCTCCCTCGTCGGGGTGCCACCCCCGAGCGCCTTCGTGGCCACCAGCACCACATCGGCACGGTCCAGCTCGTGCAGTGATCCCACCACCGGGACCGGTACCTCACGCGCCCCCTGTGCGTCGGTGACGTGCACTCCCCGATCCTTCACCGCCCGGAGTGTCTCACCCCGGGCGACCAGGGTGACCTGTGCACCCGATTCCCGCAGGCGCGCCCCGAAGTATCCACCCACGGCCCCAGCACCGACAATCGCGATATCCATGAGGAACATTGTGCCTCATATGGTCTACTGCCGTGGACAGGCATACACTTGTGAAATTCCAACTCCCCCGATCAGTTGAGGACGGTAAAGGTTATGGCAGGTGGACTTGCAGCACTGCTCGATGATGTGGCCGCTATCGCCAGGGCCGCCGCCGCGAGCGTCGACGACGTGGCCGGCCTGGCTGGTAAGACCAGCGTGAAGGCTGCCGGTGTGGTGGTGGACGACGCAGCCGTCACACCCCAGTATGTGGACGGGGTCAAACCCGCCCGGGAGCTTCCCATGATCTGGCGGATCGCCAAGGGCTCGCTGGTGAACAAGATCATCATCATCCTCCCGATCGCCCTGTTGTTGTCATCCTTTGCCCCGTGGGCACTCACACCGATCCTCATGCTGGGTGGCACCTACCTGTGTTTCGAGGGGGCTGAGAAGATCTGGCATTCAATCCACACGAGAATGCACCACGAGGACAAGCCGATGGTCCCGAAGTCCCAGGCCGGGCCGAAATCAGAGGATGCCCTGGTTAAGGGTGCGATCACGACCGATCTCATCCTCTCCGCGGAGATCATGGTCATCTCACTCAATGAGATCACCGCAGAAACCATCTGGATGCAGGCCGCCACCCTGTTCGTCGTGGGTGTCGGCATCACCGCTCTCGTCTACGGCGTGGTCGCCCTGCTGGTGAAGATGGATGACATGGGTCTGGCCGTGGCCACCCGGGAGGGTGCCTCCGCCGGTGCGGTGCGCTTCGGCCGTGGTCTGGTCAAGGCGATGCCGATCATCCTGCAGATCATCAGTGTCATCGGTGTGTTCGCCATGTTGTGGGTCGGTGGGCACATCATGGTGGTCGGCCTGGACGAGCTCGGCTGGCACCTGCCCTACGGGCTGGTTCACGGACTCGAGGAATTCGCGGCTGGGGCAGCCGGCGGGTTTGCGGGCTGGCTCGGCAACACCGTGGGATCGCTGGCCTTCGGCGCGGTGTGGGGTGCGCTCGTGGTCATCATCGTCACCGCGGTGGGCAAGATGATCAACCGTTCCCGGGGTGAGAAGATGGCCCTTGCATAAGGGTCCTGGGGGATCCGCCCGCCGGTGAATTATATTCTCAGAAAAATCAGGAAAAACCTGCTGTTCATCTTTACTGATAAAATCCAACTGATACCAGGCTGAGGGAAATTTACTCTAGGATTTTCCGTATTATCATGAGCGTGTATTAAACCCAGTGGTTACCCAGGGCAGGACTAAGGGTTCCGGCCCCTCCGGATGATGAACCACACTGCCATCCCCACCGCTTCATAGCCGCATCATCCAGCTGAAAAGTTAAGAGAGGAGCCCACTGCACCGTGCCCAACACAGTCAGAACACCGTCACCGGATTTCATCATCGACAGCGCCCGGGACCGTTACTACAGGCTCCTCATCTCCGACCACCCGGATGTCCTGCCCTTCATCCGTGACATCCCGCTGGACAACATCAGTAGCACGGCGATACAGACACTGGCGGATCCGACCGTACCCCGGACCGTGGTGGAATCCCTGCTGATCCCCACCAATGGTGGAGACACCGTCTCCGTGGTGGTCGGTACCACGGTGGTGGGCACCCTGCCCGACCCCTCGGTGGTATCCGATTCTCAGATCGCCCGCGTCTACGCCTCCGGTCTCATCCCCACCTGCAAACTGGTGCTCACCCCTGCGCAGCATCCCGCGGCCCACATATCACTGTACAAATCCGATGGTGGCGTCCCCTTCAACAACCCACCCGCCAAACCCTGGGCCCTGCTTCCCGATGGATCGATGTGGCGGGTCGAACCAACCCGACACTCCCCCTTCAGGAACATCCGGGACGAAAGCCGGGTACTGGTGGAGCTACGTGCGGTGGATGAGATCATCTTCGTGTACCTCGATGGTAGGGAATGCGGCATCCTGGACGTCGACGCTGCCGACGCCCTCCGTGGGGCGGTCCAGACCGCGGTGAAGGACGGATTCATCCCCATCGCCCGCGGGTGTGTTGAACGCAGGGACGATGACACCATCTCCCTCCACATCAATGCCCTGGCTTTTCCCCTCTGGCGCAGGGAGGATTTCCGTCTGCGGCATAACCCGATGGAACTACTGGTGCCCCACCAGCGCAACCCGGGACTCTACCGCGCGGGATTACTCCAGTTCATCCGAAGTCATGAGCGTGTCCTGCCCGCCACCCCGGCCCGCACTCACACCGTGGTGACAGGTTTGCGCCGGTACGCACCGCTGGTACTGATCCTCCTGGGCATCCTCAGTTTCATCCTCACCCTCTCAGCGGACCTCAGTGCCCAGGGTGTGGTGGGACTGCTGGGTATCAGCGTGGTTCTCGCCGCGCTGGGCCTGTGGGTCCTGGGATGTAGGCAGTATGACGACACCAGGCGGAAACAACCACGCCGGTGGGAGGTGACGCTGCCCCTCGCGCTGAGTGTATTGATCCCCTCGGTCACTTTCGCCTCAATCGGTGTCTTCCACGACACGCGCCCCACACAGAACTCAACCATCACTGCCCAGAGCACCACCCTGCTGCCCTTCCCCCCAACACAGGATCTCCTGTCCACCCTCGCGGACGGACACCCCGACGATCCCACCGCGACGGTGGTCACCCGCGCACCGGGTGGTACCAGCTCCCCTCCCCGTCCACAAAGCCCGCCGCAGGACAGGCAGAACGCCCCCTCGTCTGTTTCCCCACTCCTGTCGCCGCCGATGCCGTGGGAGGAACCGGGGGCGGCTCCCGGGGAGTCCTCCCCCGGGGTCCCGGACGCATCAGCTCCACTGATCTGGGCTGAGGGGGCCGATAACATCTCACCAGGCAGTGGTCGACCATCGCCGTCGAACCCGGATAGTAACCCTCCACCGGCAGTCACCGCCCCCACACCCCCGGCCCCCCTCGTGCCCAGGAACCCGGTGCTTCCGGATCCCGTCATCATCACCCCACCCGTGCCGGATGCTCCCGAATTACCCAATCGGGTGTTCCTGCCCGGTCCCATCCGCACACCGGACTTTGAGGTTCCCGTCTGGCCGGAGGACCCACCCACCGCGGATCCCCCTCCCACACCGACTTCCCAGGAACCGATAGACACACAGGATGTGCAGAACCCGCAGGACCGCAAGGGAATCGATCTCCCAGCGCCGGGTGCCAGTCCGGAAACAACCCCATCGTCGGTTCCTGCCACCGCTGATCAGACTGCTGACCCGGCAGCTGATCCCACCGCAACCACCACCTCGGTCCCCGAGGCTCCTCCTGCGGAGCAACCCGCACGGGAGGCGGTGTCGCTCACTACCCTGACCGGGGAGCAGCCACCGGTGGCGACGGACAGTATGCAGCCGTGAGTGTCACCTGAACACAGTTTCCTGAACACGGTTGAGGGCCTGACCCCGGCAGCCGGTACCCGATCGGGTACCGGCCACCTGGAGTCAGGCCCTGTGTAAGGAATCAGTCAGGTGGTTGAACGCTGGTTTAACCCAGCGCCTTGATGGCGGAGGCGTAGTCCGGTTCGGTCTTGATCTCATCAACCAGCTGGGTGTAGATGACCTTGCCGTCCTCATCTGCAACGATGACGCTGCGGGCCAGCAGACCCTTGAGGGGGGAGCCTTCCAGCACCACGCCATAATCCTCACCGAAGGTGGAGCGGAATGCGGAGGCGGCGGTGACATTGTCCAGGCCCTCGGCACCGCAGAAGCGTCCGAGGGCGAAGGGCAGGTCCTTGGATACACACAGCACGGTGGTGTTGTCCAGACCTGCTGCCTCGGCGTTGAACCTGCGCACGGACTCCGCGCACAGTCCGGTGTCCACCGAGGGGAAGATGTTGAGAACGAGTTTCTTGCCCTTGAGATCAGACAGGGACACCTCGCCGAGGTTGGTGTCGACGACGGTGAAGTCGGGAAGGGTGTCGCCCACCGCCGGGAGTTCGCCGGAGGTGGGGGTGTCAGTACCATCAAAATGAGTCGTAGCCATGCCACCATCGTAGGCAGACCACGCCCCCGGGGTGCCACCAACCCCGCACCAGTACCCTCCACCTCCTGTTTCTCACGGTCCACCTGCGGTTTAGGTTCCACCCGGGACTGCCCCCGCACCCCACCCGATCTGCCCGCCCTCAAGTCCCGGTGGGTTTTCTATACAATCTGCCCCATGCAGATGGCTGATTCCCATGACATGATCCGGGTGCACGGGGCCCATGAGAACAACCTGAAGAATATCTCCCTGGCCATCCCGAAACGCCGGGTGACGGTGTTCACGGGTGTGTCGGGGTCAGGTAAATCCTCCCTGGTCTTCGGCACCATCGCCGCGGAATCACAGCGCCTGATCAATGAGACCTACAGTGCCTTCGTGCAGGGTTTCATGCCTGTGGCCGCGCGTCCTGATGTGGATCTCCTGGAGGGACTGACCACCGCCATCGTTGTCGGCCAGGAATCGATGGGGGCCAATCCGCGGTCCACGGTTGGAACGGCCACGGATGCCACGGCCATGCTGCGGATCCTCTTCTCCCGGCTGGCGGAACCCGCTGCCGGCGGTCCCGGGGCGTATTCCTTCAATGTGCCCTCCATCAGCGCATCGGGTGGGGTCAGCAGGGCCGGGGGCAAGAGGGAGAAGGTGGAGTTCACCCGCACCGGTGGCATGTGCCCACGGTGCGAGGGAATGGGGCGGGTCTCTGAGATCGACCGGGCACAGTTGGTGGATGAGTCCCTCTCCCTCAATGACGGTGCCCTGCTGATCCCCGGGTACAAGGTCGGCTCCTGGAGCATGCGCGGTTATGCCGAATCCGGCCTGTACCCGGCAGATATCCCGGTCGCGGAGTTCACCGACGAACAACGTCATGCCCTGTACCACCAGGAACCGATGAAGATTAAATTCAACGGCATCAATGTCACCTATGAGGGATTGATCCCCAAGATCACCAAATCCATGTTGTCCAAGGATCGTTCCGGGATGCAGAAGCACATCGGTGAATTCGTGGACCGGGCGGTGACCTTCATAGCCTGCCCGGACTGCGGGGGAACACGCCTGGCCCGGCATGCTCTGGAATCCCGGATCAACGGGAAGAACATCGCGGATCTGTGTTCCATGGAGGTCCGTGATCTGGCGCGGTGGATCGATGGTGTGGACGCCCGGTCGGTGGCACCGCTGATGCGCGGGTTGTCCCAGACGTTGGAGAATTTCGTGGCCATCGGACTGGGCTACCTGCAGCTGGACCGCCCGGTGGCCACCCTGTCCGGCGGGGAGGCGCAGCGCACCAGGATGGTGCGTCATCTGGGTTCTCCCCTGACGGATGTCACGTATGTCTTTGATGAACCCACCGCGGGGCTGCACGCCCACGACATTGAACGGTTGAACCGGCTCCTTCTGGATCTGCGGGACAAGGGCAACACCGTGCTTGTGGTTGAACACAAACCGGAGACCATCGCCATCGCCGATCATGTCGTGGATCTGGGTCCCGGGGCGGGTGGTGCGGGAGGCGAGATCCAGTTCGAGGGCACCGTCGCCGAATTGGAGGCATCCGATACCGTCACCGGGCGTCACTTCCACGACCGGGCAGAGTTGAAGACGTCGGCACGCTCCGCCGCAGGCCACCTGCCGATCCGCGGGGCGAACCGGAACAACCTGCGTGATGTGGATGTGGATATCCCGCTCGGGGTGCTCACGGTGATCAGTGGTGTCGCGGGCTCCGGCAAGTCCTCCCTGGTTCATGCCATCCCCCGGGATGAGTCCCTGGTGTCGGTGGACCAGACGTCGATCCAGGGGTCAACCCGTTCCAATCCCGCCACCTACACCGGCATGCTGGATTCGATCAGGAAGGCCTTCGCGAAGGTCAATGGGGTGAAGCCGGCATTGTTCTCGGCGAACTCGGGGGGTGCTTGCCCGAACTGCCACGGCACCGGTGTGGTCACCGTGGATCTGGGCATGGTGGCCGGGGTGTCCTCCCCCTGTGAGGTGTGTGAGGGACGGCGGTTTGATGAGGCGGTGCTGGATCATCACCTCGGTGGGAGGAATATCGCCGAGGTGCTGGCCATGCCCGCGGTGGAGGCCCTGGAGTTCTTCAGTGCACCGGAGTCGAAGATGCCGGCCGCGGTGACGATTCTGCGACGCCTCGTGGCGGTGGGTCTGGGGTATCTCACCCTGGGGCAGCCACTGTCCACGTTGTCCGGTGGTGAACGCCAACGCCTGAAGCTGGGCACCCACCTGGCGGATAAGGCCACCACCTTCATCCTGGATGAGCCCACCACGGGTCTGCACCTGGCGGATGTGCGGACCCTGCTCAGTCTCTTTGATTCCCTGGTGGATGCGGGAAAGACGGTGATCGTCGTGGAGCATCACCTGGCGGTGCTCGCCCATGCGGATCACATCATCGAGGTCGGTCCCGGCGCGGGTTCCGATGGTGGCCAGATCGTCTTCGAGGGCACCCCGGCGGAACTGACCGGTTCGGGCACCCTGACCGGCGGTTATCTGAAGAACTACCTGACCGGTCCCTGAGCGCCCGGGGTTTTCTCCTACACGTCGAAGACCCGGAAGGTCACCGCGCACTCCAGATTCTCATCCCCCACCAGCCCGGCGCCCTCACGCAGCATCCCCGGGATGAACTCATGGGGGACGGGATGGTCCGGCAGGGCCTTGAGGTATTCATCGTGCTCGCACAGGGACGCCACCCCGGCCTCAACCGATTCGTGGGAGACACCGACATAGTGGGTGGGATTGGGAACCCCGGCGACGAGAAGCTTCGAGGTGCTCCAGGGTTCCAGCCCCTCCTCATCCAGGAGCTCGCGTTGCGCCCACGGGTTGGCGGCATCACGGGTGGCATCGATGGTGGCCAGCCCCGCCACCCGGTGGTCGGCCTGGTTGAGTCCGCCGTAGGCCTCGACATCGAAGTTGGTGAGGACGACCACGTCGGGACGACGGCGACGGATCTCCCGGGCGATGTCCCGGCGCAGGTCGAGGGTGTAGACCAGCATCGAATCGGGGTGGTCGAGGATGACCAGGTCGGTCACGCCCACGCAGTGACATGCCCGGCGCTGCTCCTCGGCGCGCAGGGGGCCGACCTCGGCCGGGTCCCTCCCCTGGATCCCGGCCTCCCCATGGGTGAGCAGCAGGTAGGACACCTCCACCCCGGCGGTGGTCCATTCATGCACCGCCGCGGATAACCCGTACTCCGGGTCATCCGGGTGTGCCACCACAACGAGCACCCGTTTCCAGGAGCTCCAATCAAGGTTCTGAACAGGTTCTGCAGTTGGAGAAGTCGGTGTCGTCATGCGGCCCAGGCTACCCCAGGACCCACGCCGACATTCCGCTCTCAACCCAGCAGCGCCAGCAGGTACACCCCGAATATCATCAGCAGCACCGCACCGTGGATGGCGGTGATCCGACGGGCGGTGAAGATGATGCCCGTCACGGCGATGGTGGTCCCGAGGATCAGCAGGTTGGCGGGGCCCTCGGCGAGGATCACCGTCTGGTTGGTGACAGCACCGATGATCAGCACCGCCGGGATGGTCAGCCCGAGGGTGGATACCAGGGCGCCGTGGGCGAGGTTGATCACGCGCTGGGTCTCAGCGCCCCAGGCGGCGCGGACGGTGGTGAGTGTCTCCGGGGTGAACACGATCATGGCGATCACCAGTCCCGCCAGCGCCGCCGGGGCCCCGAAATCGGCGAGGACGGTGTCCATCAGTCCGGCCATGTCATGGGAGAGCCAGACGATCGGCAGGACGGTGACCACGAGCACCACAGCACGGAAGAACACCTCACCGCGGAAGGCCGGCCCGGTGGGTGGCACCGCGGCGGAATCCTGGAAGTCACCGGCCCGGGTGCCGGTCTGCTGTCTGAGGAAGAACCCGTAGAGCGCAATGGTGGCCACCGCCACGGGCACCGCGTGCGCGGGCTGGTACTGCCCTGCCACGCCGATCACCGCCGGCACGGCGAAGGCCAGCACCGACAGCATGAGGATCATCACCAGGTAGGTCTGGGCCCCGGTTCCGTTGTGTGACAACGCGCCGTGGCGCAGGCCCCCGGCGAGGAAGGACACGCCCACCACCAGCGCCATGATGATCATGGACACCGACATGACCGAATCCCGGGCGATGGTGGTGGACTCCCCCGGCCCCAGCATCACCGCGACGATGAGGATGACCTCGATGGTCACGATGGACAGGGTCAACACCAGGGAGCCGTAGGGGTCGCCGAGGATCACCGCCAGGCGTTCCGCCTGTTTCACCACCCCGAAGGAACTGAACAGGATCACCGCGATGATGATGGTGAGCAGCAGCAGGGGCGGGCCCGGCACGGTGAGGAGGAGAAACAGCGCAACAGCCACCCAGCCGGTGATGATGCGCGCATAATCGATGACATCCAGACGCGTGGACGGCATGGTGAACATCCTTGTGAAAGCTCAGGCGGGGCCGTCCCCATCCGGTACCCGATGCGCGGGTCGTCCCGCGATCACGACCACCCTAGCACGTGGTCAACGGGCACATCCCCGGGCCCGGTGAAGTGTTCGCGCTCCTGGGCGGCCCACATCTCCCACCAGGGTGCGTAATCCGGGTCGCGCGTCAGTGCGCGCTCCCGGCGGAGGTCCTCCGGTCCGGTCAACCGCACGGTGATCACGGTCCCCAACGTTGCAGCGGTGCTTATCGACGCCTCCGTCACCGCCCCACATCCCTCGATGATCAGACTCGCGCGCGGACGGATGTCCACCCACCCGGCCCGGCGGTTCTGTTCCCAGTCCCATCGCCAGAAACCGGGTCGGGTGGGGTGCAGTACATCGTCGACCACCATGCGGCTGGCCTCGGCAAGCCCCGACCAGCCGGGGTAGAAATCCTCCAGGTGGACCAGCTGGAAACCGGTCTCGGTGGCCAGCTGTCTGGCCAGGGTGGTCTTGCCGGAGCCGGACTGTCCGTCGATGAGGATGATGATCATGTTCCCAGGAACCTGAAGTAACCGGTCTGGATGGACACGGTGATCGCGGTGATGGAGATGAGCAGGCAGATGAGGATCACGGTGGCGTCGACAAGCCCCACTGTGGACGCGCGCGCCCACGTGCGGTCGGGACGGCGACCGAACCCGCGGGCCTCCATCGCGGTGGCCAGTTTGGCTCCGCGTCTCAGGGAGAGCACCAGCAGCCCGAAGGCCATGGTGACAAAGTGACGGATCCGGCCCTGATCGGCGATACCCCGGGCGCGGCGGGAGCGCGACATGGAGGACCAGTCATCGCGGAACAGCGACACCAGGCGTCCCCCGGCGACGGCACCGATGACAAACCGCTCCGGCAGGCGTGCCACCTGGGCGAGGCCATCGCCCAGATCCGTGGGGTCCAGCCGGGAGATGAGCACCACCACCGGCAGACCGACCGCCAGCACACGCACACCGATGGCCAGGGCCAGCGACAGTGAATTATCCGTGACCTGGGCCAGGAGGAAACTGAAGTACACCTCCCCCTCGGGCCGACCGTAGAGCGCCATGGACACCGACGCTATCGGCGCGATGACCAGCAGGGGCCAGCCCCGCCGGAACAATTGCCTCCAACTGACCCCCACCAGTGGGGACAGGGCGATGGTGGCGGCCAGCGCGATGGCCGCGGAGACCACGTCCACGCTGATCAGCAGCGGGGTGGTCAGGGCGATGACCGCCAGGATGCGGGTGACGGGGTTGATATCCCTGATGAGATTCACCGGTTGCCCACCTCCACGTGATGATCACCCAGGGCTGCGATGAAATCCGGGTCGTGGGTGACGGAGACGATGGTGGTGCCGGAATCGGCGAGATCCCGCAGCATCCACACCAGCTCCCGGAAGGTCACCGGATCCTGACCGAAGGTCGGTTCATCCAGGATGAGCAGAGCCGGGGCCGCCACCAGCGCGGTGGCCACCGACAGGCGGCGTTTCTCCCCACCGGAGAGGGTGAAGGGGTTGGCATGCTCGAGGTGGCGCAGACGCAACCGGTCCAGCAGCTCCTCGATGCGGTGCGCGCTGGCCTGGTCCACGGTGCCGCGGCGTCTGCCCGACATGACCTTGGGCCCGACCTCGATCTCCTCGCGCACGGTGCGGGCAACGAACTGGTGCTCCGGATCCTGGAACACCGTGCCGATGCGGCGCGCGAGATCCGCCGAACGCCACTGGTGGGGCTGTCTGTCGAGGCCACGCCGGAGGGTGTCGGCCAGATCCAGGTGCCCCGAGCGGGGTGGGATGAGCCCGCCGATGGTCAGCGCCAGGGTGGTCTTGCCGGAACCGTTCGCACCGGTGATCACGGTGGAGGCACCCTCCGGGATGTGGAAGGAACGGGGCGGTCCCCACTGCGCGAGCAGGTGATCGGCGGAGACCAGGGCGGTCGTCCCGGCCTCCCGGCGGGTGGGCAGACCGGTGGGTGAGACCAGGTCATCGGCGTGGATCCCCCGGACCCCGTCTGCCTCGAGGCGGAGGATACGGTCCACAGTCCCCGACCACAGCTGGTGGCGGTGCTCCACAACGATGAGGGTGGCGCCGGTGGCGTCCACCACACGGTTGACGGCCTCAACCACCTCGCGCTGGCCGGCCGGATCGAGGTTGGCGGTGGGTTCATCCAGCAGGATGAGCCGGGCACCCATCGCGATGACCCCGGCCAGCGCCAGGCGTTGTTTCTGCCCACCCGAGAGATGCCGGGTGGGATGTGTCAGGGGCAGGTCGAGACCGACCATATCCAAAGCCTGCTCCACCCGCGGCCAGATCTCCTCCCGCGGGATGCCGAGGTTCTCGCAGCCGAAGGCGACATCATCACCGACCCGGGAGGCGATGACCTGGGAGTCTGGGTCCTGGAGGACGAGGCCGGTGGCGGAGGCGTCGACAAGCAGGGAACCGTACGTCTGCCCTTCCGTGTCATCACCGAGCACGCCGGCCAACGCGGCGAGCAGGGTTGATTTGCCCGAACCGGAATCACCGGTGAGCAGCACCCGCTCCCCCGGCGCGATATCAAGAGTGATGTTGCTGAAGGCGGGTTTCTTCCGCGAGGCGTGACGGTAGCCGAAATCCCGGACCGTCACCCGGGTACCCATGGTGGTGGTCATGGGTGTGTTCAGACCTCCCTGCGCAGTTCACGGCCGGCGGCGAACCGGTCCAGCGCACCCGTTTTCGCCAGGGCGCGGACCAGGTAGAAGCTGACCACGCCGGCCAGCAGCGCACCGGAGATCATCAGGCAGCTGAAGTAGATGATGTTGAAGGCCAGGGACATCGCGAAGTAGGCGCTGAGGAAAGCCTCCAGGATGTAGGCGCCGACACCGGCACCCATCCCGGCGAGGATGGCCACCGTCAGGGTGAAACGCCGGTACAGAAACAGCGCGAAGACCAGTTCCGCGCCGAGTCCCTGGGCGATCCCGGAGTACAGGGTCTCAATGCCCCACTGCGAGGCCAGGGCCGCGGACACCGAGGCGGCGATGACCTCGACGAACAGCGCGGCGCCGGGTTTGCGGATGATGAGCCCACCGAGCACACCGCCGAGCAGCCAGATGCCGACGGCCAGACCGCCCAGGCCCGGGGTCAGCGCGTCGAAGGCGGTGAACCAGGCATATCCGATGGAATTCCACACCACGAAGATCAGCCCGCAGGCCACGCCCAGGACCGCGGCGATGACGATGTCGATCACGCGCCAGGTGTGTCGGGTCTGTGGGGTGGGGCCGGTGGTGACACCGGTTCCCCCGGGCGCACCGGTCTCCCCTGGCTCACCGGTCTCCCCGGTTGATGGCAGACGTGTATCAGTCATGTTTCCTCCCTATCGCCGGCATTACCCGGATCAGGTTCAACGGTTGTGGCTGTGCCACCTCTCAGCCCGGACTTTCACCGGACACCCGTGCAATATCGAATTAGTGCTCCTACATACTAGTCCACGGACCTGGGGAGTTGTCCAATACCGCCTGGGCGGGCTGGTGGGCACGCATGTCGACGTGACACATCGCCCCCAACACCCCTCATCGACACCCCTAGCTACACCCTTGGCCATGGTTACGCCAGGTCAATTGCGCAGGCCGGGCCCGATCCCCCACCCTCACCCCCGTTCACTCTGCGAACATGCGGCCGGGATATTGCTATCACCTCTGCCATTGCCTACTTTGAGACCCATATCACTAACCACATCTGGGGGCCATCGGGCACACATCGCCCCGCACACCCGGGGGCGGGGATCCCCGCCGGACCCCACCCGACAGCCCATACCCCACAGCCCACCTGAAGGAGCCTTTCATGAACCACGTACCAGTAGCCATCATCGGTGCGGGTCCGGCAGGACTGACCCTGGCCCACCTCCTGCACCTGCAGGGCATCGAATCCGTCGTGTTTGAAAGCCGCTCCCGGCAGGATGTCGAGGAGACCGTGCGTGCCGGCATCCTCGAGCAGGGCACCCTGAACCTCATGCGGGAAACCGGTGTGGGCGAGCGCATGGAACGCGAGGCCGATCACGATGAGGCCATCGACATCGCCATCAACAACGAGAACATCCGCATCCCGCTGACGGAGCTGACCGGCCACAAGGTGGCCATCTACCCGCAGCATGAATACCTCAAGGATTTCATCGCCAAGCGCATCGAGGACGGCGGTGAGCTCCTGTTCGAGACCACCGTGGACTCCGTGGAGAACTTCGAGGGTGACGCACAGGAGAACAAGGCCACAATCACCTACACCGGTGTTGATGGCACCACCCGGCAGCTCACCGCGGACTATGTCGTGGCCGCCGACGGCTCCAACTCCCCCTACCGCAAGATCATCACCGATGATGGTGGCATCCGTGCCCGCCACGAGTACCCCTACGCCTGGTTCGGCATCCTCGTCGAAGCGCCCAAGACACAGAAGGAACTCATCTACGCCACCCACCCCGAGGGTTTCGCACTGATCTCCACCCGCACCGACACCGTCCAGCGCTACTACCTCCAGTGCGATCCCAATGACACCCCGGAGATGTGGTCGGATGACCGCATCTGGGAGCAGCTCCACCTGCGTGCCGACTCCCCCGGCATCACCGTCTCCGAGGGAAAGATCTTCGACAAGGCCGTGCTGCGCTTCCGCTCCGCTGTGACCGAGCCGATGCAGAAGGGACGCCTGTTCATCGCCGGCGATGCCGCCCACACCGTCCCACCCACCGGCGCCAAGGGCCTCAACCTCGCCGTGGCGGATGTCTCCGTGCTCGCACCGGGACTCACCCGCGCAATCAAGCGCAACGACACCGGGCTTCTCGACGACTACACCCGCCTCACCGTCCCCCGCATCTGGAAGGCGCAGCACTTCTCCTACTGGATGAGCTCCATGCTGCACGCCGTTCCGGGTGAGGACCACTTCGCCACCCAGCGTCGCTTCGCCGAGCTCCGCTCCGTCCTCGAATCCGAGGCCGGTCAGCGCTACCTGGCCGAGCAGTACGTGGGCCGCGATCTGCCCCGCTTCGACTACTGACACCCACCCACCTCCCATCCCTTCCTATCTCTTAAGAGGACCCCGCCCGTGACCACCTCACACGCAACCCCCACCACCCCGGCGCCCACCCGCAGTGTCGGGGTGGTGTTGGCACTACTCTGGTTCGCCATCGTCCTGGACGGCTTCGATCTCGTTGTCCTCGGTGCCACCATCCCCGCCATGCTCCAGGACACCTCCTGGGACCTCGACGCCGCGCATGCCACCCAGATCTCCACCCTCGGGCTGGTGGGCATGATGATCGGCGCATTGACCATCGGTTTCCTCACAGACAAACTGGGGCGTCGCCGCGTGATGATCTTCTCCGTGGCGGTGTTCTCCAGTATTCACCCTGCTCTTGGCCTTCACCTCGGACATCACGCTGTTCACGCTGTGGCGTTTCATCGCGGGTGTGGGACTGGGTGGGGCACTGCCCACCGCGATCGCCATGGTCACCGAGTTCCGTCCGGGCACCAAGGCCGGTTCCGCCTCCACCACCCTGATGACCGGTTACCACGTCGGTGCGGTCGCCACCGCCTTCCTGGGCATCCTGCTCATCGAGCCACTCGGCTGGCACTCGATGTTCATCGCCGGTGCCGTCCCGGGCCTCATCCTGCTGCCACTGCTGTACTTCCTGCTACCGGAATCCCCCCAGTTCCTGCTGTCCACCGGCAGGGCTGAGAAGGCACGCGAGATCGCCACCGCCTACGGTCTGAACCTCGATGATGACCTCGACCGGGAGCACAAGCAGGAGATCAGCGAGTCCGCCTCCCTCTCCGCCCTGTTCAAGCCGACCTTCCGCCGTAACACCATCGCCATCTGGGGCACCTCCTTCATGGGGCTGCTGCTGGTCTACGGCCTGAACACCTGGCTGCCACAGATCATGCGCCAGGCCGATTACGACATGGGAAACTCCCTCGGCTTCCTCATGGTGCTCAACATCGGGGCCGTGGTCGGACTGCTCATCGCCGGCCGGGTCGCCGATATCCACTCCCCCCGCAAGACCGCCCTGGTCTGGTTCGTGATCTCCGCGGTGTTCCTGGCGCTGTTGGCCGTGCGCATGCCCCTGGTGGGCCTGTACCTGGTGGTGTTCCTCACCGGTGTGTTCGTGTTCAGCTCCCAGGTTCTCATCTACGCCTTCACCGGCGAGAATCACCCGTCCCAGATCCGTGCGACCGCCATGGGTTTCTCCGCCGGTATCGGACGACTGGGTGCGATCTCCGGACCACTGCTCGGTGGCATCCTGGTCGGCATGGGCATCGCCTACCCGTGGGGTTTCTTCGCCTTCGCGGCCGTCGGACTTCTCGGTGCCCTGATCTTCTCCACCTCCACCACCCTGCGCAATCGCACCCGCGTCGTGGTGCACCAGCCCTAGGACAGCAGTACCTGACCCCGGCCGCGGTGAGCTGATAACAGCTCCCCTCGGTCGGGGTTATCTGTGTGGATATATCCCGTAACGGCCCCACACCGCACGGACATGGGCCACCATATGGTGTGGGTCACCGCAGAAAGTTGACTCCACCCTGCCCTACCGGCAGGATTATTATAATAAATTGATGTGATGAGATCTTCGGGAGAATCCATGACCACAGCCCAGCAGGAGCTGGACCCCACCACCGGGGTGCCCCTCTACCGGCAGATCAAGGAGATCCTCCGATCCGAGATCACCGACGGTTCAATGGACCCGGCAATCCCCATGACAGAGGCGCAGCTCCTGGAACGCTTCGGCGTCAGTCGGGCCCCGATCCGGCAGGCGCTGCGCGATCTGGCCGATGAGGGCTATGTCTACCGTAAACAGGGCAAGGGCACCTTCCCGGTGCCGGGTCGACGCATTGAACGTGGTGCGAATGTCCGCCCCGGTGCGCTCTACCAGCACCTGACCGAACAGGGACTGAAGACAAAGACGGCGGTCTCCGAGCTCAAACGGGTCATACCACCTGACCATGTCCAGGAACGACTGGGGCTGCCCAGGGAGGAGAAACTCCTGCACTTCGTCCGGCTGATCTGGGCGGAGGACATTCCCGTGGCCCATTCCCGGATCTACCTGCGCGCCCCTGCGGATTTCAATCCCACCCAACAGGACCTGGAAGGTGAGGAATCGGCCTTCGAGCTCCTGGAGCGTAATTTCGGCATCGCCCTGACGCGGTCGGACAATGAGGCGTGGGCCACCGCCGCCACCGAGGAGACCGCAGGCCATCTCGATGTGGCGGTGGGCAGTCCCCTGCTGGCGATCGAGACCATCTTCATCACCAACGGTGGCGCACCCGGCGGTTACCGCCTGGCCATGCACCGCTCCGATGAGTTCAAATACCAGTTCACCACCGGCGGTTGATCCCGGGGTATTACCCCGTACCCCCGGGGTCAGTAGATGTGGATCAGGTCCCCGACCTGCAGGGTGTGGAAGTAGACCTCGGCATCACCCGGCGCCAGGCGCACACACCCGTGGGAATCACCCGCCGGGTCCCCTTCATGGAAGGCGTGCCCCACGCTGGTGAAGTACACCGCAAACGGCATGGGTGCCAGATCGAAGACATAGGAGACATCATCGATGACCTTGCGGGAGACATGGAACCCCGCGCGCGGGGTCTCATATCCCGGTCCTCCCTGCCCAATCGGCACCGCCCCGTAGGTGACCTGCCCATTGTCCTGCAACCAGGATCGCCCACCATCCAGATCCACACACGCCCGGGCCTCGGGTGGGCACTCACCGTAATCGAAGGGTTCAGGTTCAACGATCGCCGGAGCGGAGATCTCCGGTTCCACCGGCTCGTCCGCAACGGTGATCATCTCCGCGGTGGCCGTGGTGGCGGGGTTAACCGCGGTCGCGTCGGATTGCGCGACGGGTTGATCATCTGCGACCACCGTGGCGGCGAAGATCACCCCTGCCACTGCTCCGAGGGTGATGGTCCCCATGGTCAAGGTGCCGAGACGGGTTGAGAGCATGACGGTCAGTGTAGGTAACGGTGAGGTGTTTTTCTCAGCAAAACCATTTTAGGTCCACCGGAAAGGGGGATCACCCCCCATGCCATGAGATAGCCGTGAAGGACGTCCGCAGAAGTGTCACCGCCGAACACCCCTCGCGGCTGATGCTGCCCTTCACCAGGGGCTGACCGCACGCTTGTCGACGACACGACCCCCGACCGGAACTGTTGCGTTCCCCAGGTCGGGGGTCTCCGTGTGTGTGCGTGCTAGAAGAATCCGGCGAACATCCCCATATTGTTGGCGAGGAAGACCGCGATACCTCCGATGGCGGCAAGAACAGCCACGATGGCAGCCACCAGTCCGAGATTGTTTCCTCCACCTCCCGGTGTTCCACCATCATCAGGCGGGGTCTGGGTGGTGGTCGGGGTGGTGGTCACCGTCACGGTCGGTGCGGTGACGGTGGCGGTGACCGGCTCCGGGGTGACGGTTTCCGTGCCGGGTTCAGCGGTGACGGTCACCGGCTCGGGCGTGGACGTGACGGTGGATCCCGGTGCAGTCGTGGTAACCGGTGCCGGGGTGACGGTGGTGGTCATGGCAGGGGCGGTCACCGTGGTGGTCTCCCCTGGGGCGGCCACGGTGGTGGTGGCCGGTTCCGGGGTGGTGGTCACCGTGGTGGTCTCCCTCGGCGCACTGACGGTGGTGGTGGCCGGTTCCGGGGTGGTGGTCACCGTGGCCTGGGGTGCGGTCACCGTGGTGGTGGCAGAGGCGGAGGTGACCGTGGTGGTGCCGCCCGGTTCGGTGATGGTCGTGGGGGCGGCGGTGACCACCACGGTGCCGGCCGGTGCGGTGGTGGTGACCGGCGCGGGGGTGACCGTGACCGTATCCGGGGTCGCGGTGACCGTCACGGTCGGTGTCACGGTGGTGGTCGGAACCACACCGCCGGTGAGGATGAAATCCTCACAGTTCTGGGCGGCCCTGAACAGTGCCTGGGGCGAGACCACTGCCTCATACTGTCGCTTCAGTTCCGCCAGTGCCGCCCGGTGGGGTTCCAGCATGGTCTGGACATTGGGGGCGCTGCCCACTGTCACGACGAATAGTCCCAGTGGCAGATCGACAGTCAGCTGTTGATATGCAGGCCCTGTCAGGGTGCTGGTTTCCGAGAAGGTGAATTCACCGCCGATGGGCACCACCGGAACACCGGAACCCTCATAATCATCAAACTGTTGTTTGGTCCAGTCCACGGCGTACTCCATGTTGACAGGGAAACCGGTTTCCGCCAGTTCCACCAGATCACGGTAGGTCTGCGTTGCCCTGACAGCGAAGAACTGTGCCTCGTAGATGTTGTATTTCCTACTGTCGGCAATGGCGCGCACCCCCGGGGAGAATAAGGGACCTGCGCTATTGCCCGGCATCATCTGCCCTGACTCGATGAGGGCATCGAACTGGGCGTACTGCTCCTGGAACTCGGGGTTGGCGGCACGCAGCTCAGCCTCGAGAATTTCATACCGTTCCACCTGCGCCCGATAGTAATCCCGGGTGATCTGAACCTCTCCCGGGGTGGAGGTGGCGACACAGATGGTCAGCTCATTGCGGTACTGTTTCTCGAACTGAACCGCGCCTGCGGTGGAGGCTACGGAGATGGTGGTGCCAGCCAGCATGATGCCGGTGGCAGCTGCGATCAATCGTCTTCTCACGGGACTATCCTCTGCTAGATACTCATTACACTCATGGCTTTTCCAGCTGACTACCAGCCATCTGGGAAATATACGTGAGTATCACTACAGATACTTGCCCCTGAAAGTAGATCCACCCCCGCCCGGCCACGCGCACCCGCGTGGAGGCGGGTGGGCGTGGGGGGTGCGTCGTCGACAAGCGCTTCGGGCGACGCATATCACATTTCATAATGATTAATATTCCGCCATGTATCCCGCCATGAACTGCACGTTTCCTGCGATCCGCTCCTACACCGTGATTTATCCGTACGCTTGGTTTTCAACACCAGGTGACAGACATCACCTCACGGTGTGGCCCGCTCCCCCGGAGTCGGCGAGACAGCACTATTGGACAGACAGATTAAGGAGAGCAGATCATGAGTGACACTCCAAACGGCAATCCTTTCGCGGATGAGCCAGAAGACAAGGACCGTCTCGATCGCACCAATGAGAACAAGGACACCGTCCCCACCGGCGGTCCGGACACCAAGGACGAGGAGGTCGATGAGTGGGGTGAGGAGTCCTTCCCCGCCAGCGACCCACCAGCAAACTACTAGACAGTCAGGTCTGATCCGACATGTCTACGACTGGTAGTGACAACGATACGGTCACCGCACTGGCCGAGGACATCTCCCGGATCGCCCAAGACCACGGCTTCACCCTCGCCGTCGCGGAATCACTGACCGGCGGGAGACTCTCGAGCCACCTCGCGGCGGCACCGGATTCCTCCTCCTGGTACGCGGGCGGGGTGACCTCCTATATGACCCGGATCAAGTACGACGTCCTCGGGGTGCCCGAGGGCGATCCGGTGATCACCGAGGAGGCAGCGAGCCAGATGGCCTCGGGTGTATCCGAGCTCATGAACGCAGATGCGGCAGTGGCCGTCACAGGGGCGGGTGGCCCCGGACGTCAGGAAGACAATCCCCCTGGCACCACCTGGATAGCAGCACTGGTCAGAAGAAAGTTACATACCGAACTCCACCATTTCCCGGGTGAGCCAGAAGATGTTCTGGCACAGACCGAACATCATGCACTGGCACTTCTACATTCCTCCATGGTGGAGTCGATCAACCAGCAGGAGAAGAACGCATGAAGGCCTTAACCTGGCAGGGTAAACGAAAAGTAAGCGTGGAAACGGTCCCCGACCCGATTCTCAAAGCCGAGAACGACGCGATCATCCAGGTGACCTCCACCGGCATCTGCGGTTCCGACCTGCATCTCTATGAGGTGCTGGCACCGTTCATGGATGAGGGCGATATCATCGGCCATGAACCGATGGGCCGGGTCGTGGAGGCCGGTCCGGCGTCCAACCTCAAGGAGGGTGACCGTGTGGTCATCCCCTTCAACATCTCCTGTGGCCACTGCTGGATGTGTAAACGAGGCCTGTTCTCCCAGTGTGAGGTCACCCAGGTCCGTGAATACGGCTCCGGTGCCAGCCTGCTGGGTTATTCCCGGCTCTACGGTTCGGTACCCGGTGGTCAGGCGGAGTACCTGCGTGTCCCCCACGCTGATTTCGGCCCGATCAAGGTCGGCGATGAACTCCCCGACCACCGGTACCTCTTCCTCAGCGATGTCCTGCCCACCGCGTGGCAGGCCGTGAAGTACGCCGATGTCGGCGAGGGCGACACCCTGGCTGTCTACGGCCTGGGCCCCATCGGGCAGATGTGTGCCCGGATCGGTCGCCACCTCGGTGCCCGGGTCTTCGGTATCGAACCCGTTCCGGAGCGTCGCGCCATGGCTGCCCGCCACGGCATCGAGGTCTTCGATCTCGGCGATGACACCCACGACCACATCCGTGATCTCACCGACGGACGTGGCCCCGATGCCGTGGTGGATGCCGTCGGCATGGAGGCCCACGGTTCCCCGGTGGGCAAACTCGCCCACAATGCCATGAGCCTGCTGCCGGATGCAGCGGCCAGGAAGATGATGGAGCACGGGGGCCTTGACCGCCTCGGTGCACTCCACGGCTCGATTGACCTGGTCCGTCGTGGTGGAACCGTCTCCCTCAGTGGTGTGTACGGTGGCGAGGCCAGCCCAATGCCGATGCTCACCCTCTTCGACAAGCAGATCCAGATGCGCATGGGACAGTGCAATGTAAAGTCCTGGATCGATGATCTGCTTCCGCTGGTGGAGGATCCTGCCGATCCGCTCGGCGTGGATGATCTCACCACCCACCGCGTCTCCCTCGATGAGGCACCGGCGCACTACGAGAAATTCCAGAAGAAGGAGGACGGCTGCATCAAGGTCGTTCTCGATCCCACCCTCTAGCAACAGTAACCTCCAACACCACCCCGCAGTCCGGCGCCGTTGAACCCCCTTTCCCGGTTGGTTCCGGCGCCGGTTGCTATCTGTACAACCAGCACGACAGAAAGGTAGAAGGATGTCCACCTCAGATCTCATTGTCCGCCGGCTCCGGGATTGGGGGGTGAAACGTGTCTACGGTTATTCCGGCGACGGCAACAATGCTCTGCTGGGTGCCATCCGACGCGCGGAGGATGGCCCTGAATTCATCGCTGCCCGCCATGAGGAGGGTGCGGCATTCATGGCGGTGGGCGATGCCCGGTACAGCCGTGGCGTCGGCGTGGTCACCTCCACCCAGGGGCCCGGCGCGATCCACATCCTCAACGGGCTGTACGACGCCAAGCTGGACAGCGTCCCGGTGGTCGCCCTGGTCGCCCAGCAGAGCCGTTCGGTATTGGGGTCCGATTATCAGCAGGAGGTGGACCTGCACACCCTCTTCGCGGATGTGGCCACCCCCTTCCTGGAAACGGTGACCACCCCGGAGCAGTTGCCCATGGTCATTGATCGGGCGTTTCGTTCCGCACTGGCCAACAGTGGTCCCGCGGTGGTCATCCTCCCCCACGACATCCAACAGGCGCCGGAACCTGATCTGGGTCAGGAGCACGGGGAGATCATCTCCACCGCGCACTGGAGCACCGGTCGTATCCTGCCCCGGGACGAGGACCTCGACCACGCCATCCGGGTCCTGTCGGAGGGGAGGAAGGTGGCCATCCTCGCCGGTCGGGGTGTCCAGGACGCCCAGACCGAGGTGCTGGCCCTGGCCGAGCGCCTGGGGGCGGGTGTGACCACCGCGCTGCTGGGTAAGCCGTACATAGATGAGACCCACCGTCTCGCCGCCGGCAACATGGGGCATCTGGGCACCCATTCCGCGAACTGGGTGCTGCAGAACTGTGACACCCTGCTCATCATCGGATCCAACAGCCCGTGGACGGAGTTCTATCCGGCCCCCGGTCAGGCACGTGCGGTGCAGATCGATGTGGATCCCGCCCAGATGGGTAACCGCTATCCCATCGAGGTCGGCCTGGTGGGGCAGGCGGCCCCCACCCTCCAGGCGCTGCTGGAGAAACTGCCGGAGGATCTCCTGGATGGGAAGCGATCCGAGTGGGAGCAGCAGGTGGAGCAGGCCATCCACAACTCGCAGGAGATCAACCGGCGCCGGTCGCAGGTGCCGGCGCGCCCCCTCAACCCGGATCTGGTGGCACGGGCGGTCAACACCCGGTTGTGGGAGAACACCCAGCTGGCCATCGATGTGGGCAGTTCGGTCTACCACTATGTGCGTCACATCACCGTGCCACGTGGTGCGAATGCGCATCTGTGCAGCACCCTGGCATCGATGGGTTGTGGCATCCCCTACGGGTTCGCCGCGAAGGAGGTCACCCCGGACCGCCCGGTGGTGGTCATGGCCGGGGATGGTGCGATGACCATGCTGGGCATCAACGAGCTGATCACGGTCGCCGACCGGTGGAAGCAGTGGGAGGATCCCCGCTTTGTCATCGTGGTGCTGGCCAACAAGGATCTCTCAGAGGTCAGCTGGGAGCAGCGCGAGACCGAGGGTGAACCGCGGTTCGAGGCCTCCCAGCGGGTGCCGGCCTTCGATTTCGTGGCCTACGCCGAACAGCTGGGGTTGCGGGGCATCCACCTGCATGATTCGGACACCATCGATCAGGTGCTCGCCGAGGCCTTCGAGTCCGACCGGCCCGTCGTGGTCGAGGCCCACACCGACGCCGACATCCCGCTCATCCCGCCCTATCCCCACGGCCGTGAGCTGGTGGACTCCATGCGCGAGGGTATCCGTGCCGAGGGCACGTCCGGTGAGCACGCCCTGTCGCTGCTGGACGCCTACGCTGCCATCGAGGAGGAGTACTCCTAACGACGCGCTTGTCGACGACCAACCCCCACCGCCCCATCTCTCTCGCCCGGTTCCGCGCGTAGGGTGGTGGGCATGAAACACCACTTTGAAGTCAAGGTCCCAGGCGGGAAACTCGTGGTCGTCGACGTCACGACCGAGGACGACACCATCACCGGGCTGCAGGTCTCCGGCGATTTCTTCATCGACCCGGATGAGGCATTCCTGGCCCTGGGATCCGCCCTCAACGGGGCATCGGTGAAGGATCCGGCCAGCGAACTGACCCGGCGTTTTGACACGGCCCTGGCGCCCTTCGGAGATGAGCTGGAATTCCACGGTTTCACCACCGCAGACATTGCCCAGGCGGTGCGGCGCGCGGTCACCGGTGGCACCGACTTCACCGACCACGACTGGGAGATCCTCCAGCCCGGGGTGCTGCCCACCCCGGTGAATGTGGCACTCGATGATCTGCTGCTGGAACAGGTGGCCACGGGTCAGCGACCACCCACCCTGCGGTTCTGGGAATGGGATGACCGTGCCATCGTCATGGGGTCCTTCCAGTCCTATGTCAACGAGATCGACGCCGAGGGCGTGGCGGAACACGGGGTGACGGTGGTGCGCCGCATGTCGGGCGGTGGGGCCATGTTCATGGAGGGTGGCAACTGCATCACCTATTCCCTGTATGCACCGGATTCCCTCGTGGCTGGTCTCAGCTATGAGGAGTCCTATGAGTACCTCGACCGTTGGGTGCTGGCCGCGCTGGCGGAACACGGGGTGGATGCCTGGTATGTGCCCATCAATGACATCACCTCCACCGGCGGCAAGATCGGTGGTGCCGCGCAGAAACGCCGCGCGGGTGCCGTCCTGCACCATGTGACCATGTCCTATGACATCGACGCCGACATGATGACGCAGGTGTTGCGCATCGGCAAGGTGAAGATCGCCGATAAGGGTCTACGCTCAGCGAAGAAGCGGGTGGATCCCCTGCGCCGACAGACCGGTGCACCCCGTGAGACCATCATCGACACCATGAAGAGCACCTTCGCCAACCGTTACGGGGGCACGGTGGCGCAGCTGTCGGAGGCTGATCTCGCGGCCGCGCAGAAACTCGTCGATAAGCAATACGGCACGCCCGAGTGGACGCACCGGGTCCCCTAGATCACGGTGTCAGCCGCGGGGGTGTCCGGGGCCTCAACATCGAAGGCCCACATCACCCCGAAACGGTCGAAGACCTGCCCGTAGTATCCGCCCCAGGGGGCTTCCTCGAACGGCATCCCCACGTGCCCGCCGCCGTCGACCAGTCGCTGGATCACCTCCCGGGCCTCCTCCGGGGTGTTCAGGGAGTACAGCAGTGAATAGGCGGTGCCGCGCAGGGGGAGCTCCGGTTCACCGGGCATGTTGTCCCCACCGGTGAGGGTGCCGCCGGTGATGGTGAGCTGGGCGTGGGCGACGAGATCGGGATCGGGTTCGAAGGGGAACTCCCCGGTGGGAACATCCCCGTATTTTGTCAGGGTCAGGTCCCCGTCGAAGATCTTCGCCCAGTGTTCGAACACCTCGGCGGCATTGCCGGGGAAGGTGAGGTAGGTGGAGAGGGTGTGGGTCATGATCGGAACTCCTCTGGCTCGTGGCAGATGCACCACTCATGCTACGCCCCCTGCGCCCATATCGTGTTCCGTGTCACACAACTGGTGCTCCCGGCGCGGGGATTTCGACCACAATGGACACCATGAAGATCACACGCCATCTCCACGCCTGTGTGGAGATCAACCACCACGGGTACACCCTCATCATCGATCCCGGTTCCTTCGGCGTCCCCGAGTCCCTGGCCACCGCCGATGCTGTCCTGATCACCCACGGCCATCCGGATCACCTGGACCAGCAGGCCCTCATCCTGGCCCACCGCGCCAACCCGGAGATGGTCATCTACGCACCGGCCTTCCTCGCCGATGAGCTGCCGGTGGAGGTGCACGCGGTGGACCACGGGCAGAGCTTCACCATCGGCGGCATCCCGGTGGAAGTGGTCGGTTCAAAACACGCCATGATCACCCACGCGCAGGATGTCCCGGAGAACATCGGGTACCTGATCGGCGGCCGGATCCTGCACCCGGGTGACAATTTCCAGCCGATCAGGGATGTCGATGTCGCGCTGGTCCCCGTCAACGGCCCGTGGGTGAAGATGCTCGATGTGGAGGCGTGGTTGAAGAAGTTCCCTCCGAAGCACTTCGTGGGGATCCATGACGGCATTGTCAATGAGCACGGACTGGCGATCAACACCAAGATCCTCACCCTGCTGGCCGATAAATACGGTTCGACCTATCTCCCCCTGGCCCCGGGGGATTCCCTCGAACTGGGCGCGTGAGCGCTCCGACCTACACCACCCGGATCAGCACGACCCCGATGATGATGACCAGCAGGCCGAGCACCTGGGTCCAGGCCACCTTCCGCCGGGTTGCCCCCAGGAGCCCGAGGGTGTCGATGAGCAGGCTGCCCGCCAGCATGCCCAACAGCATGGACACCACCGTCATCCCGGTGCCCAGGATCGGGCCCAGGGCGGCGGTGGCGTAGACGATCGTCGCCCCCAGCAGGCCACCGATCCACATCCACCAGGGGTTGGACCTCCCCACCACCTCCACCCCGCGCCAGGGGGTGCGGGTGGCCACCAGCAGCACCAGCAGGGTCAGGGTGCCGACGGTGAAGGACACCAGGGCCGCCTCCACCGGAGCACCCAGCACCACCCCCAGCTGACCATTGACCGAGACCTGCATGGCCGCACACGCACCCATGAGCAGTCCCAGGCCCCGCCACAGCCACACCCCCGGTGACTGTCCCGTCGATACGCGCTCTGACCGGTCACGCCCCCGCGCGCGGATCACCCCGACCGCCGCGGCGGCCCCGACCAGCACCAGGAACGCACCGAGCACCCGCGCCCATCCCAACGGGATCTGCGGTGCGCGCAGCAGACCGAAGGTGTCGATGAGCAGGCCCGTGATCACCTGCCCGGTGATCGGCAGGATCACCGTCTGCACACTGCCCACCTGGGGAAACAGCAGGATATTCCCCGTCAGCACCATCACCCCAGGACACCGCCGGTGAACATCCACCACGGTTGCCCCGTGGCCAGTCCCAGCTGTGGCCAGGGGCGTCCACCGGTGACCCAGGTGGCCAGGATCAGCGCACCCGTGCCGATGAGGAAGGAGAAGAACGACGCCATCAGGGGCGTGCCCACACTCAGGCGCAGACGGTTGTTAACCGAGGTCTGGAGCGGGAGGAGAGCGCCGGAGAACACTCCGGACAGGACGGCCAACATTCCCGTCATCGTAGTATGCCCCGGGCCTATTTTTCCCCACCGCACAACTAGGGTGGGGCGGTATGGAGAACATCTTCACCGTCGGGCACTCCACCCATTCCCTTCCGGAGTTTCTGGACATGTTGAGCGACAACGGTGTGGAGCAGCTGGTCGACGTGCGTAAACTCCCCGGCTCACGGCGCTTCCCCCACTTCGACCAGGATGCACTGCGGGATTCACTCGCGGGTGTCGGCATCGGTTATGACTGGGTGGAACCGCTGACGGGACGCCGGAAGGTCAGCACCACGGTGCCGTTCGAGGTCAATGCGTTCTGGAACAACCGCAGTTTCCACAACTACGCCGACCACGCCCTGTCGGAGGAGTTCGTCTCCGCCGTCGAGAAGCTTGTGGGCGACCCACTCCCCACCGTCCTGCTGTGCTCCGAGGCCGTGTGGTGGCGCTGTCACCGGCGCATCATCACCGATCACCTGCTGGCCCGGGGCGTGGAGGTCACCCATATCATGGGTCCGGGCCAGACCCAGGCCGCCACCATGACCGCTGGCGCCGTCGTCGGCCCGGATCACCAGGTCACCTACCCCGCCGGCTGAGCTTTCCGGACCACGGCACCCCTGCGAATCCTGCATAGTTCACCCCCGGATTCGGCGGGCCAATCGCCTTTGAGTCACCGTGACTGTAAGATCATCCGCATCATAAAGTCACCTTGACCCTAAGGGGGTGCCCTGATCCCATGACCCGACCCGACCACGCCGTCCAGGTGGCCGTCTCCACGGTCATCTTCGCGCTGCGTCCCGATGAGCAGGACGTGCCCGCCCTGTGGACCCCCTTTGTCGCCCGCACCCGGGACCCGCACCTGGGCCGCTGGGCGTTACCCGGTGGCTGGTTGTCCGAGGATGAGGAACTCGAGGAGGTCGCTGCCCGCACCCTCGGGGAGACCACCGGCCTGCACCCCAGCTACCTGGAGCAGCTCTACACCTTCGGCGCGAGGGACCGCTCCCCCACCGGGCGGGTGGTCTCCGTCGTGTACTGGGCCCTGGTGCGCGCTGACGAGATCGAACGCGCCGAACCCGGTGAGAACGTCCAGTGGTTCCAGGCCGACAACCTCCCCGACCTAGCCTTCGACCACAACCACATCGTCGACTACGCCCTGCAGCGCCTGCGCACCAAGGTTGAATACGCCGACATCGCCCATTCCTTCCTGGGTGAGACCTTCACCATCGCCCAGCTGCGCACCGTCCACGAGGCGGTGCTCGGACACAAACTCGATGCCGCCAACTTCCGAAGATCCGTGGCCACCTCACCCGATCTCGTGGACACCGGCGAGGTACTGACGGGAACACCGCACAGACCGCCCAAGCTCTACAGGTTCACCCGCAACCCCAGCCCCATCCGCTGATCCCCACCCCTTCGATCAGCACTCCCCTGCCTTTCACCCATAGAAGAAAACAGCGAGAACACCCATCATGACCACATCCCACCCAGCCGTCACCGATCCCTCCGTCGACCACGCCCTCCAGCTCATCGTCACCGGTGAGTCCACCGGTTCCTCCTGCGCACCGGAGCTTGCCGACGGCCCCTGGCTGCTCGACGCCCCGACCGTGGCACCGGGCTACGGCCCCGGCGCCTCCCAGGCCGATCCCCTGCCCCTGGCCACACCCCGCCAGCAGGTCCTGCCCGAGACCTACCGCACCGCTACCGAGACGGAACTCCACGAACGCATCCGCGCCGCGAAGGAGACCCTCGGGGAGAAGGTGGTCATCCTCGGCCACTTCTACCAGCGTGATGAAGTGGTCCAGCATGCTGATTTCGTCGGTGACTCCTTCCAACTCGCCCGCGCCGCCAAGGGCCGCCCGGAGGCCGAGGCCATCGTCTTCTGTGGTGTCCACTTCATGGCAGAGACCGCCGACCTGCTCTCCACCGATGAGCAGGCCGTGATCCTGCCGAACCTGGCCGCCGGCTGCTCCATGGCGGATATGGCTGATCTGGATTCCGTGGAGGACTGCTGGGAGCAGCTCGAGGAGATCTACGGCACCGACCCCGATGATCAGGGTCGCGCCCCGGTGATCCCCGTGACCTACATGAACTCCTCCGCCGCACTCAAGGGGTTCGTCGGCAGGCACGGTGGCATCGTGTGCACCTCCTCCAACGCCGCCGCCGTGCTGGAGTGGGCATTCGAGCGTGGACAGCGGGTGCTGTTCTTCCCCGATCAGCACCTGGGCCGCAACACCGCCAAGGCCATGGGCATCCCGCTGGAGCAGATGCCGCTGTGGAACCCGAACAGGGCGCTCGGTGGCAACACCCGTGAGGAACTCGAGGATGCCAAGGTGCTGCTGTGGCACGGTTTCTGCTCCGTACACAAGCGTTTCACCGTCGAGCAGATCGACAAGGCCCGCCGGGAGTACCCGGATGTCCACGTCGTGGTGCACCCCGAGTCCCCCATGCCGGTGGTCGATGCGGCGGATTCCTCCGGCTCCACCGACTTCATCGTCAAGGCGATCCAGGCAGCACCGGCCGGGTCGACCTTCGCCATCGGCACCGAGATCAACCTGGTCCAGCGCCTGGCCGCCCAGTACCCGCAGCACACCATCTTCTGCCTCGACCCGGTGATCTGCCCGTGCTCCACCATGTACCGCATCCACCCCAGCTACCTCGCCTGGGTACTGGAGGAGCTTGTCGACGGCCGCGTGGTCAACCAGATCAGCGTCAGTTCGGATGTCGCCGACCCTGCCCGGGTGGCACTGGAACGTATGCTGGCCGTCGTCCCCACCCAGTCCGCCGCCCAGTCCGCCGTCACCCAGGGAGCCACCAAATGATCGATCAGCGCATCACCGACAGGATCGTCGCCGCCGCACTGGACGAGGACGCCCCCTGGGGTGATCTCACCTCCGAGACCCTCGTCCCGGAATCGGCCATTGTCCGCGCCCACCTGGTGGCCCGGGAACCCGGTGTGTTCAGTGGCACCTGCCTGCTGGAGGCGGCCTTCCGGCTGGTGGACCCGGAGATCCGCATCGAACTGCAGATCACCGATGGTGAGGCGTTCGAACCGAAATCGCTGGGCGCTATCACCGGTTCCGCACGTGCGATCCTGCGGGCCGAGCGCATCGCCCTGAACTTCACCCAGCGCATGTCCGGCATCGCCACCCAGACCGCCCGGTATGTCGAGGCTGTGGCGGGCACCGGGGCCCGCATCGTGGATACCCGCAAGACCACCCCGGGTCTGCGCATCATCGAACGCCAGGCGGTCCGGGACGGCGGTGGCCACAACCACCGCACCTCCCTCTCCGATGCCGTCATGGTCAAGGACAACCACCTGGCCTCCGTGCTCGCCAGCGGGATGACCATCACCGAGGCCCTGCTCCAGATGAAGTCGCGTCTGCCCCACACCACCCACGTGGAGGTCGAGGTGGACCGCCTCGATCAGATCGAACCGGTGCTGGCCGCCGGCGTAGACACCATCATGCTGGACAACTTCACCAATGAGGAATTGCGTGAAGGCATCAAGATGGTGGCGGGTCGCGCGATCGTGGAGGCCTCCGGTGGGGTCAACCTGGACACCGTGGCCGACATCGCGCGTACGGGTGTGGATGTCATCTCCGTCGGTGCCCTGACCCACTCGGTGCGGGCCCTGGACCTGGGGCTTGACTTCGAATAATGATCTACCTGGACAATGCGGCGACCACAGGGGTGCGTCGAGAAGCACTCGAGGCGATGTGGCCGTACCTGACCAGCCACTTCGGCAACCCGTCGAGCCCCCACGGCGTCGGCGAGGTGGCCGCGGCGGGCCTGGAGGCGGCGCGCAGGTCGGTGGCCCGGGTGGTCGGCGGGCGTGCCTCGCAGGTGATCTTCACCTCCGGTGGCACCGAGGCCGACAACCTGGCCATCAAGGGTATCGCCCTGGCCAATCCGCGGGGTCGACACATCATCACCAACCCGCTGGAGCATTCCGCGGTCCTGGAATCCATCGACTACCTGGTGCGTTTCCACAACTTCGAGGTCAGCTACCTCACCCCCGATGAGTACGGCCTGGTCTCCCCGACGGAACTGGCACAGCTCACCCGCCCGGACACCACCCTGGTGAGCATCCACTACGCCAACAATGAGATCGGCACGGTCCAGCCCATCCGGGAGCTCGCCGCGGCGACCACCGCACCCGTCCACACCGATGCGGTCCAGGCCGCCGGGCTGCCCCTGACGGACCTGGGTGTGGATGCGATCAGCCTGTCCGGGCATAAGGTCGGCGCACCGAAGGGCATCGGGGCGCTGTGGTGTCGCCTGCCGGTCGAGCCGGTCCTCCACGGCGGCGGGCAGGAACGCGGGCGCCGCAGCGGGACGGAGAACGTCGCCGGTGCAGTCGCCTTCGCCGCAGCCCTGAACGCCTCGCTTGTCGACGCCCCACCCGACCTCACCGATTTCATCACCACGGTGCTCACCATCGACGGCGCACACCTGACCGGGCACCCCACCCGGAGGTTGCCCGGTCACGCGTCCTTCGTCTTCGACCACACCGCCGGTGAGACGGTGCTGCTGGAACTGGAGCAACGGGGTATCATCTGCTCCCCCGGTTCCGCCTGTGGGTCCGGGGAGGTTCCGCATGTGCTGCTCGCCATCGGCCTGCCGGAGGAGCTGGCGCGGACCTCGGTGCGGTTCACCTTCTCCCCTGTCAACACCCGGGAAGAGGTGGACACCGCCGCCCACGCTGTGGTGGAGGCGGTGTCCGCGGTGAGAGCTATCGGCGGGTAAGAAACCTAGAGTTTCTTCACCACGCTGGATTTCAGCTGCATCTTGCCGAAGCCCGGGACGGTGGCATCGATGTCATGGCCATCGACCGCACCATCTGTGATGAGGCGGATGCCGGTGACCTTGGTGCCGATCTTGATGTCCTTGCCTCCACCGCCCTTGACCTTGAGGCTCTTGACGATGGAGACGCTGTCACCGTCCTGCAGGATATTGCCCACGGAATCCTTGATCACCGGGGCGGCATCGGCGGTGTCGGTGGTGTCCGCCTCACCGGGGACCCACTCATGGGCGCACATGGGGCACACGAGCAGGGGACCGTTTTCATAGGTGAATTCGCTGTCACACTGGGGACACGGAGGTAGTTGATCTGACATAAATCCAGTATCCTACCCCGTTTCCCCAGCTGATAGACCATTATCGCCGGGGTACCCCTAGGGTGCGGGGGTGCCACCGTTAACGTTGAGGGTCTCGCCGATGACGTAGCTGGACTCGGAGGAGGCCAGGAAGACATAGGCCGGGGCCAGCTCGGTCGGCTGACCGGCGCGACCCAGCGGGGTGTTCTTGCCGAACTCCGGCAGGTCCTCCTTGTTCTGGCCATCAGATACCTGCAGCGGGGTCCAGAATGGCCCCGGTGCCACGGCATTGACGCGGATGCCCTTCGGGGCGAGCTGCTGGCCCAGGCCCTTGGTGAAGTTGTTGATCGCGGCCTTGGTGGAGGCGTAGTCCAGCAGGTTCGCCGAGGGCTGGTAGGCCTGGATCGAGGTGGTGTTGACGATGCTGGAGCCGGGCTCGAGGTGCTTGAGTGCCTCACGGGTGATCCGGAACATGGCCAGGATGTTGACGTTGAAGGTGTCCTCCAACTGCTCATCGGTGAGATCCTCCAGGCTGTCCTGGGCGATCTGGCGGCCGGCGTTGTTGACCAGGATATCCAGTCCGCCAAGGGTGTCGACCGCATCGGTGACCAGCTGGCGGCAGAACTCCGCATCCGCGAGATCACCCGGGAGCAGGGTGATTTTCCTACCGTCCTTCTCCACGACGTCCCTGACCCACTGGGCGTCCTCCTCCTCATCGGGGAGGTAGTTCAGGGCGATGTCCGCGCCCTCGCGGGCGAAGGCGATGGCCACCGCGGCACCGATACCGGAGTCACCACCGGTTATCAGGGCGCGACGGCCCTTGAGACGTCCGGTGCCACGGTAGGAGAACTCACCGCGGTCGGTTTTGGGGACAAGGTCTGCATCCAGACCCGGTTCGGGCTGATCCTGGATGGGTGGTTCGATCTCCGGGTAGCGGGTGACCGGGTTCTGGAAGGTCAGCTGGTCGGTGGTTTCATGATGTGCGTTGTCGGTGGTGGAACCGTTTGTCTCGGTCATGATCTCTCCTTCACAATCGTTGAACCTGTGTGGCGAGTGCCCCAGATTACACTTTTTTTATATATCGGTGCCCGGAGGGCTACCAGATGTCATCGCCGCGGGACAGTGCATCATAACCGCCGTCGACGAAGATGATCTGGCCGGTCATCCGCGCATTGTCCGCAGAGACCAGGAAGGCGTGGACCGCGGCGATGTGCTCGGCCTCGGCGATGCCGTTGTAGGGGGTGGGCATGGCGTCGGCAGCCATCTTGCGGCCCTCCTCCGTGGAGAACAGCTCGGTGGTCATGCCGGTGTAGACCTGTCCCGGTCCCACACCGTTGATGCCGATTCCCGCACCTGCGTACTCCGGGGTGGGTGCCATCCGGCGGATCCAGCGGGAGATCGCCCGCTTGGAGCTGGAGTAGTTGGCGTAGCCGATCTGCGGGCCCTGCTCAGCCAGCGCCACTCCCCGTTCCATGGCGGCGTCGTAGTTGCCACCCAGCAGCAGATCCACCAGTTCCGGGTCATTGCCCTGGAGGGTGGCCGCGGAGCTGGTCACGGTGATGCGGGGTGCCTCGGACTTCTCCAGCAGGGGGCGCAGTCCCTCGATGAGGGCGACGGTGCCGAAGTAGTTGATCTTGAGGGCCAGTTCAGTGGGATGGGAGACACCGGCGTTGGCCACCAGGCCATCGAGCACACCGTCGCTGAGCCCGGTGATCTTCTCGATCGCGGCGGCCACACCCTCCTTGGTGCCCAGGTCGGCGGTGACATCGCCCTCCTTGAGATCCACCCGGATGACGCGGTCGCCGGCATCCTCCAGTGCCTGGGCGGTAGCCTGTCCGATTCCGGATGCAGCCCCGGTGACAACAATGGTGCGTGACATGAAAACCACTCCTCGATAATTATGTCTACTGTTTCTTTACTGCGATGACGGTGGCCTGGGGCCAGGTGCCTGCGTGCTGCCGGTGCTGGGAGTGGATGATGCGGAAACCCTCATCATCGAGCAGGTGGGTCATCTCGGCTGCCGGCCAGGACCAGGTGGGGGCAATCGGGTGTTGAATGGTGGTTACTTCAGCGCCGTCGATATAGCCCAGCAGGATGGAACCACCAGGGTGCAGGGCGCGGTGGAATTCCGCGAGAATATCCGGCATCTCCTCCGGCGGGGTGTGGATGAGGGAATACCAGGCCAGGATGCCCCCGAGTGACCCATCTGCGGCCGGTAGGGCATCCATGGACCCTTCTGCGATGTCCACACCCGGATACTCCCGGCGACCGATCGCCACCAGTTCCGGGGTGATGTCGATGCCGGTGACCTCCAGGCCCATCCGGTGCAGGACGTGGGTCCACCGTCCGGATCCTGCCCCGGCGTCGATGATTCTGCCCTCCACGGTCCGGGCCCACCGGGTGATCAGGTCCATCTCCACCGGGGATACCTCGTCCGCTGTGCCAAGCAACCGGTGGTAGCTCTCCGCCCGGGCGCCGTAGGCGCCGGGAACCTCCTGCGACATGATGTCCTCCTGCTGACGTGGGGAACGGGGACTGGGTGGGGCGTCGATAAGCGCGGGTCTTAAGCGATCCACTTCCCGAGCTGGCCCACCGACAGCTCCGCCAGCCACATCTGCCACAGCGGGCCGAAGGTGACGCGGCGGGCGCCGAGCTGGGTCAGGGCCGCGAGGTCGCCTGCGCCGTGGCCATCAGCCGGGTGGGCGGTGACATTGACCGGGACAGAAACAGCCCCCACCAGCTGGGATACCTGGTCGGCGGTGACCAGGCCGACGGGATAGACGGAACGGGCACCGGCGGACTCCATGAGCCTGATGCGCTCCTGCGCCTCGGCGAGAGGATCCTCGAAGACATCCGTGCCCAGCTTCACCGCATCGGTGCGACCGTTGATGACAAAGTCCACGCCCGCCTCATCCGCGGCGGCGCGTGCCGCGGCGATGTAGTCGGCGTGCTCCTGACGGTCGCGCACACGCTTGCCCTCGGAGTGGACAACATCCTCGATGTTGGCGCCGACAACACCGGCCTCCAGCAGACGCTCGATGAGTTCGGCCGGCTGGAGCCCGTAACCGGATTCCACATCGGCACTGACGGGCACCTCGACGGAGGAGGTGATGCGCTTGATCTTGTCCAGGTAGTCGGCGAAATCCATGTTCTCACCATCGGAGCTGCCGATGGCGTCGGCAACCGGGTGGCTACCGATGGTCAGGCCCTCGAAACCTACCTCGACGGCAACCCCGGCGCTCCAGGTGTCCCACACGGTGGGCAGCACCAGGGTGCGTCCGGATTCGTGGGCTTTGGCGAAGGTGGTGGCGAGTGCTTTTACATCAGTCATTCTCTACTCCCTTGAAAGGTCGGTTGAATGTGTGGCGATCAATCGCGACTAGCGATGTTGCCGGCCATCCTACGTTCATTCCGGGCGTGGGAGCCGGGCCGGGACGTTGACCTGCGATGATCGGCGCTGCTTAGAGCACCAGTTCAAAGAGGTGGAACTCGGTGAGACCATAGGTGCCGTAGTCGAGATGGTGGCAGCCGAGATCGGTGAATCCGTAAGCAGTGTAGAGCCGAAGGGCGGGGGTGTTGTCCACATAGACATCAAGACGGATCGCGCGCATGCCCTGTTGCCTGGCCAGATCCACCGTGGCATCAAGGATGAACCGGGCGATCCCCTGCCCGGCGCGCTCCGGCAGCACGCCGAGCGCGTGGACCACCAGCACCTGCCCAGGTGGAACGTCGATGGACCAGTCGGCTCGACCATAACCGTCCGCCGTGTCGTGGTTGAGCACCACCGCGCCGAGGATGCTGCCGAGGATGCTGTTGTCATCAGCACCATCGCGCACAACGTATAGCTCCCCCGCGGTGATCCAGGCGGCAATGAGCTCCGGGGATGGGTGGCCCACCTGATGCCACCGGGGATAGTCGATGGTGGCACCCAGGTGGTCGATGATCCTGCGGTAGACCTGCTGGACCGCGGCGGTGTCTTCAGGTCTAGCCCGGGCGAACGTCAGGGGCATGGTGTTCTCCTTCGGTCGGGCGTTCACAGTCTGGTGCTCACACCAGTGGCCAGGGGAACTGGTAGTGCGAACGGGGATGCGGGAAGAATGGCAGGCGCACAATGCGTGAGGCTCTGGTCTGAAGGGCATCGACCTCCTCGGGCAGCAGGAGCCGGGCGAGATCATCGGGTACCTCGTCGATGAGCGGGGAAACCGCCCGCACCAGTTCCTGGTCGATGGGTTCCCCGGCGAAATCCCAGATCACGGTGCGGAGTTTGGACTCGGCGTGGAAACACAGGCCGTGGTCGATGCCCCACACGCGGTCCCCTGAATCCAGGAGGACATGACCGGATTTACGGTCGGTGTTGTTGGCCAGCAGATCGAAAACCGCCATGCGCCGGAACTGATCATGGAGGTCCTCGCGGGTTTCCAGCAGGGGGAAATAATGATCACCGTCATTGTCGATGAACCACTGCAGCGACCCCACCCCGAAGGGCCCGTCCTCCCGGGTCACCGTCGGGGGCACCAGATGCCAGCCCAGATACTCGCTGAGCAGGAAGGCGGCTTCCTCACGGGCATGCAGGCCCGGTGGGAAATCAAACAGGGGCCGCTCCCCCAGCAGGGGTTTGTACACCGCCCAGCCGTAGTCCTCCTTGTGGCTGGAATCCACCACGAACCCCAGATTGCTCGATTCCATCAGCTGGGTCACCACCGCCAGGTCCCCGGTGCGCAGGATCTCCAGTTCCCGGTCAAACGGCGGGCGTGGATCCAGCTCCCCGCGGTCGACCGCGTCGCGCGCATCCCCGGATTCCCCGGCCTCGCCGAACTGCTCAGCCATCAGCCCTCCCGCAGGTAACTCAAGGAACCGGTCCGGGAGTTGGTCACCACCATCCGGAACTGATTCGGTGATGTGGTGTCGGTGTGGTCCTCCCCTGCCGCATTGTCACCCGGTGCCTTGGGCGTGAGGAATTCCGCCACCGAGATCGAGGCCGTGTCGATGCTGATGCGCTGGAAGGAATCCAACGGGATTCCACCGAGGTGGGCCACCACCGCCTTGAGGGGGTCGGCGTGACTGAACAATGCGACCACCTCACCGGTGTGCCGGGCGACGATCTCCTCCACCGCCCCGGCCATCCGTTGCTGCATCTCGGTGAAGCTCTCCCCACCGGGGAAACGGAAGGTGGAGGGTTGTTGCTGCACCGTCTTCCATTCAGGCAGTTTGTACAGGTCGGTGAGTTTCTGCCCCGTCCATTCACCGAACTCGCACTCGATGAGGTCATCCATGACCTGTGGTTCCAGTCCGAACTTCCCGGCGGTCGGTGCGGCCGTTTCCCGGGCGCGTTCCATCGGGGAGGTGTAGATGGCGGCCAGGGGTAGGGCGTCGATCCGCTCCGCCACCTCGCGCGCCTGCCGGCGTCCCACATCACTGAGGTGGAGGCCCGGTGTGCGGCCGGGCAGTACCTGGCCGGTGGTGGGTGTGGCCCCGTGGCGCACCAGCAGAAGAAGCGTCGAGGTGGGTGGCGTGGTCTCCATTCTGGGAAGCCTACCGAACTTCCGCGTGGCTGGACCGGTTGTCCGAACCGGTGTCAGAACCGGTGTCGGATCGCCCCTCCACGCCCCACCCCCTGTTGCACAACCGGAAACGTGGCTAGCCTGTTGGTGTGAATCCTCAGCATGATATGACCCCCGACAACTCCCCCGGCAGCGCTCCCGCCAGCGCCTCCAGCACCCCTCCCGCTGCCGCCACGCTCGGTGAGCTCAAGGCCACCGGGTACACCCACCGGCCGGTGCGCGAGGAGATCCGCGACAACCTGCTGGCCAAACTCGCCGCGGGCGAGGATCCCTGGCCCGGTCTGCACGGTCTGCAGCACACGGTGATCCCGCAGGTGGAGCGCGCCCTGATCGCCGGTCATGACATCGTTCTGCTCGGCGAACGTGGTCAGGGCAAGACCCGCCTGCTGCGGTCCCTGGCGATGCTTCTCGACGAGTGGATCCCCGCCGTCGCCGACACCGATCTGCGTGAGGATCCCCTGGCCCCCATCACCGAGGCCACCCGCCTGCGGGTGGAACTGGAAGGCGATGACCTGCCCATCGTGTGGGTGCACCGCGAGGACCGTTATGCCGAGAAACTGGCCACCCCGGATACCTCGGTGGCCGACCTCATCGGTGACGTGGATCCCATGCGGGTGGCCGAGGGACGCCGCCTGGGCGACCCGGAGACCATCCACTACGGTCTGATCCCACGGTCCAACCGTGGCCTGGTGGCCATCAATGAGCTGCCCGACCTCGCCGAGCGCATCCAGGTAGCCATGCTCAATGTCATGGAGGAACGCGATGTGCAGATCCGCGGCTACATGCTGCGCCTGCCGCTGGATGTACTCGTGGTGGCCTCGGCCAACCCGGAGGACTACACCAACCGCGGGCGCATCATCACCCCGCTCAAGGACCGCTTCGGCGCGGAGATCCGCACCCACTACCCGCTCGCCCTGGAGGATGAGATCGCGGTGATCACCCAGGAGGCGGACCTGGTCGCAGAGATTCCCCCCGTTCTGTTGGAGATCCTCGCCCGTTACACCCGCGCGCTGCGGGAATCCCCCGCGGTGAACCAGCGTTCCGGTGTCTCGGCGCGTTTCTCCATCGCCGGGGCGGAGACCGTCGCCGCCGCCGCCCTGCGCCGCGCCACCATCCGCGGTGAGGATACGGCCGTGGCCCGCCTGGTGGATCTGGAGGCCGCCGTGGATGTGCTCAGCGGCAAGATCGAATTCGAGTCCGGTGAGGAGGGCCGCGAGTGGGAGACCCTGGAATACCTGCTGCGTACCGCCACCGCCGAGGCCATCCGCTCCCATCTGCGTGGGGTGGATTTCACCCCGCTGATCACCGCCCTGGATGGGTCGGTCACCGTCTCCACGGGTGAGCAGGTCACCGCCGAGGAGTTCCTCGCTGGCCTGCCGGAACTGGGCGAGTCGGATCTCTACGACAAAGTCGCCGACATCTTCGGGGCCACCACCCCCGGCACCCGCGCCGCGGCCATCGAATTGGCCCTCGAGGGCCTCTATCTCTCCCGGAAGATTGCCAAGGATTCCGGCGAGGGCGAAACCATCTACGGATAAACCAGCTACGGCTGACACTGCTAGGACTACGAAGGAGACCGCCATGGCACGCAACTACCGGCGCACCCGCTACGGCCGCTACACCGGTGGGCCGGACCCACTGGCGCCCCCGGTGGATCTCACCGAGGCCCTGGATGCCATCGGTCGGGATGTCATGGCCGGGTACTCCCCCGAGCAGGCCCTGCGCGAGTACCTGCGCCGGGGGGCACGCGGACGGGAGGGTTTTGATGAACTCGCCCGCCGCGCCGCGGAACGACGTCGTGAGCTGCTGCAACGCAACAACCTCGGTGGCACGCTGCGCGAGGCGAAGAAACTGCTCGATGAGGCGGTGCTGGCCGAACGCGGTCAGCTCGCCCGTGACGTGATGATGGATGACACCGACCGCTCCTTCCGGGAGTTGCTGCTGGACAATCTGCCCCAGTCCACCCCGGCCGCGATCACCGAACTCAACACCTACGACTGGCAGTCCACCGAGGCCCGCCAGAAATTCGAGCAGATCAAGGATCTGCTCGGCCGGGAGATGTTGGATCAGCAGTTCGCCGGCATGAAACAGGCCATGGAGGGTGCCACCGATGAGGACCGCGCCGCCATCGCGGAAATGCTGCGCGACCTCAACGGGTTGCTGGCCAAGCACCGCGAGGGGACCGACACCCCGGCCGATTTCGCGGAGTTCATGGCCAAACACGGTGAGCACTTCCCGGAGAATCCCCGGGATATCAACGAGCTCATCGATGCCCTGGCCGCCCGTTCCGCCGCCGCCCAGCGCATGCTCAACTCCATGTCCGAGGAACAGCGTCAGGAGCTGATGGAGTTATCCGCCCAGGCCTTCGGGTCGCCTGAGCTGCAGAACCTGCTGGGTGAACTCGCCGGCAGCCTGCAGGGTCTGCGCCCCGACCTGGACTGGTCCGGTTCCGAGGAGTTCACCGGTGAGGAGGGCATGGGACTGGGTGATGGCACCGGGGCCATGCAGGATCTCGCCGAGCTGGATTCCCTGGCCGAGCAGCTGCGCAATGACCACACCGACATCGACCTCGATGCGGTCAAACGTCAGCTTGGTGAGGAGGCGGCCGTGTCCGCCGATCTGCTCGCCCGCCTGGACAAGGCGATGCGCGACAGTGGTCTGTTGCGTCGTCACGCCGACGGTTCGCTGCGCCTGTCCCCGCAGGCGATGCGGCGTCTGGGCAAAACCCTGCTTGACGACGCCGCCCAGCAGCTCGCCTCCCGCACCGGTGCGCGCGACTCCCGCCTGACCGGGGCGAGCGGCGAACAGACCGGGGCATCACGCCCCTATGAATTCGGCGACACCCAGTCCTGGGATGTCACCCGCACCATCACCAACGCCCTGCAGCGCACAGCGGGCACAGCAGGAACAGACGGTCCCCTCAAGATCGAAATCGGTGATGTGGAGGTCGTCGAAACCGAGGCCCGCACCCAGAACGCCGTCGCGCTGCTCGTGGACACGTCCTTCTCCATGGCCGCGGAGGGCCGGTGGGTGCCCATGAAACAGACCGCCCTGGCACTGCATCATCTGCTGTCCACCCGGTTCCGCGGTGATGAACTGGCCCTGATCAGTTTCGGTCGCATGGCCATGAGCATGGACATCGACGAGCTCACCGCCCTGCCACCGGTGCATGAACAGGGCACCAACCTCCACCATGGCCTGCTGTTGGCCGAGCGGTTCTTCGCCCGCCACCCCTCGATGCAACCCACCCTGCTCATCGTCACCGATGGTGAACCCACCGCGCACCTGGAGGATTGGGGTGAGGCCTGGTTCAACTGGCCGACCCACCCGGAGACCCTGAAGAAGACCGTCACGCAGCTGGACCGCATCACCCGCCGTGGCACCCGCACCACCTTCTTCCGTCTCGGTCACGATCAGGGCCTGGAGCACTTCCTCAACCAGCTCGCCGACCGCGTGGGTGGTCGTGTCACCGCCCCGGACCTGGGTGATCTGGGGGCCGCGGTCATCGGGGAATACCTCAACTTCCGCGATACGGGCTGGTAGGGGACGGTGGTGGTTGTGGATATCCTCGCCCTGGCCCGCGCGCACCGGCTGGATCTGGACCCTGAATCGCTGCGCTTCATCGAGATGGGCCTGGATTTCCGGGTGGTCATGGCCACGGACACCGTCGGCCGGGGCTGGGTCCTGCGGATCCCCCGCTACCCCTCCGTGATGGATCGCGCCGCCGCGGAAGCGAGGGTTCTGCAGGTTGTCTCCCGGCACCTGCCGGTTCAGGTGCCCGACTGGCGGATCCACACCCGGGAGCTGATCGCCTATCCCCTGCTGCCCGGAGTCCCGGGTCTGGAACTTGCCGGGGACGGTGAACCGGTGTGGAATGTCGATGCCTCCTCACCGGTCTATGTCGATGACCTGGCAGGCATCCTCACCCAGCTGCATGCCATCCCCGCCGCGGAGGTCGCCGACACCGGCATCCCCATCCGCACCCCGGAGGAGGTGCGCGAGACCTGGTCGGCGGACATCGACCGGGTGGCGCAGGAATTCACCGTGAACACCGCACTGCTGCGGCGCTGGCGGGAATGGGTGGAGGAGGACAGCTACTGGCCAGAACACACCGTGCTCACCCACGGGGAGCTCTACCCCGGTCACACCCTGGTGGAGGATGGGCGCATCACCGGGATCATCGACTGGACCACCGCCCGGGTGGGTGACCCGGCCGCTGATCTCATGATGCAGCAGATGATCGGCACCCCGGACAGCGTCGAACGGCTCCTGGACCGGTATGTCCGTGGTGGCGGTCAGATCTGGCCACGCATCCGGGAGCACTGTGCGGAGCTGATCGCAGCCAGCCCGGTGGGGTACGCCCTCTACGCCCTCGAGGTGGACAACCCGGAGCTGCTGGATGCTGCCGCAATGATGCTCAACCCGGCTGATCCATAAGGCAACCTGCACTCCAGGGCTGGGGTTGATAAAATTTCGGCTTGTTCTGTTATGTGGCTGAAGATATGCCCATAACCTCCCCCTCGCCGTAAAGAGAAAACCCCCCATGTCAAAGTCTGTCCGCGCCCTCACCCTGATCGTGACCGGGGCGCTCACCTGTGCTGCCCTCTCCCCCGGGGCGCTCGCCCAGTCCGCGTTCTCCTCGGGCTCCTCCGGTTCCACCGGGTCCAGCAGTGCATCGGGGTCCTCCGGTGGAGGCAATCCCACAAACCCGGCCACCCCCTGGGCCGAGGACATCTCGGAGGGACTGGTGGTTAACCTCATTGGTGATCTGCTGGGGCCCGGTATCTCCAACCACGTGGGCGTGATGACGGGTGATCTCGGCACCATGACCCGGCTGGGTGATGGCGGGGAATTCGCCATCATCTTCGGGGATTCCTTCCGCGGTGCCACCTTCGGCCAGGGTGACTGGTTGAGTCCCATCGGTGTCGTCGCCGAGATGGACGCTGACGGGCGCATCGTGATCAAACGCCCCCTCAATGACGGCTGGCGGGTGGAACAGCTGGTCAACTACTCGCATAATGACCGCGGCCTGACCCTGCTGCCTTCTGATGTCATGAACATCAACGGCAACCTCTACATGCAGGCGATGTGGAATGAGGGTGTCGGCAATGTTCTGTACACCCAGATCTGGGAATCCGCCGATCAGGGACGCAAGTGGCGCAGCATCGCCACCATCCCCACCAGCTACCTGGGTGGGAAGGCCAACCTGATCACCTGGGAGTATGACCAGGCCAATGACTGGGTCTACATGATGTCCTCGGAGTTCAAGCGCAATGATGATGTCTACCTCACCCGCTTCCGTCCCTACGAGATCGATGACCGCACCAAGTGGCAGCACTACTCCCTCAACTCCGATGGCACCGGGTCCTGGGGGTCCCGCTACACCCCGATCCTCAGCGACCGGGTGAAGGCCGGGGAGATGTCATTGCGCCATATCGAGGGGCATTGGGTGCTGGCGATGTTCAACGCCGAGACCATGGCCATCGAGGTGCGCATCTCCGAGGAGATCGAACGGGACTGGAATGAGATCACGCCCGCCAACGTGGTGGTCTCCGGTTTCGGCGGCTGGGGTGCGGAACAGTCCCCGAGCAATTTCACCCAGCTCTACGGCGGTTATATCACCCCGGGGTCCACCCTGGGCAACATGGATCTGGTGGTCTCGCAGTGGAACACCAGTAACAACAGCCGATACATGTCCACCCAGTTCAACGTCAAGGGGCTGGACAAGTTCTTCGGCATTACCGCACCGGAGGCATCCAATGCCCGCAGCATGATGCGCACCCTGGACGCCCCGGCTGACACGGTGGGCAACCAGGATGTCATCGAGGTCGAGCAGGTCGAGGTCACCCCGGCCCCCGAGGTCGAGCTGGCCGAGTCCCTGACCGACATCACCATCGTGCCACTGGAGGAGAGCACTGACTAGGGCCCGGCTATAACTCGGTGACCTGGCCGTCTGCCACCTGCCAGTGGCGGTCGGTGACCACGGTGTCCAGCATGCGGCGGTCGTGGGTGACCAGCAGCAGGGTGCCGTCGTAGGTCTCCAGCGCCTGTTCCAGCTGCTCGATGGCGGGCAGATCCAGGTGGTTGGTCGGTTCATCCAGGACCAGCAGGTTGACCCCGCGCGCCTGCAGCAGCGCCATCCCGGCGCGGGTGCGCTCCCCGGGTGAGAGCTTGTCGACGGGCCGATGGACATGATCCGCGGTCAACCCGAACTTGGCCAGCAGTGTCCGCACCTCACTGGCGGTCATCGACGGCACGGCCGCCTCGAAGGAGTCCACGAGTGGCTGCTCACCGGCGAGGATGGTCCGTGCCTGGTCGATCTCACCGATGTGCACCCCGGAGCCCAGGCTCGCGGTGCCCTCATCGGGGGTCTGCCGTCCGAGCAGCAGCCGCAGCAGGGTGGATTTCCCGGCCCCGTTCGGCCCGGTGATGATGATGCGTTCCCGGGCGTTGATCTGGAGTGATACCGGGCCGAGGGTGAACTCCCCCTGCCGGATCACCGCACCGTTGAGGGTGGAGACCACCGAACCGGAGCGTTCCGCGGTGGCGATGGTGAACTCCAGGGTCCACTCCTTCCGGGGTTCGGCCACCTCGTCGAGCCGGGCGATCCGGCTTTCCATCTGGCGGACCTTCTGTGCCTGTTTCTCACTGGATTCGGTGGAGGCACGCTGCCGGAGCTTGTCGTTGTCGGGGGCTTTCTTGATGGCGTTGCGCACCCCCTGGCTGGACCATTCCCGCTGTGTGCGGGCACGGGCCACCAGATCAGCCTTCTTATCGGCGAATTCCTCGTATTTCTCCCGGGCCTGGCGGCGCAGGGTGGCGCGTTCCTCCAGGTAGGCGTCATAACCACCGCCGAAGACGCGGTTGGTGTCCTGCGCGCGGTCCAGTTCGAGAACCTGGGTGACACACCGGGCCAGGAATTCACGGTCGTGGCTGACCAGCACCACCCCGCCGCGCAGGCCCCGGACGAAGTTCTCCAGGCGTTCCAGGCCGTCGAGGTCGAGGTCGTTGGTTGGTTCGTCGAGAAGCACAATGTCGAACCGGGAGAGCAGCAGGGCGGCGAGCCCGACGCGGGCGGCCTGGCCGCCGGACAGGGAGGTCATCAGCTGCTCATCCAGGCCCGCGCCCACCTCGAAACCGAGGTCGGCGAGGACCACCGGGAGGCGTTCCTCCAGGTCGGCCGCACCACTGGCCAGCCACCGGTCGAGCGCGAGGGAGTAGGCATCGGCGACCGCGTCATCCTCACCGAGCGCTGCGGCCGCCTCATCCATGTCACGCGTGGCCTGGGCGCACCCGGTGCGCCGTGCCACGTAGCCTGCGATGGTTTCACCCTCCACGCGCTCATGTTCCTGGGGCAGCCACCCGATGAAGGCATCGGCGGGTGACAGGGACACGGACCCCGACTGGGGTTCATCCACACCCGCGAGGATGCGCAGCAGGGTGGTCTTCCCCGCGCCGTTGGCCCCCACCACGCCCACCACATCCCCGGGGGCGACGGTGAGGTTGAGGGAATGGAAGAGGGTGCGGTGGCCGTGGCCGCCGGCGAGGTCACTGGCCACGAGGGTTGCTGTCATGGGGTTCATTGTCGCACCCCAACCAGGCACGGGAGAAATGGTGGCGCAGCTCACACCGGGTGTGTTGTACTGGGGTCCATGAGCCTACTGAAGAGATACCGCGCCACCGGAGCTGATCTGCTCTTCGGTGATCCCCTGCCCGCCCACGAGGGAGTGTCCATGGAGGGGTATTTCTGGCGCATCACCGATCCTGCCACCGGCCGGGTGATCATCGCCCTGTGCGGGGTGAACCAGGGTCCGGACGGCCCGTGGGCGACGGTGGGGTACGCCGCCTGGCCGAATGGGTTCATCCGCACCGACGCTCCCGACGGTGCGTGGGCTGATCCGGATGGGCTGGGGGTGGAAGGTGGTGAGGGTGCCTTCGAGGGCAACCGGCGCCGGCTGCGGGTGGATCTGGGCCCCGATGCGCGCCTGGATATCCGCTTCACCGATCTGGCTCCCTGGCCCCACCGGTCGATGGGTGGTTCCAGTATCTTCCAGATGGTGCCCGCCCTCAACCAGTACTGGCATCCGTGGCTGCTGGGTGGGAAGGCATCCGGAACAGCCGTCGTGGGGGATGAGACCTGGGAGTTCACCGATGCCCAGGTGTATGCGGAGAAGAACTGGGGTCGGGAGGGATTCCCGGAATCCTGGTGGTGGGGTCAGGCGCAGGGATTCGCCGAACCGGATGCCTGCGTGGCGTTTGCCGGCGGGAAGATCCACAGCGGCCCCCTGCGTACCGAGGTCACCGGGCTGGTGGTGAAACTGCCCGGTGGGCGGACATTCCGCCTGGGCAACCCCGTGATCAGCCCGGTGGATACCCGCACCAGTGATGAGCGGTGGGAGCTGTCGGGCCGGGGTTTTGGCTGGCAGGTGAAGATCCATGCCACCGCTCCCCTGGACCGGGCCTTCATCCTGCCCGTGCCCCTACCCAGCGAGCACCGCAACACCGCGGGCGATCTGGAACACCTGGCCGGTGAGCTCAGCATCGAGGTCCGCCGCTTCGGCCGTCCTGTGTGGTCGGGGCGGACCACACTCGCGGCCCTGGAGCACGGTGGCCTGGACCGCGCGCAGCAGGAACTGACGCGACGCGGGCTGGGGACGGAGGTCACCTTCGCACCACCGGTGGGGTTATAGGCTGTACTCCATCACGGGGTAGTCGGTGTACCCCTTCTCCCCGCCCACATAGAAGGTCTCCGGGTTCGGCTCGTTGAGGGGTCCGTCCAGCTGCCAGCGGCGCACCAGGTCGGGGTTGGCCAGTGCGAGGCGCCCCACCGAGACCGCGTCGGCGGCCTGCTTGTCGACGAGTTCCTCCGCCACCTCCCGCTGCGTGAACCTGCTGAAACCGGTGTTGACGATGAGTGGTGCCCCGAATTCCCGGCGCAGCGTCTGGATCAGCTCGCCTTCCGGCTCGTGGTGGACCAGCTCGACATGGGCCAGACCCAGGTGCTTGAGGCTGCGCGCCAGGGCGGTGTAGGTGGCCAGGACATCGGCATCATCGGTTTCGATTGCACCCTGGATATTGTGCTGCGGGGACAGTCGCAGACCGGTGTTGCCGGCACCGATCTCCCGGGCCACCGCGGTGACCACCTCGGCGACGAAGCTGGCGCGCTTCTCCGGGCTGGCACCATAGGCATCACCGCGCAGGTTGGTCGTCGGTGCCAGGAACTCATGGAGCAGGTAGCCGTTGGCGCCGTGGATCTGGACACCATCCATACCGGCCGCCATTGCATTGCGGGCACCGGCGACGAACTGGTCGATGACGGTGGCCAGCTCATCCAACCCGAGTTCATGCGGGATCACCGGATCCACCTTGCCGGTGGAGATACGGATGGGATCCGGGGCGGCGATGGCACTGGGTGCGACGGTGCGTCCCGTGCCGGTGAGCTCTGGGTGGGAGATGCGCCCACCGTGCATGATCTGCATGATGATCTTGCCCCCACGCTCATGGACGGCATCGGTGATCCCACGCCAGGCGGTGACGTGCTCAGCGGTCTCGATTCCCGGCTGTTGCCCCCAGGTGCGGCCCTCCCGGATCGGCCAGGTGCCTTCCGTGATGATCATCCCGAAGTCCGCGCGCTGCGCGTAGTACTCCCGCATCATCTCCGTCGGGGTGCCGTCGGTGTTCGCCCTGATCCGGGTCAGCGGGGCCATGACGATGCGGTTGTTCAACTCGACGTTGCCGAGGGTGACCGAGGAGTACAGCGGGTGGTCGGTGTCGTGGGTGCCCATGTGGTGGTGTAGATCCTCTCAGGTGGTATATCGGTGTTGTCAGTGTTGTCGGTGCAACGGGTATCGGCGCAGGATTATTCCATGAGGGGGTGTCAGTGGGTCGTCGACAAGCGCTCCGGCTCGCAGGGGGCGGGCACCTGCTGCTCACGCACCAGGGGCAGGTGCGCGACCGCAAAACCGCAGGCCAGCGCGCCGATCCCGCCGACGACGAGATCGCTGATGGTGTCCTCGTAGGTGACGTAGATCTGGGAGGTGACATACGTGAAACCAACCCATTCCACCACCTCCCACAACACACCCAGCGACAACCCGAGCGAGGTGGTCAGGGCGACGGCGGCGACCCGGTGGGTGCCGGGCGGGGGCACCGCCCCGATCCGCGCGAGGTAGATATAGGCGGCCACCGCCAGTCCCCCGGCGCAGATGAAGTGGATGACCATGTCCCACCAGGCGATGGAGGTGTAGAGCTCAAAGACATTGCTCCACGCGGCGATGATGAGACTGGTGGTGAGGACGGCATCCGGTATCGGTGTCATGCCGAGGAACCGCGCGATGAGCATCCCCGGCAGAGTGAACGCGATGACCGCCGCCTGGGTGAGCTCGAAGAAGGCCAGGGCGACGAAGAAACTCACCACCCCACCGATGCGGATGAGGTCTGCGACCGTCTCGGTCAGACCCCTCGGCGGGCGGATGAAATTATCGATCATGGAGTTCGTCATTTCCTGTTTCTCCCGGTGGAATCAGCAGTGCATGGACAGAGAGATGATCAGATGCCCACGCGCCAGCGTACTGACGCGCGTTAATCCCTGCCCTGTGAACCTGCCAGTCGGGCGTGCTGAGGATCCAGTCGATGCGTTTACCGCCCGGCCTCGGGGCGCGGTAGTTGGGGAAGGTGCCCCACTCGGCGGTGAGATGGCCGGCAGCGACGGACCAGGTGTCGGTGAGGACATTGCCGCTGGTGAAAGCGCGGAAGGTGGCGCTGTTCTGATGCGCGTTGACGTCACCGGTGACCACCGCGGGCAGCTGCGTGGTGCGGATATGGTCGCGGATGGCCCGAGCGGACCGCAGCCGGGAACGCCGGGAGAGGGGATCGAGGTGGGTGTTGAAGACCAGGAACCGGGTACCGGTGGCCCGGTGCCGGAAGGTCGCCGCGACGAACGCCCGGGGGAAGAGATTGCCCCAGGACACCGACCCCGGAACCTCCGGGGTGTCCGACAGTGCCTGTTGGCGCCAGTCGATCAGCTCCAGCTGCGTGGTGTCATAGAAGACCGGGGTGGCCTCACCGGTGTGGTGGCGTCCCCTCCCCCACCCCACGAACCGGTGGGACGGGCCCAGCACCTGTTGGAGGAAGGCAGTCTGTTCCGGCAGGGCCTCCTGCACCCCGAGGATGGTGGGGCGCAGCTGGGACAGCGCCTCACGGATCAGCGGCGCGCGGGTGGCCCACCTGTCCGCCCGGTGGGTGAGCTGCCCCGGGATGCGGCGACGGATATTCCACGTCATCACATGGAGGGCTGCCGGTGGATACCCGCCAGCGGTGATGGACACCTCCCGGCCGGTCTCAGGTACGTGCTTCATCCACCCGAGGCTACCTCCACCACAGCTATCATTGGACGGGGAAAACCCGGATGAGGAAGTACCGAAGGAGCACCATGGACACGGATGTCATTGTCATCGGCGCGGGCCTGGCCGGCCTGCAGGCTGCCCGCAGGTTGGAGGACGAGGGACTGGGTGTCCTGGTCCTGGAACGCGAGGAGGAGATCGGTGGCCGGGTGCGCACCGACCACATCGACGGTTTCCTCCTGGACCGCGGTTTCCAGGTGCTCAACCCCGCCTACCGTGCGGTACGCGACTGGGTGGATATCAAGGCCTTGAAGATGCAGCATTTCGACGTCGGGGTGCAGCTGCGCGATGACACGGGCATCTCCACCCTCGCCCACCCGCTGCGCCACCCACGCCTCATCCCGCAGACACTGCGCAGCGGTTATCTCACCCCGGGCGAGCTGTTCGCCCTCGCCCGGTGGCTGGGGCCGACGCTCGTGAGCGAAAAGATCTCCGCACGGGCCACCCGTGACACCACCCTGAACTCGGCCCTGGACCGTGCTCGCATCACCGGGCCCCTGCGGCGCAATGTCCTGGACACCTTCCTCGCCGGGGTGCTTGCCGACGGCCACGGCACCACCTCCGCCAACCTCGCCCGCCTGTTGCTGCGTACCTTCGCCTACGGATCGCCGGGACTGCCACGCGGTGGCATGCAGGCGCTGCCCCAGCAGCTGGCTGACCGCCTGCAGCGCGCTCCCCTGACCGGTCATGCGGTCACCGGCATCAGCGACACCGGGGCGGGTGTCACGGTGGACACCGATGCCGGTTCCTTCACCGCCCGCTACGTGGTGGTGGCCACCGACCCGGTGGGCGCCGGTGAACTGACCGGAGTGGAGGCGCCCCGGATGAAGGGTCTGGCGACCTGGTGGTTCCGCACCGATGAGGCCCCCGACACCGGTAGATTCATCCGACTGGATGCCACCCGGCCCGGGGGCGGTGCGGCGGGTCCGGTGCTGCACGCCACGGTGGTGTCCGCGGCCGCACCCTCCTACGCCCCTGAGGATCAGCACCTCATCGAGGCCACCGCCCTGCTGGGCGAGGATTCCGCGACGGAAGCCGAGGTGCGGGCGGACCTGGAACGCATCTACTCCACCTCCACCGGTGGCTGGGAGCTGATCATCCGCCACGATGTTCCCCATTCGCTTCCGGAGCAGCGCCCACCCCTGGTGGATCGGCAGTCCCAGCGGGTGGGCGAACACGTCTTCGTCGCCGGTGATCACCGTGACACCGCCTCCATCAACGGGGCGTTGATCTCCGGGGACCGGGCGGCGCGGGCCATCTCAGGTCTTGTCCGTGCCTAGGGTGGTCCCCAGGTTCGTGGCCGACACCAGCCGGCGCAGCGCCCACCACATCAGTGGCCGGTAGAGCGCCAGGATCAGCCACGGCCCCCGGATCCGCACCCAGGCGCGGGTGCCGGTGGGCAGTTCATCCAGGCCGTGGTCCAGCAGCAGGTTCAGGGGCCCGACGCGGACACGCCAAGTCCAGGTCCGTGCCTGCGGGTTGACCCGCAGGATACGGAAACGCGCGGTGGCGATCCGGAGGATCTCCACGCGCCCCCTGGTGCCGGCGGCGAGCGTGGGGGTGTCAGCATCGACCCCGGTCAGGTGTGGGGCCCAGGCGGTCCAGCGTTGCAGGTAGTAGGACCGCCGCCAGGCGAGCTCCGGTGTCGCCGCACCCGTGGCGGTCACTGTCATCACACCCATCATGTCTTCTCCTTCGAACTGGTCAGCCGGTTCCGCAACCAGCCCCAGGCCCCGGTGGACCACAGCGCCCAGAGCACCAGCAGCGGCTGGAAGAACAGACGGATCAACCGGGCGCGGTCGGTGTCCAGGCCGAACCCGTCGGTGCCCTCCACATACTGCGCGATATTGCCCGGGAAGATGAGGATGAAGAATACAGCCGTCGCGGTGCCCACGATGGGTCGCAGCGACCGTGGCGCGAGGATGAGGGCTGCCCCGAGAACGATCTCCACGACCCCGGAAGCCACCACCACCACGAGGTCCGGGTCCAGCGGCACCCAGCTGGGCACCTGGGCCTGGAACTCCTCACGCAGGGTGGTCAGGTGGCCGACACCCGCACCTGCCAGTGCCACCCCAAGCGTGATCCGGGCCAGGGTGCGGGCCAGGCTGCGTGGCCAGCGGGAGGTGTGGTCTGAGGGGGTCCCCGTTGTCATGGTCACCATTATGACCGTCACTGGGGTTTCAGGGATTGAGGATGTACCCGGGCACCCCGTCCGGCCACTGACCGTGCTTCTCGTGGTACCGCCGGGCGTATTCCCGCACCGCGGTGGGCAGGGTGGCGAAGATGTTCTCCTCCCCGATCCGGTCGATGAACCCCGTAGGTTCCAGTTGGCGGTGGAGATCCTGTTTCACCCGGGCCAGGGCGAGGGTGATGCCGCGTTCCTCCAACCTGATGCGCAGCTCCTCGAGCATGTCCACAGCTGTCAGGTCGATTTCGGTGTTGGCCTCGGCGTTGATGAGGAACCACTCCACCGGTTGTTCGGAGTCAACGACAGCCTGTTCCGCCTGCTCGAGGAAGTTCTCGGCGTTGGCGAAAAACAGCGGGGAATCATAACGGAAGACCACCAGACCCCGGACCGGAACAGCATCCGGGTAATCGTGCATGCTGTGCATGCCGGCCACCCCGGGCGCATAACCGAGAATATCGGCGTGGGGGGTGGTGATACGGCGGATGAGATCCAGCAGGGACAGTGCGATGGCCACACCGATGCCGATGAGCACACCGAACATCACCACCGTGACGGTGGTGACCGCGGTGATGAACAGCTCGCTCGCGCGGAAACGTCCGATACGGCGGAGCTCGGCGACGTCGATAAGCCTCGTGGCGGCGAAGATGACCAGCGCGCCCAGCGCGGCATCGGGGAAGGACTCCAGGACGGGCCCGGCGAAGAGCAGCACCAGCACCACCATGAGCATGGCCACGAGGGAATACACCTGGGTTTTCGCCCCGGCGGTGTCGGCGAGCACGGTGCGGGAACCGCTGGAGGACACCGGGAACCCCTGGAGGAAACCGGTGGCCACATTCGCGGTGCCCAGGGCCAGTAGTTCCTGGTTGGAGTCAATAACTTCTCCCCGACCGGAGGCGAACGCGCGACCGGTGAGGATGTTGTCGGAGAAACCGACGATCGCGATACCCACCGCGAAGGGCAGCAGCGCCCACAGATCCAGATCCCCCAGGTCCGGCACCCGCGGCTCCGGCAGGCCACGGGGCACCTCACCGATCACATCCAGGCCCAGGCGTTCCAGGTGGAAGATGGCCACCACAGCCCCGGCGAGCAGGAGCACCAGCAGCGCGGAGGGTGCCTTGGGGAACCGCCAGTAGGTGAGGAAGAGCAGGATGAGCACACTGGCGCTGAGAAGCACGGTGGGCAGATGCGCCTGACCGACCTGGCCGGCGAAGGACACCACATTGTCCCAGGTGCTCTCCCCCTCCACCTCGAGCTGGGTGACCTTCCCGAGTTGGCTGACGATCATCAACAGTGCAATGCCGATGAGGTACCCGATCAGCACCGGGCGCGAGAGCAAGGAGGTGAGGAAACCCAGCCTGGTCACAAACCCGACGAGACAGACGATGCCAACCGCGATCGCGAGGATGGCCGCGACCTCCGCGTAGCGTTCCGGACCACCGGCCGCCCCCACCAGCGCGCCGACACCGGCCGCGGTCATCAGCGCGGTGGTGGACTCCGGCCCGATCGACAGTTTCCGGGAGGTCCCCAGGAAGAAGTAGATGACCATGGGCAACAGAATCGACCACAGACCCACCACGGCGGGCAGCCCCGCGATGACCGCATAGGCCATCACCTGGGGCACGAGGTAGGCGGCGACGGTGACACCCGCCAGCAGGTCACCGCGCAACCAGGAACGCCGGTAGTGCACCAGTGCCGCCACCCCGGGGAGATAACGCTCCCACACCGCCCGTTTCGGATTCATACCGCGATTTTACCCCGCCGGGCGGTAACACCGGGGTTCAGAGATACTGTTCATGCTGTTCAGGACCCCTGTCATGGGTGTACGGGCCAATGCCACGGGCCCGGACAATCGAGGTGAATGTCCGGGCCCGTGGTGGCGATCGGTCCGTGTGGCGGGTGTCAGCCGGTGAGACTAGTGCTCGACGGGCTTCTCGACGCCCACACCGGTCAGGGAGCGGACCTCCATCTCGGCGCGCTTGAGCGGGAAGTTGTCCGGCTTGCCCAGGAAGGTGCCGATGATGCCCATGAGGAAACCGGTCGGGATAGCGACGATCGCCGGGTTCGTCAGCGGGAACCATGCGAAGTCCACGTTCGGCAGCATGGCGGTCTCTGCACCGGACACCGCCGGGGAGAAGATAATCAGGATGACCGAGGTCAGCAGACCACCGTAGATGGAGAACAGGGCGCCGGTGGTGTTGAAGCGCTTCCAGTACAGGGAGTACAGGATGGTCGGCAGGTTCGCGGCGGCGGCGATACCGAAGGCGAGTGCCACCAGGAAGGCGATGTTCTGTCCCATGGCACCGATGCCCAGGACGATGGCCAGGATACCGATGACGATCACGGTGATACGGGAGACGCGGACCTGCTCCTCCTCGGTGGCCTTGCCGTCACGGATCACGGAGTTGTAGATATCGTGGGCCACCGAGGCAGAGGCCGTGATGGCGAGGCCGGCGACCACAGCCAGGATGGTGGCGAAGGCGACCGCGGAGATGATGGCCATGAAGATGGTGCCACCGACACGGGAGGCCAGCAGGAGGACCGCGGAGTTGGCGCCACCCGGGGCGTTGGCGATCTGCTCAGCACCGACGAGCGCGGCTGCACCATAACCCATGACGACGGTCATGAGGAAGAACAGTGCGACGATTGCGATGGTCCAGGTCATGGACCCGCGTGCTTCCTTGGCGGTGGGCACGGTGTAGAAACGCATGAGCACGTGGGGCAGACCGGCGGTACCGAAGACCAAGGCGGCACCGAGGGAGATGAAGTCCAGCTTGGTCAGCTCATTCGCGCCGTACTTCAGGCCCGGGTTGAGGATGGCGTCACCCTGTGGGTGGTTCAGGACAGCGGCCTCGAGGACGGCGTTGAAGCCCCCCTTGACGGCGACGAAGGTCAGCAGGGTGATGATGATGGAACCACCAACGAGCAGGACCGCCTTGATCATCTGGATGTAGGTGGTGCCCTTCATGCCACCGACCAGCACATAGATGATCATCAGGGCGCCGACGATGGCGACGACGATGGCCTGGGCGGCCTCACCGTTGATACCGAGCAGCAGGGCCACGAGTCCACCGGCACCGGCCATCTGGGCGATGAGGTAGAACAGCGAGATCGCCAGGGTGGAGATGGCGGCAGCCAGACGCACGGGCTTCTGCTTCAGACGGAAGGACAGCACATCGGCCATGGTGAACCGACCGGTGTTACGCAGTGGCTCGGCCACGAGCACGAGGGCGACGAGCAGGGCGATGAGGAAGGCCACCGAGTACAGGAAGCCGTCATAACCGCTCAGGGCGATCGCGCCGGTCACACCGAGGAAGGCCGCGGCGGAGAGATAGTCACCGGAGATGGCCAGGCCATTCTGGGTACCGGAGAAGGAGGCACCACCGGTGTAGAAATCGGTGCCCTTCTGGGAGGTGGTGCGGGTGGCACGGACCACGACGGTCATGGTCACCACGATGAACAGGATGAAGATGGAGATGTTGAGGATCGGGTTTCCGGTGGAAACCTGCTCAGCAGCGAGGATGTGCATTTAGTTCACCTGTCCTTCGAGGTCAGCGTTGGTTGCACGGGAGGTGTCCTCGATCTGGGCACGGATGGCCGCGGTGGCCGGATCGAGCTTCCTGTCGGCGAAACGGACATATACCCAGGTGACCAGAGCAGCGGTGACGAACTGTGCCAGGCCGAGAATCATTCCGACGTTGATGGCGCCGTAGACGCGGGTGGACACGAAGTCCGTCGCGTAGGTGGCGGTGATGATGTAGAAGAAGAACCACACCAGGAAGGCGATGGTCATGGGGAATGCAAACCTGCGGAACGTACTACGCAGTTCACCGAACTCCCGGGATTCACTCACTTCGAGGAATTCTTCAGGTGTTGGGGCAGAGGGATTCATAGTCTACCTTAGAGAATCAGTGACATGAGCCACGTTGTTAATAGCTTGTGTGACACTATACAAATAAAAATTGCCCGTCAATTTAATGCAGGTCACACAGGGGTAGCGATGCAAATCACTCCCTTAGCAAGGTTGTGAAGAAGGCAGCAGATGCAAATATTGCAAATCTGAATCTATGCACAATCCGGCCCCGACGTGCGACTTTGCACAACGATGTACCAATCCAGAAAGTTCCCAGAACATTCACATGCATTTAATCGAATTGGTTCTGTTCCTGCGTTAGGGGGTAAGGTACTTTTTCCCCGGCACCCCCGCGACAGGAGCTGGGCAACTACACAGCAACATCGCAGGGGTGGGGAGAAAACACGGGTCGCCCGCACTGCCTCAACCCGTTTCCTTCCCGGAGGAAGTGGGCCTTTGCCCAGGCCCGGCCGCTGCGGGATGAAGGGCAGACAGTCCCCCTCCCCCGGCTCCCGCCTGTCTAGGACATTCCGGCCAGAACAGTCAGTTCCTGCGTCCTCGGTCGCCAGAATGCAGCCCGCGCAGCGGTGAGTTCCCGGAAATGCGCGGACGTCACCTCATCCAGGGCCCGGACATAATCGGGTACGATCTTCCGGGGCAGACGCAATCCCATGGTCAGGTGGGGTGTCCAGCGCCGGCCGCGCCCGTCAGGGTTGAGCGCACTGATCTCACGAGCGGCATTTTCCAGTTCAACAGATGTTTCCAGCAACCAGGCGACAGTCTGTTTGCGTTTGGTGCCGAAGACCACGGTGCCCACCCGCTGGAAACTGGCGGGTATCAGTGGCGGGAGCAGTTGCGCGGCTCGCTCGACCACAGGGCCGGCCATATCCCTCGAAAACGTCACAGTGATGTGTGGGGTCTGCCGCTGGGCGGGGAATCCCCGTTCCTCCAGGCGCGCGAAGATCTCACGCACCTGTTGTTCCTCCCGTGTGGGGAGATGGAACAGGATGTTGTCCGGGGATGTCATCGTCTGCCGCTCCTCACTCCTGATCCGGCACTGGTCCGGCACCATTCCCGAGAGCACAACCAGCCACGCACCCTCGGGTTCAACACTGAACACCGCCATGCTACGCACCCCCGGCGGACGAACGGGTGCCGGGGTGCCGCGTCGACACGCCTAGCGGGCGGGCAGGTCAACCTCCCACACGTCCCCGGGGCTCAGGGTTTTGCGGGTGGTGCCCACCCGAACCTCGATGGGCTTGGCGACGCTGGCTTCCAACACCAACCGCACCTGATCATGGGCGATCTGAACCGAGATGGGTTGCCCCCGATAATGCAGCTGGAAGGAGGCAGCGGGTAGTTCATCGGGCAGCTGCGGGTCGAGGACCAGGAGCCCCTCCTGGATCTCCACGCCGCCGTAACACCGCAGGATCATGTCGATGGTGCCTGCCATCGCCCCCATGTGGATGCCCTCCGCGGTGGAACTGCCCTTGCCATCCGACAGGTCGGTATCCAGTGCCCGGTGGAAAAGTGACCAGGACTTCGCCCGGTTCTTGCTGGACAGCACCCAGGCGTGGACCAGCTGGCTCAGGGATGAGCCATCGCTGCTGCGCTCCAGATAGAAGTCGATGGTGCGGTCCACCGCATCATCGCTGAGCTCGTAGCCCATGTGTTCAAGGATCGCCCGGAGCTCCTCCACGGAGAACAGGTAGAACAACATGAGCAGATCAGCCTGCTTGGACAATCGGTAGTTGTTCGGGCTGTCCCCCTCATCCTGGAGGATGAGGTCGAGACGGCCGATGTCCTCATATTTCTCCCGGTAGTGCTCCCACGGGAATTCCTTGAGGTCTTCATAGCCGGCGAACTGGCTGATCACCCCATCGTCATGGAAGTGGATGGTCAGCCGGCTGCTGATCCGGGCCATGCGGCTCAGTTCATCATCACTGAGGTCAAGCCGGTCCCGCAGGGCTTCGGCCTCGTGGGGGTCCAGGGCGTCGAGGATCTCCGGCACCCGGGCCATGGTCCAGGACGCCAGGACGTTGGTGTAGGTGTTGTCGCGCAGCCCCTCCCCCGGACGGCCGGGATAACCGTCATGGAATTCATCCGGTCCCATCACACCACTGATGCTGTAGCGGTCCTCCGTGGGGTCGTGTTCGGTGTTGCTGGCGAATAGGCGGGCCACCTCGATGACCAGCTCGGCACCCACGTCGGTGAGGAACGCCTGGTCCTGGGTGACCTGGTGGTAGTTCCACACGCTGAAGGCCACCGCGAGGCCGATGTGGTGCTGCTGGTGGGAATTGTCCGGAATCCACTGCCCGTTCCTGGGGTTGAGCAGCCGGGGCGGGGTCTCCTCCCGCCCATCGCTGCCGCTCTGCCAGGGAAACAGGGCTCCCCGCAGGCCGATCTCCCTTGCTGCCGCCCGGGCCTCGTCGAGACGCCGGAAGCGGTAGAGCAACAGGGCACGGGTCAGCGCCGGTTGGCGCAGCGTCAACATGGGATAGACAAACAACTCATCCCAGAAGATATGACCCCGGTAGCCCTCACCGTGCAGACCCCGGGCTGGGACACCCGCATCGAGATCCGTGGTGGCGGAGGCGACGGACTGCAGGACGTGGAAGGTGTGCAGGTTCAGGGACAGAGAGGCCTGCCGGCCATCCTCGATGTTCACATGGAACAGCCGCCACAGCTGGGCCCACCGGCGAATGTGCTGGGCATGCAGCTCTCCGTAGTTCTCAGCCCGCCGGATCCGTTTCCCGGCCGCCAGGGCCGGTGTGGACAGGGCCTCATCCCGTGAGGTGGCCACCGCGACCACCTTGTCCACCACCAGCGGACTGTCGGGCGCAACCGCGCTGGAATACTGCTGGCCCGCCGACCTGGCGGTATCCGCCGGACGCACTGTGACCGCATCGGCGGTGGGAGTGCTCACGGTGGTGCGGGTGGCCATGGCCACGACGATGTCGGACTGCGTGGTCCGTGCCTCCAACAGGACGGTGCGTTCATCCAGGTGGTGACGGATCGGGGTCCTGAGATGACGGGTTTCCAGTGCGGTGTCATCGGCCACATTGGTGTTGCGGACATCACCGTTGATGGCGGAGAACACCTGCACATCCCCCTCCCAGTTCTCGGCATCCACGACCACCCGCAGCGCCGCCAACTGTGGCTGTGCCATGGACTGGAACTGCTCGGTGCTGATGCGGGTGATCCTGCCCTGCCCATCGCGACGGCGCACCATCCGGCGCAGCACCCCGTGACGCAGGTCAAGCTCCTGCCGGTAATCCAGCAGTTCATCATCGGATGGGTGCAGGACCTGTCCGTCTGCGGTTTCCACCCGGAGGAAGGTCCAGTCGGGGGCGTTGATCAGGTGTTCGGTCTCGTCCGGGCTCCCATCGGTGCAGTTCTCCACCCGGTTGAAGATCCCGGCCAGGTAGGTGCCGGGATAATGGATATCGCCCGCGTGGGTCCCCGGGATGGAGGCGCGGGTGGCCCAGTAGCCGTTGCCCACCGCGCAGAGAGCTTCCCGCATGCTCTCTGCCTCGGGATCGAAATCGTCGTAGGACAACAACCAGGGATCAGGTCGGTCGGTTTTTCCCACGTGCCAGCCGGTATGCAGGTCGAGGGTGGAGACGTCGCGAAGCACCCGATCCGCGCCGGCCTCCCACAACTCGTCGATGTCATCGGCGCGGTCCACCCCGATGACCAGCCCGAAGCAGCCGTCATGGGCGGCCTTGACCCCGGCGGAGGAATCCTCCAGGACCACACACTGCTCAGGACGCGCGCCCAGCTGACGGGCCGCGGCGAGGAAGGGATCGGGTGCGGGTTTACCGGCCAGACCCTGCTCGAGGATGTCGTTGCCGTCCACGCGGGTGGCGAAGAGATCGGTGATACCCGCGGTGTCCAGGATCGGACCGCTGTTGCGGCTGGAGGTGACCAGTGCAGCGGGGATGCCCTCCTTTTTCAACCGCTTCAGCAGCTGCAGCGTGTCGGGGAATACCTCCACACCCTGCCGGTCAAGTGCCTCATCGAAGTACCCCTGCTTCCGGGCCGCCAGCCCGTGGATGGTGACCTCGTCCGGGCCATCCTCCGCACTCCCCTCAGGGATGTCGACGCCCCGTGAGGCCAGGAATGAACGGACCCCGTCCTCACGGGAGAGCCCATCCACGTAGGCGCGGTAATCCGTCTCCTTGTTGAACAGTTCCTGCTCGGGTGCCCTGTCCGCGATGACATCATCGAACAGGGATTTCCAGGCGGTCGCATGGATCAGGGCGGTGTTGGTGACCACCCCGTCCATGTCGAAAAGCACGGCGGAAATGCCGGGCTCAAGTCCACTGGGAGAATCAGGATCAACCATGGGTACCTCCTCGGCGCGCGTCACCGCAATCGCCGTACATGCTTGTGCGGGCTCGAATATTTCGCCGATACTACCGAAATCAAGCAATACGGTACCGGGGAGTCCCCGTCCGCAAATGTGCAGCTGGGACGGGCCGTCTCGGTGGCAGCACCCTCGTGGTGCTGCTTGTCGACGAAACCCCCATCAGCCGAGGAGGCTCTACCGGAGGCGCCTAATCAGGCCTCCCCCTCGAAGGCGGCCTTCATGCAGCGCATGGCAGCCAGGGTCTTCGGCACACCGATATAGGGCATCAGGTGGACGAAGCATTCCGCCACCTCTTCCCTGCTCATGCCGGCAACATCCACGGCGGTCTTGATGTGGCCGGTCAGCTGTGGTTCCACCCCACCCATGGCGGCGAGGGCGGCCATGTTCAGCATCTGACGGTCCCGCAGTTCCAGGCCCTCACGCTGATAGGTGCCACCGAACACCGCCCCGACAACCCAGTCCGAGGAACCCGGCGCGAACTCATCCAACTGCTGCTTCCAGGCGGCGGCACCTTCCGGTGACTGCGTTGCCTCAACAAACTCGTTGCCCTTGTCCATGCTCAGATCCACAGTGTTCTCCTCTGTTTTTCTCTCTACACAATTCCACTTCGATGCGCCATCGTATCAGGAAAACAGCACGTCAGGGGCACTTAATGGGGAGACTGAGGTTTAAGCCTTGAGCACGTAGCGCAGGGTCTCCACCACCTGGTCGGTGGTCTGGCACCAACCCTGCGCCTCCGCATCGACTTCCTTGAGCGGGTGGATGAGGTCGGCGTCGTGAAGCGTCACGTAGGGCTTACCCAGCGCGGCGCAGTACCCAGCGTCGAAGGCGGCGTTCCACTGCTTGTACTTGTCACCGAAGCGCACCACCACTAAATCGGCCTTCTCGATGAGGGTCCGGGTGCGAATGGCGTTGACCTTGGCGGACTGGTGATCACGCCAGAAGTCGCTGGGGGTCTCACCGAGGTGGTCACCTGCGGCATCACTGGCCGGGTGGTCGGTCACGGGTGCGGTGAAAACCACGTCCAGGCCGGCGGCCTCGGCGCCGCGCTGGATCTCCTCGCGCCAGTCGGTGTGGATCTCGCCGGAAAGGTAGACATTGAAGCTCATGACTGAAAACCTCCTGTTCAGGGGATGGACAGAGCTACTTTTGCTCTTACGTGTCCCCCACCATAACGGCTCAGCGGGCAACCGGGGCCCGGAAGCGTTCCCGGGTGTTTAAGTCTGCAGGGTCTGCCAGGAACGCTCAAAGCGTCCGTGTGCGAGGTCGTCCTCCCTGATCCAGAAGTAGAGGCACCCTTCATTTGCACCCCACGTCATGCCAGTGTGGTCGTCGCTGTCCACCTGCAGCAGCAGCCTCCAGTGACGCGCGCCTTCGCGGACCTCCGCCCCTACGTCGCGACGGCTCTCTGACGTGCCCGCGGATATCCCCCGACTGGCGAGTTCGCAGGTCAGCTCCATGCCCTCCTGGACATTATTCGAGTGGCCCAACAGTTTGGTGTCCAGGCTCAGCTCATGATTCTCGACGAGATCCAGATAGGTGTCGTACTCATCATCGTCGAGGTCGGGATCGACGAGATCGCTCGTCACATCCGGCAGTTCCGTGGCGGCAACGAAGGTCAGACTCCTCGGCTCATACACGTCGATGCCCGTGGGGGCCGGTGTCGGTGTCAGTTCCTCCATCGGCCCGTCGAAGAAGAACACCCGCTGCCCGTGACGGTCCTCTGGCTCGAAACCCCACCCGAAGGCCTCGGCGTCATAGAAGAAGAACAGCATTTCGCGGGCGGGAAGCGGGCGGGAAGCGGGCTGTCCGTCACCGCGGCAACCTCGGCCAGGTTGATCTGCGCGACAAAGTTCAGTGGCGCCCCGGTCGAGGAGTTGAGGAACCAGTCCTGGCCCCGGGGTAAGTCGGGAAGACCGCCGAGACGCGAGCCGCCCACCTGCACGCTCGAGTCCGACATTGGTCGGTGTTCCAGGGCAATCGCCTGCCGGGCATGCGGTTTCAGGCGCTCGAACAGCGACGAAAGGCCCTGGCTTCCATAGAGATCCTGGATTTCATCCAGCGTCCGTGACGTGACATTAGTTTCCACGCAGCCGACGGTAGCGCACACAGGTCAACGACAGGTGAACACCACCGGAAATCCCGTGCCCGACCGTTGACCCTAAACGTTGAACTTGAACTCCACCACGTCGCCATCGGCCATGACGTAGTCCTTGCCCTCCTGGCGGACCTTGCCCTGGGCCTTGGCCTCGGCCATGGAACCGGCTGCCTCGAGGTCGTCGAAGGAGACGATCTCGGCCTTGATGAAGCCGCGTTCGAAGTCGGTGTGGATGACACCTGCCGCCTGGGGCGCGGTGTCGCCCTTGCGGATGGTCCAGGCGCGGGTTTCCTTCGGTCCTGCGGTGAGGTAGGTCTGCAGGCCGAGGGTCTCGAAACCGGCGCGGGCCAGGGAGTGCAGGCCGGGTTCGGTCTGGCCGACGGATTCGAGCAGCTCGGCTGCCTCCTCCTCGTCCAGTTCGAGCAGTTCGGTCTCGGTCTGGGCGTCCAGGAAGACGCAGTCCGCCGGTGCCACGAGTGCGCGGAGTTCTTCCTTCTTTGCCTCGTCGGTCAGCACCTCCTCGTCGGAGTTGAAGACATAGAGGAAGGGCTTGGCGGTCATCAGGTGCAGGTCGCGGATGAGCGTCAGGTCGACCTCACCGTTCTTCGCTGCGGAGAACAGCGTGCGGTCATCCTCGAGGATGGCCTGGGCCTTCTTCACCTCATCGAGGGTCTCCACCAGGGACTTGTCCTTGCGGGATTCCTTCTCCAGGCGCGGGATGGCCTTTTCGATGGTCTGCAGGTCAGCCAGGATCAGCTCGGTGTTGATCACGGAGATGTCATTGGCCGGGTCGACGCGGCCGTCGACGTGGATGACATTGTCATCACTGAAGGCACGGACCACCTGGCAGATGGCGTCCGCCTCGCGGATATTGGCCAGGAAGGCGTTGCCCATGCCCTCGCCCTCGGAGGCGCCCTTGACGATGCCGGCGATGTCCACGAAGGACACGGTGGCAGGCAGGATGCGCTCGGAACCGAAGATCTCCGCCAGGCGGGGCAGGCGGTCATCGGGCAGTTCAACCAACCCGATGTTCGGTTCGATGGTGGCGAAGGGGTAGTTCGCGGCCAGCACATCGTTACGGGTCAGGGCATTAAAGAGGGTGGACTTGCCAACATTGGGCAGGCCGACAATTCCAAGAGTAAGGCTCACGGGCAGTCATCCTATCAAGTGTTGTGCCCACCCAGGTAGAGGGCCTCGGCGTTGCCGTGGAAAACCGCCTCGAGGTTCTCCGCCCCCACCGCCTCGGCCGCGAGCTCGAGGTCGGCGTCGGCAAAGGGCCGACGGGCGCGTGTCGACGGCAGATCCGTCCCCACCATCAACGCCCCGGGGTTGACACCCACGATGGCCCGCATCGCCGCCACCGGATCCAGATCCACCCGCCCGAACCCGGTGGCCTTGACCATGACACCCTCATCCACCAGATCAAGCAGCACCGGCAGGTTCTCCGACCGCATGCCCAGGTGGTCGATGCTCACCGCCGGGAGCCCACGCACCACCTCCGCCACCGGAGCCAGCTCAGTGACATAGAGTTCCGTGTGCCACCCGGCCACCTCGTGGACCCGGCGCGCCAGACGGTCCAGGTCGCCCGCCTCAGCGGAACCTCCCCGGGCCAGGTTGACGCGGACGGCCCGCACACCCATGGCATGCAGTTCAAGGATCCGCTCATCGGAGGTGGTGGCGGGTATCTGGGTGACGCCGACGAAACGGGGGCCCAGGCGTCGTAAAGCATCGCGCAGGTAGGACTGGTCGAATGCCTGGAAGGACCCGGAGACCACCGCCCCGCCGAGCACGTTCAAACCGGCCACCCGGGTGCCGTAGTCCCCCACGGTGAAGGTCGGAGGGAGATAACCGTTGTTCTCCACCAGCGGGAAGCCCGGGTCGATGATGTGGAGGTGGGAATCAAACAGTGCGGTGTCCATGGGTGGATACCCTTCCGAATGGGTGGGGGCGTGTCTGGAAAGAAGTCCAATCTGTAGTCTAGGTCACTTTACTGTGGTACTTTCATCGCACATCCGTAGATCGGTGTCAGGCATCCCATACCTACCCCCATGGGTTGCCCGGCGACCACCTCCCCTTGTTACTCCTCACATTGAAGGAGCTTCAACGATGTCTTCGCCCTCCCCTGCGTCCACTCCCTCCTCCACCACTGGCCCACAGCGCCGCGAAGTCTTCTCCTCACGTTATGTGTTCATGCTCGCGGCCATCGGTTCGGCCGTCGGCCTGGGCAATATCTGGCGATTCCCCTACGTTGCCTACGACAACGGTGGTGGCGCCTTCCTCATCCCCTACCTGATCGCACTCCTGACGGCGGGTATCCCGCTGCTGTTCCTGGATTTCGCGCTCGGCCACCGCTACCGCGGCAGTGCCCCCCTGGTGTTCCGGCGGTTCAAGAAGCGCACCGAACCCCTCGGCTGGATCCAGGTGGGCATCGCCTTCTTCATCACGATCTACTATGCCGTGATCATCGGCTGGGCCGGCCTGTATGCCATCAAGTCTCTCACCCAGGCCTGGGGTGATGACCCGGACACCTACTTCTTCAGTGACTTCCTGCAATTCGACGCTGAGTCAGCCTTCTCCCTGGATATCGTCCCGCAGATCGCGCTCGCCCTGTTCTTCGTATGGTTACTGGCCATCATCGTGCTGGCGGTCGGCGTGGACAAGGGCATCGGCAAGGTGTCGATGATCTTCATGCCGATCCTGGTCATCACCTTCCTCATCGTCTGTATCCGCGCGGTGTTCCTGCCCGGTGCGGAGGTCGGCCTGGATGCCCTGTTCACCCCGGACTGGAGTGCACTGACCAACCCGACGGTGTGGGTTGCAGCCTATGGGCAGATCTTCTTCTCCCTGTCGGTCGGTTTCGGCATCATGCTCACCTACTCCTCCTACCTGAAGCCCCGCACCAACCTGACCGGCACCGGTCTGGTCACCGGTTTCGCCAACTCCTCCTTTGAGGTGCTCGCCGGCATCGGTGTCTTCGCGGCACTCGGTTTCATGGCGGTGCAGGCCAACGTGGCGGTCGATGAGGTGGCCACCTCCGGTATCGGCCTGGCATTCGTGGCGTTCCCTGCCATCATCAACCAGATGCCCCTGGGTGGGCTGTTCGGGTTCCTGTTCTTCGCCTCCCTCTTCCTCGCCGGTTTCACCTCGTTGTTCTCACTACTGGAGGTGGTGGTCTCCGCTGTCAAGGACAAATTCGACCTACAGCGCAAGACCGCGGCCGTCAGTGTGGGGGTGGTCATGGCGATTCTGTCCCTGATGCTGTTTTCCACAACCTCCGGTCTGGCAACCCTGGACATCATGGACAAGTTCACCAACAACGTGGGCATCGTCGCCATCGCCCTGATCGTGGTCATTGTTGTCGACTGGGTGCTGCGCCGCATCGATGAGTTCTCCATGCACCTGAACTCGGTGTCCTCCTTCCGCGTCAACACCCTCTGGCGCATCTGCGTGGTCAACATCACCACCCTGGTGCTGGGGTTCACCCTCATTCAGGAACTGATCACCCTGTCCCAGGAACCCTACGGGGGTTACTCCGAACTGCAGGTGGCACTGTTCGGCTGGGCGGTCCTCGCCATCATCGTGGTGGTGGCCATCATCGCCCCGCTGGTGCCATGGCCCAGCCACCTCAGTGTCGATGGTCCCCCCGGTTCGGATTTTGGTGTTCTGCCGGAATTCAGGCGGGCCTACCACCGCCCGCGTCGTTGGGGCTCCGACGCGGACTTCGAGCCTTTCGACCCCACCGAGAACGCCCTGGCGGTCCCCGTGATCACCAACACCACCCCGGAAGGAAGAACAACACCATGAGCACACCGGCAATTATCATGATGATCCTGTTCATCGTCATCATCTGGGGTGGACTGGTGGTCAGCGCCCTCGCCCTGCGCAGGGAACCAGATGAGCGCACCGGCGCCTTCGGCACCTCTCCCTATGCCACCGACACCGTTTTGATCGGGCAGGAGCTCGGCCGGGCACCATCCCAGTAGGTCATACGGGGGTGTCTTATGCCACGGACACTGTTTCGGGGCAGAATGGGAAACCGTGGCAAGGACGGAAGATTTCCCAGAACGACTCGATGCCTTTGTGGGCAATAACATGGATGACCTGGATGACCTGAAGGATTCCCGTGGGGACTCCCCGGGGAACATCGACTACCCCGCCCGCATCGACCGGTCAGTGGTGATCGGGGACAGTGTGCGGCGGGTCTCTGTATGGAGCCTGCGCATCCTGTTCATCGCCGTGGCCGCGTATGTCGGTTGGTTGATCCTGGGCCAGCTGTGGCGGGGTGTGTTGCCGGTGATCCTCGCCCTGATCGTGTGCACGGTGCTCTCCACCCCGAACATGTGGCTGCGGAAACTGAAATTCCCGCCGGCCCTGGCCGCGGTGACCACCATCATCATCTTCTTCGCCGCCATCGCAGGCGTGTTCTGGTTGATCGCCCCCAGCATCGCCCGGCAGTCCCAGACGCTGTACTACCAGGTCTTCGACGGCATCCTCAGCGTGCAGTTGTGGTTGCAGGGTGACCCCTTCAACCTGGATGCCAATGACGTGGACAACTTCTTCAACGAGGTCGTCGGATGGCTGCAGAACCAGGCGGGCACGATCGCCGGGGAGATCTTCTCCGGTCTGGGTATGGCCACCAGCGTGATCATCACCCTCGGTGTGGTGCTCGTGCTCACCTTCTTCTTCCTCAAGGATGGCGACAGGTTCCTGTCCTGGGGCCGTCAGGCCGTGGGGGAGACCTCCGGCTGGCACCTGACCGAACTGTTGACCCGTGCGTGGAACACACTGGCCGGGTTCATCCGGGCGCAGGCGATCGTGTCCGCGGTGGATGCCGTCTTCATCGGCATCGGCCTGGTCATCGTCGGGGTGCCCATGGCCTTCGCACTGTCGGTGATCACCTTTGTCGCCGGGTTCATCCCCATCGTCGGTGCCTTCACCGCGGGTGCGCTGGCTGTCATTGTCGCCCTGGTCTCCCTCGGGTTCACCGAGGCGGTGATCGTGCTGATCATCGTGGTGGCTGTCCAGCAGCTGGAGGGCAATATCCTCTCCCCCATCCTGCAGTCCAAGGCCATGAATCTGCACCCGGTGATCGTCCTGCTGTCGGTGACGGTGGGCGGCACCCTGTTCGGCATCATCGGTGCGTTCCTGGCGGTACCGGTTGCCGCGATGATCGCGGTGGCGTTCCGCTACTTCCAGGAGGTCATCTCTGTCCAGGCCGGGGAGAAGAACTACCGCGATCTCACCTACGCCACCCCCTACGGACGCCTGGCCGGGCGCAGCGTCACCGAACGCGGTGCACAACTGCGCCGGGATTACTACCGCAATGCCCTTCCCGACCAGAAGCCCGTGGACACGGTGGCAGAACCCGACGACCTGGCCGCCGTACTGGTGGAGGAACCCACCACGGATGTCAACGAGCTGCGCCGCGCCATGTTGAAGAAACGCCTCTCCCAGGGTAGGAAACTCACCGCCCGGGCGCTCGACCTGATGCGCCGCCGGAAGTAGGCGCGCGGGTCACCGTGACGCTTATCGACGCCCCACCCCACCACCCCGGATCCCCCGCACCGGGATCTTCACTGCCCTGAACCGGGTGGTGGAGTCCTGTTTTCCGTGCCGGGACCGGTAGAGTAATCACTCGTGTCACATGGATCAGCAGCGCCGAGGAGAAGATCAAGACCGGACCAGCAGACCCCCTTCGTGGGTCTGCCCACATGGTCCGGCCCCGCCGTGGTTCTGGCGTCGCTGGTGACGGGGCTGCTCGTGAGCCTGCTGTTCGGCACCATCGGACTGCCCTACCAGCTGCTCTTCATCATCTGCAGTCTCGCCGTCACCCTGCTGATCGAGGCCCGGGGACTGTTTATCACCGTGGCCTCCATGCCCCTGCTGTTCGGCATCATGACCCCACTGACTTCGTGGCTGGTGGCCCAGCAGGGCATCTCCGGTGGGCAGGGATTGTCCACCACGGCGGTTCTCACCGCCATCTATCCCCTGGCTGAGATGTTCCCCACCCTGATCATGGTGACCATCCTCGCCACCGTCATCGGTGTGGTCCGCATCAAGCTCCTCCGGCGTAGTCAGCAGCATCTGCAGCTGACCGGTGAGCAGGCCCGGAAGGCCCAGCGGGAGGCCGACCGCACCAATGCCACCGAGGCCAGCCGGGCACGGGCGCAGGCGTCCCGGGCCCGGTCGCGCAGGTCCTCCGCTAACCAGGATCTGACCAGCCGCCAGGTCACCGTGGATGAGCTGATCCGCCGGAACCAGGAGCGGCGTCGTGAGTTATCCCGACCGGTGGAGAAGATCCAGCGGGAGATGCCACGGGCGGGGCAGGTGGAGCGTCGACAAGCTCCCCCACCCATCCCACCACGACGGCGCCCATCGCTGGATGATGACCTGTACAACTGACAAAGAGCCCGGGGGTGACCCCCCGGGCTCTTTCAGCAACCAGGTCTAGCGCGCCGGGCGCAGTACACGCGGCAGTGCGAAGACGATCTTCTCGGCGGCCGTGGTGACCTCCTCCACATCATCGAAACCGTAACCCGCCAGGCGCTCCAGGACACCGGTGACCAGGATCTCCGGGACGGACGCACCGGAGGAGATACCGATGGTCTGCACACCGTCCAGCCAGGCCTCGTCGATCTGGTGGGCGTAATCAACCAGGTAGGCGTTCTTCGCGCCGGCCTGCAGGGCGACCTCGACCAGACGCACCGAGTTCGAGGAGTTGGTGGAACCGACCACAATCATCAGATCGCAGCGCTCTGCGATGGCCTTGACGGCAACCTGACGGTTCTGGGTGGCATAACAGATGTCATCGGACGGCGGGTCCTGCAGCTGGGGGTAGACCTTCTTGAGCTCACGGACGATCTCCATGGTCTCATCCACCGACAGGGTGGTCTGGGACAACCAGATGAGGTTCGGCTCATCGGCGAGGAACGCCGGCAGGCCGGGAATGCTCTCGATGCCGTCCACCAGGTGGGTGCGGTCCAGGGAATGCCCCATGGTGCCCTCCACCTCCTCATGGCCCTCGTGGCCGATGAACAGGATGTGGAAACCCTGCTTGTCAAAACGCTTGACCTCATTGTGTACCTTGGTCACCAGCGGGCAGGCGGCATCGATAGCCTGCAGGTTCTTGGCCGCGGCCTCCTCCTTGACGGCGGGGCTGACGCCGTGGGCGGAGAACACCATATGGGCACCCTCCGGAGCCTCAGAGGCCTCCTCGACGAAGATGACACCCTTTTCGGCGAGGGTGTCCACCACATAACGGTTATGCACAATCTCCTTGCGCACATAGATCGGGGCACCGTATTCCTCGAGTGCACGTTCCACGGTTTCCACCGCGCGGTCAACACCGGCACAGTATCCGCGTGGGGCGGCAAGCAGGATCTTCTTTCCGGTTTCAGGGCTGGGGCTGGATACAGATGAGCTCATGGCTCCCAGCGTATCCAACCTTTGGCCAAACACCTAGACTGGGAACCCGTACCTCCCTGCTGGTTGTTGTCTTCAGCGGGGAACCTCACCACAGGCCGATGGAATAAGGAGCGTCACACACCCGTGCCGTCTGCAAAATCAACCCCGGATACTCCCTGGCCGGTTCGTGATGTCAACAATCAGGTGAAGAACTGGATCGAGCGTCTCGGCCACCTGTGGGTGGAGGGACAACTCGCCCAGATCAACGTCAAACCGAACTGGAAGCTGTCCTACCTCACCCTGCGTGATGTGGAACAGGAGGTCTCGGTGCAGCTGACCTGCCCCACCGAGATCATCCGCAACCGCCCCACCCCGCTGAAGGACGGGGACCGGGTCATCGTCTACGGCAAGCCCGCCTTCTACGCCGGGCGTGGTTCCTTCTCACTGTGGGTCACCGACATCCGCCCGGTGGGCATCGGTCAGTTGCTGGCCCGCATCGAGGAGCTGCGCAGGCAGCTGGCTGCCGAGGGCCTGTTCGATCCGGCGCGTAAGAAACGCCTGCCGTTCCTGCCGAAATGTGTCGGCCTGATCACCGGGCGTGGTTCGGCTGCGGAACGGGATGTCCTCAGTGTGGCCCGTGACCGGTGGCCCGAGGTGCAGTTCAAGGTGATCAACACCGCCGTGCAGGGCGCCTCGGCGGTCCCGGAGATCATCGCCGCCCTGGGCGAGCTCGATCAGGATCCGGGCGTGGATGTCATCATCATCGCCCGCGGTGGCGGATCGGTGGAAGATCTGCTGCCGTTTTCCGAGGAGGCCCTGCAGCGGGCGGTGGCCGCGGCGCAGACACCGGTGGTCTCGGCGATCGGGCATGAACCGGACACCCCCATCCTGGATAATGTGGCCGACCTGCGGGCCGCCACCCCCACCGATGCGGCCAAACGCGTCGTGCCGGATGTCAATGAGGAACGGCTGCTCATCCGCCAGCTGCGCGACCGCGGAGCCGCAGCACTGCGGGGCTGGGTGGCGCGGGAACAACAGGCCCTGGCCTCCATCCGAACCCGACCGGTGCTGGCCGATCCGATGACCCCGATCGTGCGCCGTCGCGAGGAGGTTGAGCGGGCGGTGTCGCTGTTGCGTCGCGATGTCAACCACATGCTGCGAACCGAACAGTCCCTGGTCGCCTCCCTGCGTGCGCAGGTGTCCGCCCTGGGCCCGTCCGCCACCCTGGCCCGTGGTTATTCCGTGGTGCAGGTGGTTCCCCGCGACGGCACCCCACCCCAGGTGGTCACCACCATCGAGCAGACCCCACCGGGCAGCCAGCTGCGTATCCGTGTGGCGGACGGTGCCATCACCGCCGCGGCCATGAACACCCAGAAATCCGATTAACCCCTTAACAAAAACCCCGAAGTGCAAGGAGCAACACCACCATGACCAACCCCGATGTCATCGGATCCGGCGCCGGAAACTACGAGTTCGAGCCCGTTGAGTCCCTGTCCTATGAGCAGGCCCGTGATGAGCTGGTGGAGATCGTCAAGATCCTCGAGCTCGGCCAGATGGGCCTGGATGAATCCCTGAGGTACTGGGAACGCGGCGAGTCACTGGCACGCCGATGCGAGGAACACCTCGCCGGCGCCTCCAAACGGGTGGAACAGGCGCTGGGCAACCAGCCGGCCTGAAGCCCCCCGCCCCACCGTGGGCACGGGGGCGGGTGGGCGTCGATAAGCGTTTTACGGTGAGGCGAGTGGCTCAGCGTCGATGACCGCAGACAACAGTTCGTTGAACTCCTCGTCGGTGGCGGCACCGGACACCAGGATCCGGGCGTCGTTGAGGTCCATCACCCGGAGATCACGCACATCACTCTGCCTGGAGGTGTAGATCTCCACGGTGCGGCCCTGCAGATCATAGGACTCGGAGAAATCACGCCAGCTGCCGTCGTACCCCTCCACGGCATCCTGGACGGTCTCACCGGTCTGGGTGAGCTGGATGAAACCGGTATCGGCGGTGACATAACCGATCACCGGCGCGGGGGTGTCATCGACGACGGCACGACGCGCCGAGTTGGTCACCCACCCCTGAGGGGTGACCGGTTCACGGACCGCGAAGTCCATGCCGCGCGCCTCCATGGAGATGAACGTGGAGGCATCGACCTCCGGGGCCTGGCCCTGTTCCGGGGCGCCCGGGTTGTAGGTGCACATGCCGGTGAAACCCACCGCACCCACCATCACGATGCCGGTGACGATGAGGGACAACACGATGTCCCTGCTTCCCTGAAAGATTCTCGGTCGATTGTCAGCCACCCGCATAGTATGGCACGAAAAATACCCTCCTCCCTCTTTCGGGTGCGGTAAAACCAAACAGACACCTGAAAAGGTGCAAGAATAGGGAAGGTCACGGGTCAACCCAGCATGGGTGGGATCCGTGCCCCACAATAGAGGCGTACCCACCCCCGGGATGAGATCACCGGCGTTTCCCACGCCTGTGTCACGTCCGGGACCGGGTTGTTCACTCCGCTATCGTCGCTATCGTCAAAAGATCTTCAATGTTTTTCACCGGCTTCAGGAGGCCCCCACTATGAACGCACTTCACCCCGAGCAACCGGACCGTAACCTGGCCATGGAACTGGTCCGTGTTACGGAGGCCGCAGCACTGGCAGCCGGACGCTGGGTTGGCCGTGGCATGAAGAACGAGGGCGACGGCGCCGCTGTGGATGCCATGCGTCAGCTCATCAACTCGGTCAGCATGAAGGGTGTCATCGTCATCGGTGAGGGCGAGAAGGACGAAGCCCCGATGCTCTACAACGGTGAAGAGGTGGGCACCGGTTTCGGCCCCGAGGTCGACATCGCGGTTGACCCGGTGGACGGCACCACCCTGATGGCCGAGGGTCGCCCCAATGCCATCACCGTCCTGGCCGCCTCAGAGCGTGGCTCCATGTATGACCCGTCCGCCGTGTTCTACATGAAGAAGCTCGCCGTCGGCCGCGAAGCCGCCGGCAAGGTCGACATCGAGGCCCCTGTCGCACACAATATCAACGCGGTGGCCAAGGCCAAGGGCATCAGCGCCTCCGATGTCACCGTCGTGGTCCTCGACCGCCCCCGCCACACCGACCTCATCGCCGACATCCGTCGCGCCGGCGCCAAGGTCCGCCTCATCTCCGACGGTGACGTCGCCGGTGCCGTGGCAGCCGCCCAGGACACCAACTCCGTGGACATCATGATGGGTACCGGTGGCACCCCGGAGGGCATCATCACCGCCTGCGCCATGAAATGCATGGGCGGCGAGATCCAGGGCATCCTGGCACCGATGAATGACTTCGAGCGTCGCAAGGCACTGGACGCAGGCCTGGAGCTGGACCGCGTCCTGCACACCAACGACCTGGTCACCTCCGACAACTGCTACTTCGTGGCCACCGGCCTGACCAACGGCGACATGCTCCGTGGCGTGTCCTACCGCGCCAACGGTGCGACCACCCGTTCCCTGGTCATGCGTTCCAAGTCCGGCACCATCCGCCACATCGAGTCCGTACACCAGCTGTCCAAGCTGCAGGAATACTCCGTCGTCGACTACACCGTGTAGATTCCGGGCGTACGGGCACCCACCGGCTGACACCCCGCAGGTGGGCGCCCTGCCGGTGGATGCTTGACGACGAACCCCTCCCCCAACCAGAGTGCCCGCGGTTCCGTCTGACAACCAGCCCCCCTTTCCTGCCCTCCTATGCGGCGGGAAGGGTGTATCGGGTCGGTTAATGGGTTGTTCACCCACCGAATTACAGCGCCAATCTGTCGACCCTAAGGGTCGGAGAGAGACCCCCGTGGGCTAGAGCTTATTCCTCCACCCCCGAACTCCCAGGAGCGTCTGCGCCTCCAAAGAGCCCGGATGGGGCATATTCCTTCCATGAATGTGAGCGGACACCAAGAAAAAGGTGGGGTTTCACCGGACCCGGAACGGTTCCCAGGCGGCATACGGCACCGCCAAGGCGCAATTAAACTGCACTGATAGGTTTAACCTGGAGTTAATCTCCCTAGAATCAAAAAGAATGGATCGCTAACCGCACCCCGTTTCCCCATGGAGAGATGGGGGTGACAAAACACTTCCAAAGTGAACCAAACCACTTGCGTGAACCGCGTCACAATTCCAAACTGTCGACACCTACTGATTTCGGTTCACTTACCCAACGGGGAAATACCATGCTTTCTGGTTCCAAGTCGGCTGCCCGTCCCGGTCGTTCCAACCGTGGTCTCCTGTCCACCGCGGCCGTGCTCTCCGTCTCCGCACTGACCCTGACCGCCTGTGGGGGCGGCGGCCTCAACGAGGGCAGCCAGGCTGTCGAAGGGTCACCCGCCGCTGGCGAGAGCATCGTGGTCAAGGCGAATCCGCCCTACGGTCCCGACCACATGATGAGCACCGCGATGACCCAGTTTGGTGACGTGGTCACCGAGGATTCCAACGGTGAACTGACCTTCGAGAACTTCTTCGCCGATTCCCTGGTCAAGCAGCCGGAGGTGGCCACCAGCCTCACCGGGGGTGTCATCGACCTGGGTTACCTGGGTATGGCCTACACCCCGGCCTCCTTCCCGATTGATGCCTGGGCATCCCAGATGGGGTACGGCGGTGATGAACGGCCCGTCGTCGGCCTGCTCGCCAATGCGGCCGCCCTGATCGAGTGGTCCTACAACCACCCGGAGATCTCCGAGGAGCTGGAGAGCCAGGGTATCTATCCCCTGCTCCCCCGTTTCCAGAACCACGACAACTACCAGCTGCTGTGCAAGGATCCCGTGGAATCACTCGCCGATGCCCAGGGTAAGCGCGTCCGTGTCGGCGGCGAGCTCTACTCCGACGCCGTCACCGCGCTCGGCATGACTCCGGTGACCCTGTCCGGCGCCGAGATCTACGAAGGTTTTGAGCGTGGCGTGGTCGACTGCTTCGTCGGCGGCGAACCGGACATGACCGGCCTGGGCCTGTGGGAGATCGGCAAGAACTTCACCAAGGTTGACTTCCCCGGGTGGAGTTCCATCTCACTGGCCTCCTCCACTGACTTCATGGAATCCCTCACCCCGGAGCAGAAGGCCGCGTTCGATGACAACCGTGCGGAGTTCCTCAAGATCTACTACACCGGCTACTTCGATGAGCAGAAGCGTTTCCACCAGGAGCAGGACTCCATGTCCCTGAACTACATCACTCCTGAGGCGGATCTCCAGCAGGCACTGGATACCCACTTCGAGGGCGTGCGCCAGAACATGATCGACAACCCACCGGCTGTGGTCTCCGACTCGGAGGCCGCGGTCACCGAGTACGAGCAGCTGTGCGAGAAGTGGGTCGGCATCCTCGAGGAGCTGGGGTATGACGGCGGTTAATGCCAACCACCAGGAATGGGCCACCGCCCTGGGGGATGAGTCCGTAGATCTCCAGACGTGGGCCGACAGGCTCAACGAGGAGATCTTCAACGAGCTCCCGTAACGCCCTGACCACACAACACCAGCACTCACTGCGTAAGGATTGACATGAGTACCACTCACAACACCACGACGGAGAGGTCGAATGGACTCATCCGTGGCATCGACCTCGCGGTCACAGTCCTGATCCGGCTCTCCATCTCCCTGGGCGCGGCGGCCACCCTGGACATGGTGATCAACGTGTTCCTGGATGTGGTCATGCGGTTCGGCATGAACACCCCGATCCAGGGCACCTACTACCTGGAATCCGGTGATGTCCCGGGCCGCCAGGGCAGCGGCCACGACGCCATCCCCACCTACCGCCAGTTCACCGCCGGCGACGGACGCGACATCGTCACCACCGCCAACACCGAGCGCATGTGGAAGGCCATGGCTGAGGTGCTCGGCCACCCGGAGCTTATCGACGACCCCCGCTTCACCCTCAACCGGGACCGGCTCAAGCACAAGGAGGAGCTGTGGGCCATCATCGAACCGGCCTTCCTCACCCGCGACACCGCCGAATGGGTCCAGCTGTTCAACAAGGCCGGCATCCCCGTCGGCATGGTCAACACCCTCGACCTGGCCCTCGCATCCCCGCAGGTGCTCCACCGCGAGATGGTTGTGGAACTGGAGGACGGCAATGGCTCCTCCGTGAAGACCCTGGGCAACCCCATCAAACTCTCCCGCAACCCCCGCGGGGCGGATTCCTTCCCACCGGCGCTGGGTGAGCACACCACCAACATCCTGCGCACCGTGCTGGGTAAATCCTCCTCCGATATCGACGACCTGCTGGCCTCCGGCATCGTCGTCGCACCGCGCCAGGAGATGGCGGTGGACTAATCCCCCTGCCCCGCCACAACAACCCAGCCCGTCCCCTTCTGTGGGGACGGGCTGGGTTGTTCGTCGACAAGCCCCCTAGCTGAACTGCCAGGTGGAGGGGCTCTCCCCCGTCAACGCCAGGTAGGCGTCCCGGATGATGCCCATCGACAGGGCACGGGCGAGCTGGCGGTCACGGCGTTCGAAGGCACGCAGCAGACGCACATGATCCTGGTAGGACTCCTCCATGCGCCCGGGCAGCGCCATGGATTTGCGCCGCAGACGCAGACTGGACATGCCGATGGAATCGATGAAACCGGCGATCAGGCTGTTGCCGGCGATCTCCGTGGCCGCCTCACCGAAGGAGATACTCGCCCAGAAGAACGCATTGACGTCATCATTTCTCCAGGCTGCACCCATATTGTCCACCTGGGCCCGCATCGGGTCGAGGTCACCGCCCTGCCAGTTGAGGCACACCGCCTCCGACATGAACCCGGTCAGCAGCGCACGCGCATGGTAGAGCTCCCGGATCGGCACATCGAGGAAACCGGACACACGCGGCCGACGACGCGCCGGCACCTCAACCATGCGGTGTTTCTCCAACATCAACAGCGCCTCACGCACCGGGGTGCGGCTGGTGCCGAACTGCTTGGCCAGATCCACGGAGTTGACCTCATCCCCGGGCAGCAGCTCGCCCTCGATGATCCGCAGACCCACATCACCGGCGATCTGCGCCACCAGCGAATCCCCGCGGTCATCCACCCCCAGGCTGCGCATCAGGAGCCGACGCAAACTGTCCCGGAATTCATCCTCAGGCATCGCCTGTGGATCAACGGTCTCAACATCACCGCGGTGATCAGTCATGGTCTACTCCTCGGTGGTCCGTGCACACTGTGTATATTAGCGTCGTTTCCGGGCTGGCCTGGTTGCATCCGGTGGGCAGGCACCCCGTGGAGACACCCCGCCGGTGAATTACCACACCATATTCCACCGGGCCACACCGGCGTGCGCCATAATTGTTGTGGACCCAGACCACTTTCCGTTGACATGCCGGTGAGAATCACTTACCGGCCGGGTAAGCTTGGCTCCAGCCATATTTAACTCGACGCTAGAAATGAGTGATTTCATGACCGAGCAGGAATTCCGTATTGAACACGACACCATGGGTGAAGTGAAGGTCCCCGCACAGGCTCTGTGGCGTGCACAGACCCAGCGTGCCGTGGAGAACTTCCCCATCTCTGGCCGTGGTCTGGAATCCGCACAGATCCGCGCGATGGGCCTGCTGAAGGCAGCCTGCGCGCAGGTGAACAAGGACTCCGGTGCCCTGGATGCCGCCAAGGCCGACGCCATCATCGCCGCCGGCAAGGAGATCGCCACCGGCAAGCATGATGCCGAGTTCCCGATCGACGTCTTCCAGACCGGTTCCGGCACCTCCTCCAACATGAACACCAACGAGGTCATCGCCTCCATCGCGAAGGCCAACGGCACCGAGGTCCACCCTAACGACGATGTCAACATGGGCCAGTCCTCCAATGACACCTTCCCCACCGCGACCCACGTCGCCGCCACCGAGGCAGCCGTCAATGACCTGATCCCGGGCCTGAAGGTGCTGCACGAGTCCCTGGCCAAGAAGGCCAACGAGTGGGATTCCGTGGTCAAGTCCGGCCGCACCCACCTCATGGACGCCGTCCCGGTCACCCTGGGCCAGGAGTTCGGCGGCTACGCACGCCAGATCCAGCTCGGCATCGAGCGCATCGAGGCCACCCTGCCACGTCTGGGTGAGCTGGCCATCGGTGGTACCGCCGTCGGCACCGGCATCAACACCTCCGCCGACTTCGGTGGCAAGGTTGTCGCCGAGCTCGTCGAGCTCACCGGCGTCACCCAGCTGCAGGAGGCAGCCAACCACTTCGAGGCACAGGCCAACCGCGACGCCCTCGTCGAGTTCTCCGGCGCGATGCGCGTTGTCGCCGTCTCCCTCTACAAGATCGCCAACGACATCCGCCTCATGGGCTCCGGCCCGCTGACCGGCCTCGGCGAGATCCAGCTGCCCGACCTGCAGCCGGGTTCCTCCATCATGCCGGGCAAGGTCAACCCCGTCCTGTGCGAGACCGCCACCCAGGTCTCCGCCCAGGTCATCGGCAACGACGCCGCTGTCGCCTTCGCCGGCAGCCAGGGCCAGTTCGAGCTCAACGTGTTCATCCCCGTGATGGCCCGCAACGTCCTTGAGTCCGCCCGCCTGCTGGCCAACACCGCGCGCGTGTTCGCCACCCGCCTGGTTGACGGCATTGTTCCCAACGAGGAGCACATGAAGCAGCTGGCCGAGTCCTCCCCGTCCATTGTCACTCCGCTGAACTCCGCAATCGGCTACGAAGCCGCCGCGAAGGTCGCCAAGGCTGCGCTGGCAGAGGGCAAGACCATCCGCCAGACCGTCATCGACATGGGCTTTGTCGACGGTGAGAAGCTGACCGAGGAGGAGCTGGACAAGCGTCTGGACGTTCTCGCGATGGCCAACACCGACCGCAAGCAGAAGTTCTAAACACGCGTTTAGCCACCACGAGGAGGGGCAGGGCACTTCGGTGCCCTGCCCCTTTTTTCTGTTTGGTCCCTGAGTGGCCTGCCGGTGTGGCTGATGGGCTCCGTGGTCAGTAGCGGAAGTCGTCGGGCCCCAGGTCACGGGGGCCGAAATCATCGAAACTGTCCCCGAACCCGTCCTGCTGGAGCATCTCCATGAGGTAGGCATCCGGTCGGACCTCAATACCGATGGACCCCGGCTGGGGGGCGTCGGCGGTGGGGACGGCCCATTCCTCATCCTCGGTGGGTTCGATGATCCGGTAGTCGGTGAAGGTATTGATCTGGTTGTCATACAGCAGGTGCAGCCGGGGACTGATCGAGGTGGGGTTGCCCAGACCGAAACGCATGGCGATGCGCACCATGGAGGTGATGCCGTTCATGAGGTTCTCACCGGTGGTGACAGGCCGGGCGATGAGGAGATCACGGTCCGGGACGGCGAAGATCACACCCCTGCTCTGATCCAGGTCCGGGGCCCAGCGGTGCAACAAATCCGTGAGGAACAGCGGCGAGCTGCCCAGGTAGTAGGACGAGGATTCAAACGCCCAGAAATCCGAGCCCTCACCGCCTTCATCGTTGTTGAAGTAGGTGACATCCACATCCGCGTCCAGCAGTTCCTGCCAGGTGTTGCGATCGGCCGCCCGTTCCAGGGCATCGAGGGAATCGAACTCCTCCAGCTCATGTAGGGGTTGGATGCGGATGGCGTGCTCGGTGTCCAGGACCAGGGCGATGGAGGTATCCGAGGTGAAGTCCCGCAGCACGGATGTCTCCCGGATCTGGCGTTCCACACCATCGCTGGTCTCCAGGATGCTGTCGCCCTGCTCCGGGTTGGGCAGCAGGCGCAGGCGCAGGCTCTTGTACAGATCCGCCGTGGACAGGGTGCTCAGGGTGGCATCGGCGAGGGTGCCGTGCACGAAGTTGTCGACCAGCTCGGGCAACTGGCCCAGATCATCCAGGCCCGCGGCGTTCATTGCCAGGGTCCGCAGGGAGACATGCGCTGCACCACCATCGGGTCGGTGCACCATGGCGGAGGCACCATCAATGGTGATCTGGGCATCCTTCAGAGCGAAACGGTATTCCAGTTCGCGGCGGAGCATGTTCGCCCGGGAGCGGTTGAGCTGGGGCAGGTCAGTGTCGGGGAGGAAATCCGCCGGGGTGAGGATGCCGTTGCCATCCCGCTCGACCTTCTGCTCCACCGGGTCTCCCGGTCGTCGGCCAGGAACGGGGGTGAAGTCCGGATTGGTGTCATCAGGGGTGTTTTCCGGCGCAGCAGAATGTTCCACCGGTTCCTCCCGGCGGTTCTTTCTGAAACGTCGTCCGAAAAACCCGAAGGCCATGAATACTGACTCCTTCTCTGGCGTTCTCTGACACGATCCTGCAGGAAATCCTAACCCATGCCCTGCTGTGTCGACGGGGTCACCCCGTGCATCATCACCGGGTAGCGGAGGGTATCGGAGCGTAGTGCAGGATATCGCAGCTGAGCTATCCATATTAGTGCATTTTTACCCGTAGGTTTTTGTGGCGGTCGTTTCATCGGCGGGCAGCAGCTCGAGGAGGTTGTTCCGGGAGTGTTCGAGATAACCGCGCAGAAAGGACTCCGCCTCGGAGAACCTGCGCTGCCTCATCAGGTTGAGCAGCTGGCGGTTCTTCTCCACATAGGGCCCGTGGGTTTTCCGACCGCCGCCGGTGGAGATGAAGCCGATCCGGGCCAGCACCAGGACCTTGCGGGCATCCACGGACAGGCGTCTCACCCCGGCGATATCGACCAGTGCCTGGTGGAAGGCGGTGTTGAACATCCCCACCCGGTGCCAGTCCTGCTCCTCCACCGCCGCGCACGCAGCCCGGTAGGCCTCCTCCATGCGGAGAAGACAGTCATCCAGATGGGGGGAATGCTCGGCCTGACGGATCACGGCGGGTTCGATGAAGAGGCGGTAGGCGTAGAGATCAGCCACGTCCTCGTGGGTGAAGGAGTGGACGAACACGCCCCGGTTGGGGATGTGGTCCACCAGGCCATCCCTGGCCAGTATCCGGAAGGCCTCGCGCAGGGTGTTGCGGGAACACCCGAGCTCCTCAGCCAGCGGGATCTCCAGCAACTGGGTGCCGGGGGCCACCTCTCCCCTGTCAATGCGTTCCATGATCTCTGTGGCCAGCTGCGTCGATACTCCCAATGCCGTGGTCATGCCCCCATGGTATTTCACCATTGGTGCGGTGTCGGCGCTATGACGGGGCCAGATCAACCCCACCCCTCTTGTGTCGTGAACCACAGGGGGTCTACACTCAAACCCATATCACCCACATTGTTGAACAATCCTGAGAGTAGGTGGGGCAGTGCCCGCGAAGTCCGAGAAGAATAATGCGCTCCCAACCACACACGGCACCACCCCGGACGTGGACGGTGCCAGCACGGAGACCCACCCCGACCCCCACGCAGCAACCCACCCTGACGCCCGGCGCGCCGCCGCCCCGACGCTGAAACAGGCGGCGGTGGGGGCGACGTCGAGAAGCGCCCTGATGGGGGCGATCTTCCTGATGGCCACCTCTGCCATCGGGCCCGGGTTCCTCACCCAGACCGCCGTGTTCACCAACCAGCTGGGTGCGGCCTTCGCGTTTGCCATCCTGGTCTCCATCCTCATCGACATTGCCGTCCAGCTGAATGTGTGGCGGGTCGTCGGTGTCTCCGGCCTGCGTGCCCAGGAGTTGGGCAACACCGTCCTGCCGGGCCTGGGCTGGGTGCTGGCGGTGCTCGTCTGCGTCGGCGGTGCGGTGTTCAACATCGGCAACATCGCCGGTGGCGGCCTGGGGCTGAATGCGCTGCTCGGTCTCGACGTCAAGATCGGCGGCGTGATCACCGCGGCCATCGCGATCGCGATCTTTCTGTTCAAACGCCTCGGCGCGGCCCTGGACAAGTTCCTGGTGTTCCTCGGGGCGATCATGATCATCCTGACCATCTACGTCGCGTTCGTCTCCCAGCCCCCGGTCGGGGAGGCACTGCGCAACACCGTCCTGCCGGAGACCGTCGACTGGTTGGTCATCACCACCCTGGTCGGTGGCACCGTGGGTGGTTACATCACCTACGCCGGCGCCCACCGCATGCTGGATTCGGGCAAGACCGGGCCGGAGAACGTCCGGGCCGTGGCCACCTCCTCGGTCACCGGCATCCTCATCACCGGTGTCATGCGCGTGGTGCTGTTCCTGGCGGTGCTCGGCGTGGTCGCCGGGGGCATCACCCTGTCCACCGAGGGCAACCCCGCCGCGGAGGCCTTCCAGCACGCCGCGGGTGAGGCCGGTCTGCGTATCTTCGGTGCCGTGCTGTGGGCGGCGTCGATCTCCTCGGTCATCGGCGCGAGCTACACGTCTGCCACCTTCCTGGTGAAGAACAAACCCGAGACCCGTCGACTGCAGAACTGGGTCACCATCATCTTCATCCTGCTGTCCTGCACCGTGTTCGTCTTCCTCGGCACCGCCCCCGCCCTGCTCCTGGTGTTCGCCGGTGCGTTCAACGGTCTGGTGCTGCCGATCGGTTTCACCCTGATGATCTATGTCGCGATCTTCCGTCAGAAGGATCTGCTGAAGGGGTACCGGTACCCGCTCTGGTTGATCATCATCGGACTCATCGGGCTGGCCATCGCCTGGTTCCTGGCCTATGTCTCCTTCGGCGGGGTCTTCGACCTGCTCACCACAACCGGCTGATCCACCGCCGGTTGATCCCGACTGATCCACATTCTCACCTATCCCCCATGAAAGGATTAACCTCATGAATCCCCCACACTCCATCGATCTCAACAGCGATCTCGGGGAGAGCTACGGCAGTTGGGTCATGGGCAATGATGAGGCTGTCCTGGACCTGGTCTCCAGCGCGAATATCGCCTGTGGTTTCCACGCCGGTGATGCCACGGTGCTGCTGAAGACCGTGGTCGCCGCGAAGGCCCGGAATGTGCGCATCGGTGCCCACATCGGTTACAACGACCTCACCGGGTTCGGGCGCCGCGCCATGGAATACGACCATGAGGTACTGGTGGCCGAGACGATCTACCAGATCGGGGCGATCCAGGCCGCCGCCACCACCGTCGGGGCCACCGTCGACTACGTCAAACCACACGGTGCGCTCTACAACCGTATCGCCGTGGATGAGGCTCAGGCCGCCGCGGTCATCGAGGCGATGAAGAAGCTCAACCCCGAGCTGCCCCTGATGGTCCTCTCGGGTGCCCCCATCGTCGAGCAGGCCATCTCCGAGGGGCTCACCGTCATCCAGGAGACCTTCGCCGACCGCGCCTACACCTCCGATGGGCGGCTGGTCTCCCGGACCCAGACCGGGGCGGTGCATCACGATCCGCAGGTGGCTGCCCGGCAGGCACTGGCGTTCGCCACCGGCGGGTCCATCACCTCCATCGATGGTGATCCGGTCACGGTTCACGCCGATTCCATCTGTGTCCACGGTGACAACCCCGCCGCCCTCGAGCTGGTCCGCACCATCATCGACACGCTGCGCGCCCACGATGTGGAGGTGCGTCGTGCTCGCTAGACCATGCGGGGATCAGGCGGTGCTCATCGACCTGCTGCGTGAGGATGCCGAGGCCGTCCGCGGCACCGTCCTGGATGCTGTCCTGTCGCTGCACCGCGTGCTGACCGCCCAGCAGGTGCCCGGCATCATCGACATGATCCCGGCCGCGCAGACCCTCCTGGTCACCCTGGACACCCGCCAGATCAGCCCGGCCCGCTTCGTGGAGATCCTCGACGCGATCACCCTGTTGCCCGCCTCCACCGGCGGGGGTGTCACCCGGGAGACGGTGGAGATCCCGGTGCTTTACGACGGCCCGGACCTCGCCGCGGTTGCCGAACTCGCGGGACTCACCGTCGCCGGGTTGATCCGGGCCCACACCGAGACGGTGTGGACCGCCGCCTTCGGCGGCTTCGCCCCCGGGTTCTACTACCTGGTCCCCCGTGGTGACCGGCGCCTCCCGGACATCCCCCGCAGGGATCAACCCCGCACCAAGATCCCCCCGGGTTCGGTGGCGCTCGCCGGCGAATTCAGTGCTGTCTATCCCCAGCCGTCACCGGGTGGGTGGCAGCTACTCGGCACCACCGACATCCCCATGTGGGATGTCGACCGGTGGCAGCCCTCCCTGCTGCAGGCCGGCGACACCGTCCGTTTCGTGGAGGTCACCCCATGAGTTTCACCGTCATCTCACCCGGGCCGCAGGCACTGTTCCAGGACCGGGGGCGTTTCGGGTTCGCCGGATCCGGGGTCGGTTCCTCCGGCTCCTTCGACCGGCTCTCCGCCGCCCGGGCCAACCATCTCCTGGGCAACGACCCCAATGCCACGGTCATCGAGATCCTCATCGGTTCCTTCGAACTGGAGGTCCACGCCCCCGCCACCATCGTGTTCACCGGTACCGCCGCCACCGTCATGGCGGTCGACCGGCGGGGACGATCCAAGAACGCCACCACCAACACCATCCTCGAGGTGGAGGACGGCGACCTGGTCCGCCTGGAGAACGCAGACCACGGCATGCGCGCCTACCTGGCTGTCAGAGGTGGTTTCGAGGTACCCAAGGTCCTCGGCTCCGCCGCCACCGACCTGCTCTCCGCACTCGGCCCGCCCCCGATCCGGGAGGGCGACCAGCTCACCATCGCCCGGGACATCGCGGATAAACAGTGGTGGCCGGTGCTACGGCAACTGCCCACCGTGTGGCGTCACCCCTCGATGACCGAAACCCTCACCGTCATCCGGGGCCCACGCGATCGGTGGTTCACCGACGAGGCCCTGGACGGGTTCTTCCGGCAGCGGTTCACGGTGTCGGCGGACTCCAACCGGATCGGCATCCGCCTGAATGCAGAAAAACCCCTGAGCCGCCGCATCGAGGGCGAACTCAAGAGTGAGGGTATGGTTCGTGGTTCCATCCAGGTGCCGCCCGGTGGGCACCCGGTGATCTTCGGGCCGGATCATCCGGTCACCGGTGGTTATCCCGTCATCGCTGTGCTGACAGCCCGCTCAGCTGACCGCTGCGCCCAGCTCTGGCCCGGTGACAGGGTCCGTTTCACAGTGCAGCACTAGGGCCTGATATCGGGTTTGGGCAGCAGCTTCTCCCAGACATCGGTATCGCGCCATTCCCCGGCCATCTCCCCGTAAGGCATCTTGGCCAGGTGGTGGAAGGTGGCCACCTTCTCAAACCCCCGGGAGGCATGCAGCTTGGCGGATCCCACGTTCTCCGGGAAGATCCAGGAGTGGATCGACCATTTGTGCAGGTCCTGACAGACCTCGATGAGCTTGTCCAACAATGCGCCACCCACGCCGCGTCCCTGCCCCTGCGGGTGGATGTAGATGGAATCCTCCACCACGCCGTGGAACACCGCGCGGGTTGATGCCGGTGCTGCAGCCACCCATCCCAGGACGAAGTCGGGATCCTTCTTCTCCGCGGCCACGAAGACGGTTTCCATAATCTTCATGCGGGTGAATTGTTTCCACGTCGGGCCCTTGCGTTCATAGGACGCATGCCCGGTTTCCAGTCCCATCTCGTAGATGGCCCGAACCTGAGGGAAGTCCACCTCGCGGATCGGTCGGATGATGAAGTCGGTCTCAGCCATGCCCTGATTTTCCCTACTCTTGCCCACCTCCGCAACGAGACATTCACGGGTGTAACCCACCCCACAAATTATCGACGTTTCCGGGGCTTGGGGGCCGGTTTTTTCTTCACCAACCGTCCCCTGCCACCCCCATTTGAGTCCCGGCGCGCCTGCTTGGCCAGGGTTTTCTCCCGCGCTGACCGCTTGGGGGCCACCTGTCGGCTGGAGTTGATGGTCCGGCCCCGGGCGATGCCCACAAAGTCCTGGATCGCGTCGGAGTCAGCATCCCGTTTCCACACCAGCGCGATGTGGGTCTCCAGGGCACCGGCATAGTCACGGTGTTCCACCAGTTTCCTACTCAGTACCTTCAGCAGTGGGCGGGGGGCGATCACCACGCCCACATTCGCCGCCACGATCTGCAGGGCGTCCCGCACCGCACCGGCATCCACCTCCCCGGAGGCGGGGGGCTCCCAGTTGATGATCTCCCCGGTCAGCTCCTCCGGGCCCACAGCCCCCTCGGCGGCGGCGAGGAAATAATCCTTGGGGAACGCCACACCCGGTGTTTCCCGGTAGAGCTCAACCACGTGGAAGCGGTCGTCGATACGCGCGTCGGGGAGGCGGGTCAGGGCGAGGGCGGCGTTACCCGCCAACAGTTCCCCGAGGGCGTCATCGGTGTCGATTGCCTCAAGTCCGCCGTGACGGGTGCGTTCGCGGAAACGGGTGAACCACTTACCCGGCTCGGTACCGGTGACGAAACTTAAGGTCAGCATGGAAGTAATGCTACCGTTGTGGGCGTGAACGAAGAATCTGTACGCAAGCCATCGGGCACGGCCATGAAGCCGCAGACCGCCGCCAAGAAACTCGGTCTGTACCTGCCCGCCACGCCAGAGGAGTTCCAGAACAATGCGCTGACCCACCAGGAGTTCAATGCATTGCAGGAAAATCCGCCGGAGTGGCTCCAGACCCTGCGCCGTGAGGGACCGCACCCGCGTCCCGTGGTCGCCCAGAAACTGGGCATCACCATCGCTGCACTGAAGAAGAACGACATGGACCAGCCCCTGACCACAGCTGAGATCAAGGCCCTGCTGGAAAACCAGCCGGACTGGTTGCGGGCCGCACGCACCCAGCTGGCCGAGGGTCGCACCCCGGCAGCCGAGGACGAATCCGAGGACTAGACCTTTTCTGCACTCTCCCACAGCGCCTTGTTCCACCGTTCAACCGGTGGGGCGGGCGCTGCTTTTATTCTCCCGGCACCTCTGCCCCAGTGGGTCACCGGTGTCCATCCGTGCAGTGCACTGCCGCACCAGGCCGGCAGCTGGAGCTGCCGGGTATCAGCGCGGATGACGGTGATGCCAGCATCCCGCCACAGCGGGAGGGTCTGCCGCAGGGTCACCGATGCCAGCACCGGACGCGCCGGCAGGATGACGGTGTCCGGATCCCGCCAGAACACCAGCGCGGCGTTGGCGGCCTCCAGCACCACACCGTGCGCGTCGATGAGCAGGGCATCATCACAGTGGTAGTCGGTGGCCAGGGCGCGCAGTCTGGATAGCACGGGCAGGTCCGGCCCCTTGACGGTGTGCCGTCGGCGGGGATCAGTCAGGTCGGGTATCCACAGGCTCGAGGTGCGGCGCAACGGCGGGGCGGGGCGGATGGTCACCCCGAACCGGCCGTGACCATCCCGGCTGTCCCACCCGATCCGGGGGAACCACACCCCATCGCGGGGCAGGGCGTCACGCACCGCCGCGAACAATCCCACCGGCACCACACCGGGCACCCAGCCGGCGAAGCGCTGCTGGTGGGCGGACAACCCCACCACCCGGCCGTGATCCAGCAGGAAGGACGTGGTGATCTCCGGTTCCACCACCGGGCCGGGAACCAGTTCCCCGGCCTCCCACCGCAGGTGCCTCACGGGAACTCCACCCCGAGCAGACCCAGCAGGGGCCTCGATTTCACCCGGATCTCCTCCCACTCTGCGGCGGGGTCCGACAGGGCCAGGATCGCCCCGCCGACCCCGTACTCCAGGACGCCGGGGGTGTAGACCACGGTGCGGATCACCATCGACAGATCCACCGCCCCATCAAGGGAGAAATAGCCCAGGCCACCGGAATAGACACCACGGGGGCCGGTCTCCAGCTCGTCGATGATCTCCATGGTGCGGATCTTCGGTGCACCGGTCATGGAACCACCGGGGAACGCCGCCCGCACGCAGTCAATGGGGTCCTTACCCTCCAGCTGGGCGGTAATGGTGCTGACGAGCTGGTGGACGGTGGCGTAGGTCTCGACGTCGAAAAGCTTCTCCACCTGCACCGTTGCCGGTTGCGCCCCGCGGGCGAGATCATTGCGGACCAGGTCGACGATCATGAGGTTCTCGGCGCGGTCCTTGGGGTTGTCGGTGAGATCGGCGATCAAGGCCGCATCCTCCTGCTCGGTACTGCCCCGCGGGCGGGTGCCCTTGATGGGTTTGGATTCCACACGTCCGGAGGCGTCGATGGTGATGAACCGTTCCGGCGACGAGCTCAGCACCGCCATCTCCCCCAGCTGCAGGAATGATCCATAGGAGGTGGGGTTGGCCGCCCGCAGCGCCAGATAGGCGGCGAGGGGATCCACCTCCACCTCCGCGCGCAGCTGGGTGGTCAGGCAGATCTCATAGGACTCCCCGCGGGTGATCAACTCCTGGGCGCGGGCGATCATGTCCAGGTAGCTGTCGCGGTCATCCCGGACGGTGAGCTGGGCGGCCGGGGCGGCAGCGGCACGGGGTGGGCGCAGCTGCCCCAGGGCGGCGGTCATCTCCGCGAACCACTCCCCCTGCTCACCGAGCGCCATGAGCCACACGCGGCCGGGTTCGATGGCGATGGCCCGGTCGGCGAAGATCAGGTGGGCATCGGGATGCGATGAGGCGTGCCGATTGTCCACCCCGCATTCGGCCTTCATCTCATACCCGAGGTATCCCACCCACCCCAGGCGGAAACCCACCCCCGGGGCCACGCGGTTGCGACGCAGATCATCACGCAGCCAGTCGAACAGCTCCCCCTCCCCCACCCGGTGGGTGCGGATCCGTGCATGCGGCCCGGAGGCATCACCCATATAGGTGGTGCCCTGCGGATCATCGAGCCAGAACGCGTGCTCCGACCCGGCGAAGAGCGTCTCGAACACCGCCGCCGGGTCGACGCTTGTCTCCACCACATGCTCGGTGATCTCCCACCGGTGCGCTTGTCGACGCGCCAGGCTCAGGAAATTCGCCATGATCCGGTGCCCGAACTGCCCGCCGATGGATTCCGGGTGGAACTGCACACCCCACTGGGGCAGCTCGCGGTGGCGCAGCGCCATGATCAGCCCGTCCCCGGTCCTCGCGGTGACCTCCAGTTCCGGCGGCAGATCGGTGGCCACCAGGGAGTGGTAACGGACGGCGTCGAACTGGGGCGGGATGGCGTCGAAAAGCTCGGACCCGTCGTGGTGGATGCGGGTGACCTGACCGTGCACCGGGACCGGCGCCGGGCCCACCGCGCCGCCGTGGGCGAGCGCGATGCCCTGATGCCCCAGGCACACCCCGAGGACCGGGACCAGACCACGTTCGATCACCCCGCGGCAGCTGCCGAAATCCGCCGCCACCCCGGGGTGGCCGGGGCCGGGTGAGATGATGACGGCGTCGAACAGCGTCTCGTCGATCTGCGCATCATTGGGCACCACCGTCGGTGCCGCACCGGTGACCTCCTCCACATACGTGGCGAGGTTGAAGGTGAAGGAATCATAATTGTCGATGATCAGTACGCGCACACGGGGGTCCTTCGTGGAATCCTTTTAAGAATGGGTGAAGGCACCGCCGGGAACATCCGGCGATGCCTTCTCAACACGGCAGAGGTGTCAGTTTAGACGATGGTCCAGTCCTCGAGACCCTCGTACAGCGGGTACTGCTCAGCCAGCTTGGTCACGCGGGCCTGCAGTGACTCCAGATCCGCGGACTTGCCCTGTGCCAGGGCGGTTCCGATGATGTCGGCGACCTCGGTGAAGGCGGTGGCATCGAAACCACGGGTGGCCAGCGCCGGGGTGCCGATACGCAGACCGGAGGTGACCATCGGCGGACGCGGGTCGAAGGGAACCGCGTTGCGGTTGACGGTGATGCCGACCTCGTGCAGGAGATCCTCGGCCTGCTGGCCGTCCATCTCGGAGTTGCGCAGATCAGCCAGGACCAGGTGCACATCGGTGCCACCGGTGAGGACATCAATGCCTGCGGCCTTGGCGTCGGAGGCGGTGAGACGCTCCGCGAGGATGCGGGCACCCTCGATGGTGCGGGCCTGACGCTCGGCGAACTGGTCGGTGCCGGCGATCTTCAGGGCGGTGGCCTTGGCGGCGATCGCGTGCATGAGCGGACCACCCTGCTGGCCCGGGAACACCGAGGAGTTCAGCTTCTTGGCGTAGTCCTGCTTGGCCAGGATGATGCCGGAGCGGGGACCACCCAGGGTCTTGTGGACGGTGGAGGACACCACATCGGCGTACGGCACCGGGCTGGGGTGCAGACCGGCGGCAACCAGGCCGGCGAAGTGCGCCATGTCCACCCACAGGGTGGCTCCGACCTCATCGGCGATCTCACGGAAGGCCGCGAAATCCAGGTGACGGGGGTAGGCGGACCAACCGGCGATGATCACCTTCGGCTGCTCCTTGATGGCCTGCTCACGAACCTGATCCATGTCAACGAGCATGGTGTCGGGGTCCACGCCGTAGGCGGCGACTTCATAGAGCTTGCCGGAGAAGTTCAGTTTCATGCCGTGGGTCAGGTGACCACCGTGGGCCAGGGACAGACCCATGATCTTGTCACCCGGGTCGGCCAGGGTCATCAGGACCGCTGCATTGGCCTGGGCACCGGAGTGCGGCTGGACATTGGCGAACTCGGCATCGAACAGGGCCTTGGCACGGTCACGGGCCAGGTCCTCGATGATGTCGACCTGCTCGCAACCACCGTAGTAACGGCGGCCGGGGTAACCCTCTGCATATTTATTGGTGAGAACGGAACCCTGGGCCTGCAGAACAGAACGGGGCACAAAGTTCTCGGAGGCGATCATCTCAAGGGTGTCGCGCTGTCGGCTGAGCTCGCCAGCGATGGCCTGGGCCACCTCCGGATCGATCTCGCTCAGTGGCTGGTAACGGACATCATCCGCATGGTGGGCATCGGTCATCAGGTCAGCTAACCTTTCACAAGACGAATCCCGCGTGTAAGACCTCACGCGCGGGACAGGTACAAATTCAGCATAGCCCCCCACCCCCCAGATGAGAAAGTGCGGGGGCCAGGTTAATTCCCCTGCGTTCTGCGGGTGTGCGACCGCCCCCCACATCCCCGCCTCTGTTGCCCCAATCACAACCCCGACAGCACGGTGCCGGGGGTCAGGGGGCACAATAGGATCTATGGCAGCTCCGCTCAATGCTCAGACCCGTGCACCCCAGGCAACCGGTCGCGCCCCGGATTTCAGTCCGTACCTCGACTTCGACCGTGCCCAGTGGCGGGAACTGCGCAAATCCATGCCCCAGGTCCTCACCGAGGAGGAGGTCGTGGCGCTGCGCGGACTGGGTGAGAACATCGACCTGGATGAGGTCGCCGAGGTCTACCTGCCACTGTCGCGTCTGATCCACCTGCAGGTCAATGCCCGCCAGGAACTGACCGTGGCCACGGAGACCTTCCTGGGCACCTCCTCCGCTCGCATGTTCCCGGGCAGCCATGTGCCGTTTGTCATCGGTGTCGCCGGTTCGGTGGCGGTGGGTAAATCAACCACCGCGCGTCTGCTGCAGGTGCTGCTGCAACGCTGGAGTTCCCACCCGCGGGTGGATCTGGTGACCACCGACGGTTTCCTCTACCCAGGTGAGGAACTGCAACGCCGCGGCATCATGAACCGCAAGGGTTTCCCCGAGAGCTATGACCAGCGGGCCCTGCTGCGTTTCGTCACCGACGTGAAATCCGGCAAGTTCAATGTGCGGGCACCGGTGTATTCGCACACCGCCTACGACCGGGTGCCCGGCAAGTACATCACCGTGGATCAACCCGACATCCTCATCGTCGAAGGGCTCAACGTCCTGCAGACCGGTCCCACCCTCATGGTCAGTGACCTGTTTGATTTCAGCGTGTATGTCGATGCCCGCACCGAGGACATCGAACGCTGGTACATCGAGCGCTTCCTGCAGCTGCGCGACACCGCCTTCCGTCACCCCGACGCGCACTTCCGGCACTACGCCGACATCGGCGATGAGAAGGCCACCGCCGTGGCCCGCGAGATCTGGCAGTCCATCAACCTGCCCAACCTGGTGGAGAACATCCTGCCCACCCGGGTGCGCGCCTCCCTGGTGCTGCGCAAGAGCGCCGACCACCTCGTCGAGCGGGTGCGGATGCGCAAACTCTGACACGCTGCTTGTCGACGAACCGACCCGCCCGCCATTTGTTGGGCCGTGCGCCCGGCAGTGTGCTCAGCCGTTAGCCCAGGCGACGACCTCATCCAGGCGGGTGAGATCAACCCGGTCGACGTCGGTGTCGAAGGTCTCGATCATCATCTTGTCATTGGCGTTTTTCATCGGCTTGGCCTTGAGCATGTTGACCACGGTCCACATGGTCGTGCGGTGCGCGGTGGACAGCTCCGAGTAGTTCAGGCGACCCGAGAGGTAGAACCGGGTGACGCGGTCGGCCTTGTTGCCCAGCGCCCGGGCGGAACCGTCCTTCTTCACCGCGACATCATCCAGGGTCATGCCGACGGTGCACAGCGCCACGCGGCGATCCCCCAGGTCGGTGTCGGTGATGAACTTCGCCCCCGCATTCATCGGCCCGTGGACCGGGCTCAACACCACCAGCGGTGCCTGCGGGTCGGCGGATAGACGCGCCTGTGCCTCATCAAACGACACCGCCTCCACACCACACCGTGCGGCCAGTTCGCTTGCGTACTGCCGGGTGGATCCGTAGACGGATTCAAACGCAACAATCGGCTGGGACATTGCTCTCCTTCATCAGAAGCTGGTGACTATTTTCCAAACCGCCTGCTGCGCTGCGAATAGTCACGCAGTGCCCGGAGGAAGTCGATTCTGCGGAATGCAGGCCAGTAGGTATCAGTGAACCAGATCTCCGAGTACGCCGACTGCCACAGCATGAACCCGGACAGTCGCTGCTCACCGGAGGTGCGGATCACCAGATCCGGATCCGGCTGCCCGGAGGTGTACAGGTGGGTGGAGATGGCCTGGGCATCCACCGACTCAATGACCTCATCGAGGGTTTTGCCCTCATCCCGGGCGGAGGTGAGCAGATCACGCACCGCGTCGACGATCTCCTGGCGTCCGCCGTACCCGACCGCGATGTTCACGGCCACGCCGGTGTGATCCACGGTTTCGCACACGGTTCCACGCAGTCGTTCGGCGAACTCCTTGGGCAGCAGATCCAGGTGGCCGACCAGCCGCACCCGGCAGTTGGTCTCCGGGAGGGAGAGCTCCGCGACAACATCACCGATGATGTCATAGAGCAGCTGCAGTTCAGCCTCATCCCGGCCGAGATTCTCCGTGGACAGCAGGTAGACGGTGACCAGATCCACATCCACGTCATCACACCAGCGGACCAGCTCCCCGATCTTCTTAGCGCCCACGCGGTGTCCGTGGCTGAGATCAACGAAACCGGCCTCCCTGGCCCAGCGGCGGTTGCCATCACACATGATGGCAACGTGCCCAGGCTGCCTCGCGCCGTTGAGCTCCTTGAGGAGCCGGCGTTCATAGAGGGGATAGAGCAGTCTGGGCAGGTTCAACACGTTTAACAGTCTAGTCCCCACCACCGGGATATCGCGCACCCCCGCACCGCGATTCCCGTCTGGGCGTTGTTCGACTATTGCTACACAGTCCTGGCCGGGGACCCCTGGTGTGTCGGAATAGTTGCATGTCCACCCCGGATGCATGTGACTATTCCACCACGGGTCAGGCTGTGGGGCCCCGGCGTGTCGGGATAGTCGAACTCCGGATCTCCCTGCGGTCAGGCCTGCCGGCGGGTACGGACCGCCGCGGCGAGCTCACCGAGCAGATCGACGGTGGTGTCGATGTCGATGCACTTGTCGGTGACGGACTGGCCGTAGACCAGCCCCTCACCGCCGTTGATCTTCAGCCTGGCAGGATCCAGGTTCTGGGCGCCACCGACGAGGAAGGACTCGATCATGATGCCGGCGATGGCCTCATCACCAGCGGCGATCTGCTCGGCGATCTCACGGACCACACCGACCTGACGGATATGGTCCTTGCCTGAGTTGGCGTGGGAGGCATCGATCATGAGACGTGCCCCCTCCCCCAGCTTCTCCACGGCCTGCGCCACGGATGCCGCATCGTGGTTGGGTCCGGTGGTGCCACCACGGAGGATGATATGGCTGTTGGAGTTACCCGCGGTCTGCACCACCGAGGGTGCACCGTGGTCGGAGGTGCCAAAGAAGAAGTGGGGGCTCCGGGCGGATTCCACCGCATCGATGGCAACCTGGACATTGCCGTCGGTGCCGTTCTTGAAACCGATGGGCATGGACATCCCGGAGGCGAGCTGGCGGTGGACCTGGGATTCGGTGGTGCGTGCACCGATGGCACCCCAGGCCACGGCATCGGCGTAGTACTGCGGGCTGTTCGGTTCGAGGAATTCACAACCGACGGGCAGGTCGAGGTTCACAACGTCGATAAGCACCTTGCGTGCCAGGCGCAGTCCCTCGGCGATGTCGTAGGTCTCGTTGAGGTGCGGATCATTGATCAGCCCCTTCCACCCGACGGTGGTGCGTGGCTTCTCGAAGTAGACACGCATGACGATCTTCAGGTCCTGGTCCAGCCGCTTGGCCAGGGGCGCCAGGCGGTTGGCGTAGTCGATCGCAGCCTCCGGGTCATGGACCGAACACGGGCCGACCACAACCACGAGGCGGTCATCATCGCCGGCGAAGATATCGGCGATCTCCTGGCGGTCGCGCTCAACCTTCTCCGCCTGACGTGGACTCAGGGGGTTGTCGGCGGTGAGTTCGGCCGGGCTGGGCAGCTCATGGAAGGCAACCACCCGTTTGTTGCTGGTGGATGCCGGGTTGGGGAGGGACACTGGGGCGCTCATGGTGCTGGGGTCTGCCTTTCGGGCGGTGATGGTGGTGTGGAAACCGTTTATGGGGGAAATCATATGGGGAAACAAAAAAGCAGCCCCTCGACCCTTGCGGGGAGGTGCTGCTCGGCTCCGGTTCTGTTCGCGTTCTAGCTAGGCACGATCAACGGCCAGCTGACGCGGGAAGGCCCCGGAGCCGGTCGGAAAATAAAATCGTGCTGCGAACATGAAGAAGACCATAACACACTTCCTATCTAAAGGAAGCCTTTCTTGGATTTATCATTCAGACCGGCCTCCGCCATGGCCTTCCGGATCCCCTCGATATCAAAGGGATCCAGGCCGTTGCGCTCGGCGAAGATTCGACGGCGGTTCATCCGCGACCAGCGGCGGTGGAACATCCACCCGAGGGTGAGGATGGCCGCACCCATCAACGCCAGGATGAGCAGGCCGATCGGGGAGGCCTTCCCGAACTCGGGGCCCAGGGGGCCACCTCCCTGCTGCTGGGCAAGGATGAAGAAAGTCGTGTCGTTGTACACGCTGGCTGCGGTAGTCAACACGGGGCTGATGTCAATCACGCCTGAGCGTCCTTCCTGAAGGATCTGATCCGGTAACGGATGTCAGAGGGATGCCAACTAGTCCGCATCCGGGTTGATACCGGCGAACAGGTCGTCTTCCGGGATGGCGGTCCTGACCCGTGTCTGGGCCAGTTCGAATTCCTCTGTAGGCCATAGCCTACGCTGCACCTCCACCGGAGTTCCAAAAAATGCCCCGGCGGGATCGATCTGGGTGGCGTGTGCACGGAGTGCGTCATCACGCTGCTCAAAGTACGCATCACAGGTGACCTGGGTGGTCACACGCGCCATGATGTCTGCCTTGTTCTTCTCCCACCGCTCGATCATCGGCGCATAGGGGCTCGGCTGCCCCATTGACAGCAGCCGCTCGTGGAACATCTCCATCCGCTGGCGGATGAAACCATGGGAGTAGTACAGCTTCAACGGGGTCCATGCCTCACCCAGTTCCGGGGCATAGGACTCATCACCGGAACGCTCCCACGCCAACATGGACACCTCATGGACCTTGAGGTGATCCGGGTGCGGGTAACCACCGTTCTCGTCGTAGGTGATGATCACATGCGGGCGGAATTCGCGGAGGATCTCCACCAGGTCACGGACGATGACCTCGTTGTCCTCGAGCGCGAAGCACCCCTCGGGCAGTGGTGGCAGTGGATCGCCCTGGGGGAGGCCGGAATCGGCGTATCCCAACCAGCGGTGTTCGGTGCCGAGGATCTCCATGGCCTTGTCCATCTCCTCGCGGCGGATGGCCGGGATGTTCTCCAGGACACCCGGCTTTTCCATCGCGGGGTTGAGGATGTCACCGCGTTCACCGCCGGTGCAGGTGACCACCATGACCCGGTTGCCCTCTGCGACATAGCGGGCCATGGTGGCGGCGCCCTTGCTGGACTCGTCGTCGGGGTGGGCGTGGATCGCCAACAGGCGCAGACCACTCACGTGTATTCATCCTTTCCTTGAGGTTTTTCCCGGAACCTGGGGTGGCTGGACGGAAAACCTCATGAAATATTTTGTTGATACGTATCCAGTTAATGATAGACGTAACCGCGTCGACCCCGGTTATTGCTTTGGGCAACTGTGACTAAGATGTTGAGGTGTCTATGCATACGTCCCGCCACGGCTGGGCGGTATGTTCCCCGAACGGCTGTTTAGGATGTCGACGAATTCCGCTATGAGCAACAACCCCAACTCCCCCTCCAACGTCCCAGGCACCCCGGAAATTCCTGACGTCACCCAGCGCCCGGCTTCCCGTTACCGGGGCAACCGGGAGACGATGGCAACCAACAGCTGGTCCGGCAAGGTCATCGCGGTGCTGGCGGTGGTCATCGTGGTGGCGATTGTCATCGCTCTGGTGCAGTTCATGCAGCGTCGCGAGGCGGAGACGGTCACCGGCACCATGGGCGCCTTCGAACGCATCGATGATTCCACGTTTCAGATGAATGTGGATGTCACCCGCGACAACCCCGAGCTGCCCACCTACTGCATCGTGACCGCGCTGGATTACTCCCGTGCGGAGGTTGGTCGCCGGGAGATCCTGGTGGAGCCGAGCACCGAGTCCGTGGTGCGTATCACCACGCAGATCCCCACCAGGGAGCCCGCGGTCTCCGGTGGGGTCTACGGTTGCTCCACCACCATCCCCTCGCATATGAACCTGTAATTCGTGGGGGTCGGGCTGTGCTAAAATCACACCCAGAAAACGTACGTTGACATCGCTGGTCGACTTCCACGCGCGCATATCCGAATGTTGGCCCCGGTTTTCCCGGGGCCTGTGTCATGTGCGCCGGAGGTTGCCCCGGTGGTACATCTCTACAGTTCCCGGGAGGGTTAAAACCATGGCAAGTGCAGATAAGCAGTACATCACGCCTGAAATGAAGGCCAAGCTGGAGGAGGAGCTCAACACCCTCATCGCCCGTCGCCCGATTGTCGCCGCGGAGATCAACGAACGTCGTGAGGAGGGCGACCTCAAGGAGAACGCCGGCTACGACGCGGCCCGCGAGATGCAGGACCAGGAGGAGGCCCGCATCAAGCAGATCTCCGAGGTGCTGGCGAACGCCACCACCGAGCGTGAGGGCATCGTCGAGGGCGTGGCCAACGTCGGTTCCGTCGTCCACGTCTACTACGACGGTGATGAGTCCGACAAGGAGACCTTCCTGATCGGCACCCGTGCCGCCGCGACGGACAACCCCGATCTGGAGACCTACTCCGAGCAGTCCCCGCTCGGTGCAGCAATCCTGGGTGCACACGAGGGTGAAACCCGTGAGTACACTACTCCCAATGGCTCCGCTGTATCAGTTACGATTGTTTCCGCTGAGCCATACAATTCTGAGAAGGCCGCGACCCCGCGCGGCGAGAACTAAGGATTTTGATCTTTGATGACTTCCCTTTCCCGAAAGCTCCTGATCACCGGTGTCACCGCTGCTGCGGCTCTGGCCATCACCGCGTGCACCCCTCCGAATGAGAATGATTCGGACGTGAAGGTCGACACCGCCACCGGCGTTGCCGCCCCCACCACGGAAACCACCGCCCGGACCACTGGTGCGGAGGGGACCACCACCGCTGTCGCCGTTGCTGATCTCCCCGGTTACATCGATTGTGTGGCCGCCCCCACCCGGGAGCCACAGGTGATCTCCCTGAACTGTGCTGACAACAGCGATCAGCTCACCGCAATCGAGTGGGTGTCCTGGGATGAGGACGGCGCCACCGGTTCCGGTACCCGCATCATCACCACCACCGTCGGCGAGCAGGAAGTCATCGAGGACGTCGACGTGGAACTCTCCGCCGTGACCGAAACCTCCCAGGGCCTGGTTTTCTCCCAGGTTGAGGTGGACGGTCAGGTCGTCGCCCTGTAGCACACCGGTCGCACCGGATACACAGAGAAACTCCGGCCCGCTCCCCTGATCACAGGGGGCGGGCCGGAGCTTTTCTTGCGCTCGAGATGCGCGGGAGCTAGCGGTTGGTGAAGTAGCTCAGCAGGCGCAGGATCTCGGTGTAGAGCCAGACCAGGGTGACGGCCAGGCCGAGGGCCACGCCCCAGGCCATGCGGGCAGGAACGCCCTCACGGACCATCTTGTCGGCTGCGTCGAAGTCGGTGAGGAAGCTGAACGCCGCCAGGCCGATGCAGAACAGGGAGAAGACGATGGCAAGGATGCCGCCGTCACGCAGCGGGCTGCCGAAGCCGAACAGCGACATGGCGAGGTTGCCCAGGACCAGGACGAGCACACCGAAGATCATGCCGGTCATGATGCGGTTGAACTTCGGGGTGACCTTGATGGCGCCGGTCTTGTAGACGAACAGCATGCCGAAGAACACGCCGATGGTGCCCAGAACGGCCTGGCCGATGAGGGCACCGGCGCCGTCGTAACCCTGCAGGAATCCGGAGAACAGCAGGGAGATACCGCCGACGAACAGGCCCTCGAAGGCCGCGTAGATGATGGTCACTGGTGCGGAGCCATACTTCTTGCCGAAGGTGGCCACCAGCACGGTGATGAAACCACCGATGGCGCCGATGATGGTCAGGATCATCGCCATGCCCGGGTTCACCAGGGAGACGCCGAAGGTCAGGACTGCGAAGGCAACAATGATCGCCAGCGTGATGCCGGTCTTGGTGATGACATCATCGACCGTCATCGGACGCTCAGTCTGCTGGGGTGCGTTGTACTGGGTCTGGTACTGCCCGCCGAACTGATCATAACCGGCGTAGGAGTTCTGGCCGTGGCTCCGCTGGGTGTCTGTCAGTGAACTGAAAACGGGATTGCTGCTGCGCAAGAGGTTCCCCGATCCTTTCGTTGGTTTTTCTACTACTACTGCTAAGACAACGAAAGTTTATCGGTTTTTGTTCCCGTTACCACCCGAGTAATCCATAGGGGTGAAGCATCAGAGCGACACAGGTGCCGTGGCGGGCAGCAGTTCCCTACCGAGGTGCACCCACCGGGATTCCTCGACGAGCATCAACCCCGTGGAAGGTTCCTGGTCGCGCAGGGTGGCCACCTCCTGCAGGCTCATGCCCTGCTCCCCCACCCCGATGGGCACGGGGATGGCGATGGATCCTGCGGCCACATCGATGCGTGTGTGGGTGCCCGCCGGGATGGTGGCCATGTCCCCCTGGGTGAGAAACCGGCAGTAACCGGGGGTGGTGACGGTGGCGGTACCGGTGTAGATCCACAGCTGCTGATCACGGGTGGCCGCGGCGAAGGTGGTGCGCGAGGGGATCGCCGCCGGGGTCCCGGCCACCCCCATGCCGATGCCACCGGTGGTGAAGGCGGACGGGGTGGTGCCGATGTGGCGTCGAAAAGCTCTGGTCAGGCTGCTGGTGGCCGAGAAACCGACCAGGTTGGCCACCACGGCGATGCTGAAGTCATGTGCCAGGAGGCTGGTGGCCACGCATACGCGCTGCGCTGCGCGCCACTCACTGAAGGAGTACCCCGTGGAGCTGAGGAACTGACGTTGGAGGGTGCGCGCCGATACACCGCGCTGCGCGGCGAACTCCTCGAGGCTGGTCTGGTCGGCGGGGTTGGCCGCCAGCGTCTGCGCCACCGCCCGGGCGTGCCGGGGTGCGGGCAGGGGTGGGGTGGGCACGCGGTCCGCAAAGAGCTTTGCGACGTCCCCGCTCACCGCATCCTCACCGAACAGCGAGCGGGAATACTCATGGACCATGCGCTCCGCCCAAGCCCGCCCCAGGTGGATACGTCGCGCGGGCCCATCGATGCCCAGGATGCGGAACCGCAGCTCCAGAATCAGACCCGATCCCGTGTCAGACCAGAAGGCACCCTCGGGTGCATACAGCAGGTCCCCGGCCACCAGGGTAAATGTCTGCTCCCCGAGACATACATTCACCACACCGGAATGACACCACAACAAGCGTGCATTGTTCATCAGCGACTCCCTTTCTCCCAAACCGTTAGCACACTTCAGATAAGGTAACGCTAACCTTAAAAGATCAATGCAAGCGATACTACGTTCTACCTCACCCATCACGCAACAGTGTGATTCACCACTCCCCCACGGAATGCAAAAAGTCCCGAGACAAGGGATGTCTCGGGACTTCTCTACTGTGCCCCCAGTGGGACTCGAACCCACACTGAATTGATTTTAAGTCAACCGCCTCTGCCGATTGGGCTATGGGGGCGCCGTACCGGCTGGCACCAGATCATCATAGAACATGGCACCGGCAGGTCAGGCGAGAAGGGCCCGGTTAGGGTGCCACGGTGCCGTATTCCTCCACCAGGCCCAGGATGAGACCATCGAGGATGTCCTTCTCCGAGATGACAATGGAGTTGACCCCCGCCTCACGGGCAGCCAGGTCGATGGCTCCCTGGACCACCACGGACCCACCGGCGATGACATCGGCGCGCCCCGGATCCACCACCGGGTTGCCGGCGCGCTGTGCAGCGGATTCGCGGATGATCTCATCGGTGACCACGCGCAGGGCGTCGAAGTTCAACTCCGAGAGGTGAATGGCCGCACGGTCATAGGATTCCAGCCCCTGCACCCAGGCCGAGATGGTGGTGAAGGTACCGGCCACCCCCACGAAGGTGTTGGCGCGGGAGATCGGCACGATGGCGCTGACCTCCGCGATCCGCTCGGAGACATAATCGCGGGCGATCTCGACCTCCGTGGCGGTGGGGGGATCACTGCGCATGATGCGTTCGGTCAGGCGGACACAGCCCATCTGTGCGGAGTGGGAGCCGAGGATCTCACCGTCGTGGGTCCCCACGATGAATTCCGTGGACCCACCGCCCAGATCAATGACGCAGAATGGCCCCTGTGCGGGGTCCAGATCGGCTACCGCACCACGGAAGGACAACTGCGCCTCCTCCTCACCGGTGATGACCTCCGCCTGGTATCCGGGGCGGATGCGTGAGAGCAGGACGCGGGTCATGGAGAAGAACGCATCGCGGTTGGCGGCGTCACGGGTGGCGGCGGTGGCCACCATGCGCACCACCTGCACACCTTCGGCCTCCATGAGTTCGACGTACTCGGTCAGTGCGACGCGGGTGCGTTCGATGGCCTCCGGATCTAGTTCACCGGTGGCATCCACGCCCTGGCCCAGGCGCACGATCCTGTTCTCGCGGGTGATCTCCCGGAAAACATCCGCGGTCACCTCCGTGATGAGCAGGCGGATGGAGTTGGTGCCACAATCCACCGCGGCGAAACGGGTCATCACAGTCCCCCCGCCCGGGAGAAGTCAAAGTCCCCCAGATCGATGCCGAGGTCGGCGGTGGTCGGCCAGTCCTGTGGAATGGCGGTGCCCCGCAGCTCACCGTGATCCGCGGCAAGCGCCACGGCCTCGGTACCCAGCCGGAAGTGGTCAGGTCCCTCCGCCAGTGCGTAGGCGATCAGGACGTGCAGGCACTTGACGCGATCCGGCATGCCACCACCGGAGAAATCGGTGCCCAGATCCTCGATCGCGTTGCGCTTGGCCAGGAAGTACTCGTGTGCCCGCTGGTAGTCGGCACGGAGCTCCTCATCGGTGTCGAGGCGGCCCGTCATCCACTTCATCACATGCGCCACCTCGAGGCGGGAGGCCTCGGTGGTCAGGCGTGGATCGGTGAGGTAGTACAGGGTCGGGAACGGGGTGCCGTCCTCCAACCTGGGTGCGGTCATCACAACACCGGGGGCGCCGTCCGGGCACCGGTAGGAGATTTCCAGAACTCCACGGGGAGCCCTCCCCAGCTGTTCTTCGACCGCGAGAAGGTCTGCTTCAGATACACTCATGCGCTCTATTCTGTCATGAGTGCGCGAAGTCCTCCCTATTGCACCGTCTCCCCCTCCGGCACAGCGGGTTCACCGGTCCCATTGTCCGGGGTGACCGGATCCGCCGGCGGTGGGGGCAGCTCATCGGGTTCCAGCAGCTCAGGTTCCGTAACCGATTCCCAGAGGGTCTCATACCAGGTGCCGCGGGGCTCCTCCTCCGTGCCGTCCGAGGTGACGGTCGCATCGTTTTCCAGGGCGGGATTCAGGATGCGGAAGGCGGTCTCCCCCTCCTCGATGACACCGAGCCTCAGGCGCGCCTGCTCACGGATATAGGCTTCCGAGCGGTACCGCTCCAACTCGCCGGTCAGTTCCTCGATCTGTTGCTGCTTGGCCAGGATGGATTCCTCGGTGCGTGCGATCTCCGCCCGCTGCTGGAAGTAGTTGCGCAGCGGGATCGCCACGGCGATGAGGATGAGCAGCACCACCACCGCCAGGGCCACCACCCCCACCGCACCGAGCCGGAAAGGCGCGCGAGCAGCGGAAACAGTCTCAGGTGCACGATCTCTGCTGGAGACCGGAACAATGCCCCTGTGGGGTTTCTTCTGCTTCGCCATAATCAACGATCATAGTCCCACCCGTCACGCCAGCTGCTTTGCGACGCCCGAACATGCCCCGATACGCCAACATCCCGCCACCTTTTGAGGAGGTGACGGGATGCGGGGTCAGGGTTTCGTCGAAAAGCGTCTAGCCCTGGAAACGTGGGAACGCGGAACGGCCGGCGTAGACGGCTGCGTCACCCAGCAGCTGCTCGATGCGCAGCAGCTGGTTGTACTTGGCCACACGGTCGGAACGTGCCGGTGCACCGGTCTTGATCTGGCCGCAGTTCAGCGCGACAGCCAGATCGGCGATGGTGGTGTCCTCGGTCTCACCGGAACGGTGGGACATCATGGAGGTGTAACCTGCGCGGTGTGCCATGTCGACGGCGTCGAAGGTCTCGGTGAGGGTACCGATCTGGTTGACCTTGACCAGGATGGAGTTGGCGGCCTTCTTGGCGATGCCCTCCTTCAGACGGGCCGGGTTGGTGACGAAGAAGTCATCGCCGACGATCTGAACCTTGTCACCGATCTGGGCGGTCAGTGCGACGTAGCCATCCCAGTCGTCCTCCTGCAGCGGATCCTCGATGGAGACGATCGGGTACTCGTCGACAAGCTCGGCGTAGACGTTCGCCATCTCCTCGGCGGTGTGCTCGCCACCCTCGAAGTGGTATTTGCCGTCCTTGAAGAACTCGGAGGAAGCAACATCCAGGGCCAGGGCGATGTCCTTGCCCGGCTCGAAGCCGGCCTTCTTGATGGCCTCGACGATGAGGTCCAGGGCTGCACGGGTGGACTCGACGGACGGGGCGAAGCCGCCCTCATCGCCCAGACCGGTGGACAGGCCCTTCTCGTTGATGACCTTCTTCAGTGCGTGGTAGACCTCCGCGCCTGCGCGCAGGGCCTCGGAGAAGGAGTCGAAACCGATCGGGGCGATCATGAACTCCTGGACATCCACACCGGAGTCGGCGTGTGCGCCACCGTTGATGATGTTCATCATCGGGACGGGCAGCACGTGGGCGTTCGGGCCACCGATGTAACGGAACAGGGGCAGACCTGCGGAATCCGCGGCGGCCTTGGCCACAGCCATGGAGACACCCAGGATGGCGTTGGCGCCCAGGCGGGACTTGTTCTCGGTGCCGTCCAGCTTGATCATGGCCGCATCGATGAGACGCTGATCGTCGGCCTCCAGGCCGGCCAGCTCGTCGCCGATCTCCTCGTTGACGTTCTCAACAGCCTTGAGAACACCCTTGCCCAGGTAACGATCTCCGCCGTCACGCAGCTCGTGCGCCTCGTGGACACCGGTGGACGCTCCGGAGGGAACGCCGGCAACGCCGTGGGAACCGTCATCCAGGAAAACCTCTGCCTCGACGGTCGGGTTACCGCGGGAATCCATGATCTCGCGAGCAAATACGTGCATGATTTCAGCCACTGTGGCCTCCTATGCCAACTTGGGAACTAACCAGATATGTTCACGCGACAAAAGGAACCAGGGCGGCGGCATGCACCGGAATGGACCATCAGTCACGTCTGAGTCCAATTGTTACACGAAATTCCTTTTTGTGACGCAAAGGGATCACATTCATCGCAGTGTCGTGGTTGAAATGGGGTTTTTGGGTGCGCGGGGCGTCACAATCGGGGTTACGGGAAGGGCTGAAAGTCGCCGGGGGCGCGGGTTCAGATCACCGGTTGGCGCAGGGCGTAGGAGGCCGCCGCATCACGGACGTTGATGAGGTACTCGGTGGATCTGTTGTAGGCGTACAGTGCCGTGGTCCACCCCTCCGCCGTCGTGAGGTTTCCACCCGTCTTGCACAGCAGGTGCGCGGCACTCAGCGCCGCATCATCGATCTGGTGCGGATCGGCATATCCATCCCCGTTGGCATCCCGACCGTAGCGTTTCCAGGATTCCGGGATGAACTGCATGGGGCCCACCGCCCGGTCATATTCGGTATCCCCGTCGTATTTGCCGTCATCGGTGTCCTGGATGCGGGCGACCCCCGGGGACCCATCGAGCGCAATTCCGATGATGGGCGGGGTGGCGACCCCGTTCTCATCGAGCGAACTGCCGCCGAACATCTTGCCGTTGTAGGTACCGTGACGGGTTTCCACATATCCGATGCCCGCCAGCGTGGTCCAGGCGATACCGCACTCCGGCCACGCCTCCGCAGCGATCAGGGCGGCATTGCCATAGGCCGCGATGGCCTGGGAGGACACGCCGGTGTCCGCGGCGATGGGATCAGCCCAGTACCTCAGGTGGTCGGAGGTGCGCCCCTCTGCGTGGATGTCGATGGAGGGCACCGGTTCCCCCGCCGCCGGGGGAACATTGTCCGGAATCGGCTGCAGCTGGCGGATCGGGGCGGCCCCATCCATGAAACTCAACGCCCACCCCACAAACGAGATGACCATGATGACAGCCAGAACGGCACCACAACCACATCCAGCTGCACCTTTTGCCCCAGAACCCATGGGTAGCGATGTTACCGTTTCCGACCCGTGAGACCCATTCGACCGTGACGCGGAAGTGATCAGCCGGTGGTCATTCCAATAATCCGCCACCGTACTCACCCATTAACGCAGGGCGGATGAGGTGTGGAAATTTCTCTACCCGGTCATGCTCCGTGAAATGTAGTAGTCAGAGACTATATATGCACTACTGAGCCTCCTTTTCTACCGGGAAGATAATGGATTGGACGTTGTTGTGCCCTATGTCACTTCGGTATACTCGCAGTCATCCAGCCAACCATCCACCTGGAACCACTACCGAAGGAGCCCCTCCATCATGAAGATCTCAACCCGTGTCGCAGCCATCGGCGCAGCCGCAGCCCTCGGACTGACCGCCTTCGCCGGACCGGCATCCGCCGTGTCATCCTCAGATGAACTGTCTGACCGTTTCGACTGGGTCGGATGTCCCATAGTCGAGGCCTCCCTCGCCTTCTATGGACTGCCGGAGGAGGGCATGCGCAACAATCAGCTCGCCGCGGCCCTCGAGGAGAAGAACGCGAACTTCGCAGCCTACTTTGAAGGTGGCGGGGATTGGAACGCCCAGGCATCGGCCGACTACGCCGACCGTGCACAGAAGTGCGGGATCGTCGAGCCGAACACCGCGATCGAGAACGCCAGCTCCAACCTGAACGACTTCTTCGCAGGCCTTTCCTCCTAACTGGAAGCGATGAGGAGGGGGGGGATCACCCCCTCCCCAGTCGAATGATCACAAACGCCACACCAGTCACATCAATAACATATGATGTGGCGGGTGTGGCGTTGGTCATCCACCGGCACCCCACGCAACCCCGACCCGTCAAACAATCAAGGACACCCCATGAACCTCCGTCGCACCCTCGCTGTCGCCGCCGCCTCCGTCATGGCCCTCACCGCCACCATCGCGCCTGCGCAGGCTCAGAATGCGGACATCGTCAGCGGCATCAACAACCTCATCGACACCTTCGACTGCGATCTTCTTCGCACCGGCCTGACCCAGACCGGTCTGGTCACCCCGGAGACCACCCGCTCCGAGCTCGCCGCCACTCTGCGGACCACCGCCAACCTCGGTGAGATCGACGTTGCCTTCGCCTTCGTGGGTTCCGCCTACGCAGGACGCATCGCAGACCGCGCGCAGACCTGTGGGATCGTCCAGCCAGACCCGGAGCAGGACATCCTCACCCAGCTGCAGAACCTCTCCAGCAACCTGTCCTCCTAAGCGCACCGACACCCCGCCTTTCATTAACCCAGAGATCCTGTTTCCAGAAACCGCACTTTTTAACCCAGAGATCACTCTGGATTGTGACTGCTTTCTGGAGACAGGATCTCTGGGTTAAGGGGTGGGCCCGGGAATCATCCCCCGGAAACCTCCCCAGCGGAAACCTCCCGTGCCTTGCCCTCGGCCCAGAGCCGTTCCGCCTCCTCCACCGTCACCAGACCGCGGCGGCCGTTGAACAGGTAGGGCGAACGCGAGCGCATCTTGGCCACGAAACTGGCGGCCACATCCCCGAAATCCCACGCACCCCGCCGGGCGGCGATCTCCGCGTGAAAGAGCACCTGCAGGAGAACATCCCCCAGCTCCCTGATCAGTTCCTGTTCTGGTACCCCCTGTTCCACCGCCTCGATGAACTCCTCGGTTTCCTCCCGCAGGTAGGGAATCAGGCTGTGATGGGTCTGGGACTGCTCCCACTCCCCCTGTTCACAGGCGCGGCGCATCACGCCGATGGCGTCGGCGACGTGGGTGAGGCGGGCGTCGATAAGCACCCCGGTGCGGGTCCGCGCAGCTGAGGGGTCGGCGGTGACAAACCACGGTGACCCCGGCGCGACGGTGATGCCCCAGGACAGGAAATCGACCCCCACGGTCTCATCCACCTCGGCTGAGTCCCCTTGCCGGAGGACGGCGTCGAGGAACTCAGCGGGCAGGACGGGGTTGTGGGAGTCGATGAGGAGGATACGGGTGGCCATGGCTCCTTAGTCTAGGAGTTGCCGGGGGCTGCACCGGGCGTGGTGCCGGGGTGTGGCTGGTCATTGGCATCGGCAGCCTGTCCCGTCCCGGTATCAGGGGTGTCGTCCTTATGGCCGATGCGCTCATCGATCTTGTCGCGCACCTGATCGATCTTGGCTGCCTTGTCCTCGCCGAGTGTCCGCTTGGCCGCATCCGCGGCCTTGTCCAGCAGAGCATCCGTCCGGCTCTCCCCGGACTCGGAGTTGAGCAGCTCGCTGGCCTTCTTCTTGGCGTTGTCCAGAATGCCCATGAGGATTCACTTCCTATCCATGATGATCCATATGTGGTGTGGGTAACACTCCATAATAACGGGAGTTAGAGAAACCCGCCGGGGTGCATTATTTTGAGCTAATGCTCAAAGACACCGCCGGTACATCACCCGGCATTCACACCGCCCCCAGCGCGGGCCCCGGGGCCACAAGCCCCACCGTCCCTATGCGCACGCTCATCGCCCTGATCGTCGGATCGATGGTCGGCGCAGGCATCTTCTCACTCCCCCAGAACATCGGATCCGTGGCGGCGCCCGGTGCGATGCTCATCGGGTGGGTCATCGCCGGTGTCGGCATGCTCGCGGTGGCCTTCGTGTTCCACATCCTCGCGCGCCGGAAACCGCATCTGGATTCGGGTGTGTACTCCTATGCGCGGGTGGGCCTGGGGGATTTCGTGGGGTTCTGCTCCGCGTGGGGTTACTGGTTGGGGTCGGTGATCGCGCAGGTGGGTTATGCCACGTTGTTCTTCGGCACCCTGGGGCATTATGTGCCGGTCTTCTCCTCCGAGAACCGGGTGACCTCGGCGCTGGCGGTCAGTGTCCTGACCTGGGTGATCTTCGCCGTGGTGGCCGGGGGTGTGAAACAGGCGGCTTTTCTGACGACGGTGACCACCATCGTGAAGATCCTGCCACTGCTGGCCTTCATCATCCTGGTGGCCTTCCTGGGTTTCAGTTGGGACAGATTCACCGTCGATTTCTGGGGCACCGGGGCTAACAGCACCGTGGGGTCGGTGTTTGACCAGGTCAAGGGCATCATGGTGTTTACCGTGTGGGTGTTCATCGGCGTGGAGGGTGCCTCGGTGTACTCTCGGCAGGCGCGCTCACGGAAGGACATCAGCCGGGCGACCATCATCGGTTTCTTCGCTGTGCTGGCGCTGCTGGTCACCATCTCCTCATTGAGTTTCGGTGTGCTCACCCAGCAGGAACTGGCGGTGCTGCCCGACAATTCGATGGCTTCGGTGCTGGAGGCCGTGGTCGGTGACTGGGGTGCGGCCCTGATCTCGGCGGGCCTGTGCCTGTCGGTGCTGGGCGCCTACGTGTCCTGGCAGATGCTGTGCGCGGAACCCCTGGCACTCATGGCGATGGACGGGCTGATCCCCCGCCGGGTCGGCACCATCAACTCCCGCGGTGCCGCCTGGGTGGCGCAGCTGATCTCCACGATCGTGATCCAGCTGTTCATCGTCATCTTCTTCCTCAACGAGACCACCTACGTCTCCATGGTCCAGCTGGCCACCATCCTGTACCTGGTGCCGTATTTCTTCGCGGCGCTCTACCTGGTTGCGCTTGCCACCCGGGGTCGCGGCATCAGCCACCCGCACGCGGGCACGCTTATCGACGACTCCGGCCCCACCATTCCCCCGCGCGAGAACACCCGCCACGCCATGGTGGGCATCGCCGCCACCGTGTACTCGATCTGGCTGTTCTACGCCGCCGACCCGAAGTACCTGCTCTTCGGCGCCATCGCCCTGCTTCCCGGCCTGATCCCCTATGTGGGCACCCGCCTGTACCGCAGGGAGCAGGTGTTCAACGCCTTCGAATGGGGTGTCCTGGTCCTGCTGCTGGTGGCCGCAGGCTTCGGCGCGGCCGGCCTCATCGGGGGCGGGTTGACGCTGTAGGGAGTTCCCCCTCCCGGGCCCCTACTGCCCCACCGAGATCACGCCGGGGTTCTTCTTCTTTCCCTTCCCCGCACGGGGCCCGCGTACATCGCGTTCGTCGATGTCGAACATCTTCGCAATGAAGTCGGAGACCCACTGGAGGAGATCGACGTCGCGGAGCAGTGGGTCGGTGACGTTGCGGCCGGCCTTGGGGAAGGAGACCTGGATCGCCTTCGCCGCGGCCCGGTAGGTGGCGCTCGGGAACAGGCGTTTGAGGCGCACCTGCTGGGAATCCTTCAGCTCCACCGGGTGTATCTTGATGCGGGTGCCCTGCACGGCCACATCGGTCAGCCCGGCGGCACGCATCTGGTGACGCAGTCGGGCCACGGCCAGCAGGCGGGAGACCTCCTCCGGGATCGGGCCGTAGCGATCCTCCATCTCCTCCACGGCCAGCTGCAGGTCCGACTCGGATTCGGAGGTGGCCAGCTTGCGGTAGATCTCCAGGCGCAGACGCTCGGAGTTGATGTAGTTCTCCGGGATGTGGGCATCGACGGGCAGATCGACACGGACCTCGGTGGGGCCCTTGACTGTGCCGTCGACAGACTTGCCGTCCGCCAGCGCGCGGTAGGCCTCCACCGCCTCGCCGACGAGACGGACGTAGAGATCGAAGCCCACCCCGGCGATGTGACCGGACTGCTCCGCGCCGAGAACGTTGCCGGCACCGCGCATCTCCAGGTCCTTCATGGCCACAGCCATACCGGCACCCAGGTCATTGTTCTGGGCGATGGTGGCCAGACGGTCGTAGCTGGTCTCGGTCAGCGTGGCGCCCTTGGGATACAGGAAGTACGCATACCCGCGTTCGCGGGAACGACCCACGCGGCCACGCAGCTGGTGCAGCTGGGACAGACCCATGTGGTGGGCGTTCTCCACGATCAGAGTGTTGGCGTTGGCGATGTCCAGGCCGGTCTCCACGATGGTGGTACAGACCAGCACGTCATATTCCCGGTCCCAGAAGCCCTGGACGGTCTGTTCGAGGAGTTCCTCACTCATCTGTCCGTGGGCCACCACCACGCGTGCCTCGGGAACCAGGTCGCGCAGTTCGCGGGCCTTCTTCTCGATGTCGGCGACCTTGTTGTGGATGAAGAACACCTGGCCGTCACGCAGTAGCTCACGACGGATCGACGCCGCCACCTGCTTGTCCTCATAGGGGCCGACGTAGGTGAGGATCGGGTGACGGTCCTCAGGCGGGGTGAGCATGGTGGTCATCTCCCGGATACCCGCCATGGACATCTCCAGGGTTCGCGGGATCGGGGTGGCGGACATGGTCAGCACATCGACGTGGCTGCGCAGGGCCTTGATGTGTTCCTTGTGTTCCACACCGAAACGCTGCTCTTCATCCACGATGACCAGGCCCAGGTTCTTCCACTGCACACCGGTCTGCAGCAGGCGGTGGGTGCCCACCACGATGTCCACCTCACCGGAGGCCAGACCTGCCAGGGTCTCCTTCGATTCCGCGGTGGAGGTGAACCGGGACAGCCCGTGGATGGTCACCGGGAAACCTGCCATGCGTTCCTCGAAGGTGGATTTGTGCTGCTGCGCGAGCAGGGTCGTGGGCACCAGCACCGCGACCTGCTTGCCATCCTGCACGGCCTTGAACGCGGCACGCACCGCCACCTCGGTCTTGCCGTAACCGACATCACCGACGATCACGCGGTCCATAGGCACGGGTTTTTCCATGTCCTCCTTGACCGCGTCGATGGCCAGCATCTGGTCCTCGGTCTCGACGTAGGGGAAGTTGTCCTCCATCTCCTTCTGCCACGGGGTGTCGGGGCCGAAGGCATGACCCGGCGCGGCCTGCCGCTTGGCGTAGAGCTCGACCAGTTCACCGGCGATCTCACGGACCGCGGCGCGGGCCTTCTTCTTGGTGTTCTTCCAGTCGGAGCCACCCATCTTCGACAGCGTGGGCTTCTCGCCACCGACGTACCGGCTGAGCATGTCGAGGGAATCCATCGGCACATACAGCTGGTCACCGGGCTGCCCGCGCTTGGACGGGGCGTATTCCAGGACGATGTACTCCCGGCGCGAGGTCTCATCACCGGTGGAGATGGTGCGTTCGGTCATCTTGATGAACCGGCCGATGCCGTGGGTTTCATGGACCACCAGATCACCCGGGGTCAGTGCCAGCGGATCGACCTTGTTGCGTCGGCGGGCGGGACGCCGCTTGGCACCGGCGATGTCACCGACGCGGTTGCCAGTGAGGTCGGTTTCGGTGATGACCACCAGCGGCAGGGCGTCGGCGTCGCGGTGTTTACGCACCTTCGGGAACACCAGCCCGGCGTGGCTGAGCGCGTGGTAGAGCGTCACCTGTCCGGGGCTGGGTTCCCAGCCGGGTGTGGCCACATGGGTGGGGATGCCCTGCTCGGCGAAGCGTTCCACCATGCGTCTGATCGCGCCCTCGGACGGGGCGATGAAGGCTGCGCGCCCACCGGCCTTCGTGTGCGCCAGCAGCAACGCCATCATCTCGTTGATGGCCTCCAGATCACCACGCGGGGTGGGACCCGGCTCGAAATCCAGTGGCAGCGTCTCCGCGTCGGAGGCCTCGAACATCCCGGTCGGGGCGAAGGTCCACCAGGGCAGGTTGCTTGTCGACGCCGATACCTCCAGCGAGTCATAGCTGCGGTAGGAGGACGCCTCCAGATCCAAGCCTTTTACCGACACCGGGCCATCCGCACCCATGGCGGCAGCCTCCCAGCCCGCAGCCATGAACTCCGCATCCGTGGCCTCCAGATCCGCGATGCGGGTGCGGACCTTCTCCGGGGCGATGACCATGATGTGGGTGTTCTCCGGCATGAGCTCCAGCAGCGGCACCATCGGGGTGTCCACCAGCGCCGGGATCAGTGCCTCCATGCCGTCGACATCCGTGCGGTCGGAGATACGCGACAGCATCTCCACCAGCGTCGGGTTGCCGGGGTGCTTGACCATCAGCTCCGCCGCGCGGGCGGCCACCTCATCGGTGATGAGCAGTTCACGCGCCGGGTAGATCTCGATCTCATCCAGGGTCATCTCCGGGATGGTGCGCTGGTCGGCCACCGAGAACTGACGGATGTCGGAGACCTCATCGCCCCAGAACTCGATGCGGACGGGGTAATCGAGGGTGGTCGGGAAGACATCGAGGATGCCACCGCGGGTGGCGAACTCCCCCCGCTTGGCCACCATGTCCACATTCTTGTAGGCACGGAAGACCAGTTCCTCACCCAGGGCGGAGAAGTCCGCCTCCGCCCCCTCCCTCAGGATGAGGGGCTGGCGTCCTGCTGCCTCCTTGAGAACAGGTTGGCAGAAGGCACGGGCGGCGGTGACGATGATCTTTGCGTCGTCAAGCTTGTTGAGCACCTGCGCGCGCCGGCCCACAATGTCCACGCCGGGGGACAGACGCTCATGCGGGAGCGTCTCCCAGGACGGGAACCAGGCAACCTTGTCCCCCATCATCGCGCGCAGCTCCGCGGTGAGATCCTCCGCCTCACGGCCGGTGGCCGTGACCACCAGCACCGGCGCATGATGCGCCAATGTGCCGATCACCCAGGGACGTGCCTGATCCACACCCGTGAGATGCAGATTGCGTGCGCCCACATTCGAGATCATGCCCTTCAGCTTGGGATCTGTGGCCGCGACCTTCAACAGGCCGGCGAGCATCGGTGTCACTCTCGGATCTCCTTCACGGTGTTCTTGCCATCACTTTTCTCTTTACCCAGGATCGCGCCGACGGGGCTGCTCTCCTCCGACAGCGTCGGATTCGCCTCCATGCCGGCCAGACCGTTCCAACACAGGTTGACGATATGCGCCGCCACCTCCTCCTTGCTGGGATGACGCTGATCCAACCACCACTGGGCGGTCATGGACACCATCCCCACCAGCGCCTGCCCGTAGAGGATGGCGTACTGCGGATCCAGCTCGGACCGGGCAAACGCCCGACCAAGGATATGCGACACCTGCGTGGTGGCGTCATTGAGCAGCGTCCCGTAGGTGCGCTCCCGCCCGGACTCCTCATCCCGCACACCCGGGTTCATGTCCCGGACCAGGATGAGGAACCCATCGGTCTCATCCTCCACATAGGTCAACAGGGCGAGCACCGCCTGTTCAATGCGGTGCCGGGACCGCCCCTGCGCCAGGGACTGGGTGATCGCCGTCTCCAGCTTCACCATCTCCCGTTCCACCACCACCGCGTAGAGCCCCTCCTTGCCCCCGAAGTGCTCATAGATCACCGGCTTGGACACCTTCGCGCGGGCAGCGATCTCCTCCACACTGGCACCGTCGAATCCGCGTTCCGCGAATACCGCACGCCCTATGGAGATTAACTGTTTCCGGCGTTCCTGCCCGGTCATCCGCTGTCGAACCATGATCTCCAGACTATCCCAGCCCTGGCCACCCCGATAATTGGAACCATGACGCAATTGTGTAATATCTAGCGGTGCGGTCTATGTTCCGTATTGGCGGGCATATCCCCGCATTTCTCTCTATTTCGCCGCATTTCCCCATGGTGTAATTGGCAACACAGCGGTTTTTGGTACCGTCGTTCAAGGTTCGAGTCCTTGTGGGGAAGCTTTCATTCCGTGTTTTACTGCACGGACAACACCCGCCCACCCGGTGGCAGATTCACACCGGGTGGGCGGGTGTTGTACGTCCGTGGGGTGCCTGACTAACGCACCTGGGTACCCTGGGCAACCTCGGCGAAGAGATCCTCGTAGATCCCCAGAAGCTCATCACGCTGGGCATCGGTCATCGGCTCGAAGGGATCGGTCTGGGAGTCGACGGTGGAGACGTGGCTACCGACCACCTCACCGTCCTTGACTGCGACCACCAGCGGGACATAGATCCGGCGCTGTTGGGGATCATCCAGGCCCTCATACTCCGGTGCGGCATCACCCAGCTCGGCGAGGATCTGTGAGTAGGCCTCGGTGCCGGGTTCCTCGACCACGATGGTGCCGTCCTCATCCAGGGTCCGGACATCACGGATCTCGGAGACGTTGAGGTAGTGGATCTGACCGACATCGGTGTTCTTACCGGCCTCATCCATCACCGGCATGGCCGCCCGGCACCATGGGCACTCGGGGAAACCGAAGTAGAGCACGCCGGTGCCCTGCTGCAGCATCGCCACCGCCTCGTCCTCGGTGATGGTGGAGAATACATGGTCATCGGGCAGGGAGACGTCCAGGTACTCCTGTCCATCCGGGGTGGTGCTTCCGTTGAGGGCAGCATATTCCTCGGTGACCTCCGGATCACCTGATCCGGTGACGGATGCTGTCTCCGTGGCCGGATCCGTCCCCTCATCATCTGAGGAACAACCACTCACCACCAACACCGTGGCGAGCAGGGCTGCGAAGAGGATGAAACCGGTGGACCGTGAATTGAGGCGGGGCATGGACAGGTTCCTGGACGATGCGGGCACAGCAGATCCCTTCGGGACGATGACGGTTGAGGATGACAGTTGCAGTCACCAGCCTATTCACTTCACAGGGTGTGTGCTGCACATTCATCGAACCCGGAAAACAACAACCACCCGTCCACCTGCTCTGTGCAAGCAGGTGGACGGGTGGCGGTGGAGCGCTTCTGCGACGCTTCTGTGCCGCAGTGCTCAGTGGTCAGCCAGGCTGTTAAGCCGCGGTCAGTCCACGGGCCACCCAGACACCGGGGACGGTGAAGTCCGGGTGGGCCCCTGCCATCTCCTCAAGCTGGAACATGGCCTTCTTCTCGATGAAGATCTTGTGGAAGCGGTTGATGCGCCCCTCGTATCCGGCTGCAACGGCATCGAGTACACCATCGACAAGGTGCGGCTTGACCAGTCCATCGAACTTTTCGTGAAGATCCTCCCGGATGCTCCACAGGTTATCGTGGCTGCGCTCAATCCGGGTGATCTCGTCGTTGATATTCCTCACTGTTCGTTCCTTTCCAGAACGGGTGGAGTTAATTTTTTTAACCCCTTTTGTTTACCTGCCGTTAACCTTAGTTTACCTTTGGTTAAATGTCCAATTAGTGCGGGTGGGGCGGGACAAAACAGCGTCGCAAAGCAGTCGCGCTACCACCCGGCCCGCCAACCCCTTCCCGACCAGCGGAAACCCTGATAATCTCATGCCATGAATGTGATACGGAACACACCACATAGGATTGTGGCTGCGTTGTCCGCAGCCACCCTGGCACTCACACTGAGCTCCTGTGTCAACGAGGATGGCTCCAGCGCCGTCACCGAAGCAGCTGACACCACCCAAACCCAGGACACCGCGACCTCTGTGACCACCGGCGACACCTCCGCCACCACGTCCGCGGAGACCTCCATAGCAACCGTCACCGAAACCACAACCGGAAGCGCTCCCCCGCCCATGGAACCCTGCGAACTGCCCGAGGATGCCAACCGGGAGGAGGGGACGGACGGCACCCATTCCGGTGAGGACATCTCGGTCGCCCCGGAGATCTCCACCGGTTACCGGTCCGGCATGGAACCGGTCACCACCCGCAACTACGCGGTCTCCACCGCCAACCCCCACGCATCACGGGCCGCGTGTGAGATCCTGCGCGAGGGCGGAACAGCTGCGGATGCCCTGGTCACCGCCCAGTTCGTCCTCGGGCTCACCGAACCCCAGTCCTCCGGTATCGGTGGTGGCGGCTACATCCTCTACTATGACGCCGGCACCCACCAGGTCACCGCCATCGACGGCCGCGAAACCGCACCGGTGGCCGCCGATGAGAACTACCTGATCCGGGTATCAGCCGAGGACGAGTCCGCGCCCGTCCCGGATGCCCGTCGTTCCGGCCGCTCCATCGGTGTGCCGGGTATCGTCGCCGCCCTCGGACACCTCCACGAGTCGCAGGGACGCACCGAGTGGTCAGGGCTGCTGGAGGAGGCCCAGACGCTGGCCACCGACGGCTTCGAGATCAGCCCCCGCATGTCCGCCTCCATCGCCAACTCCGCGGAGGATCTCGCGCGTGATCCCGAGGCTGCGGCCTACTTCCTCGACGCGGACGGCGAGGCCAAGTCCCCGGGCACGCTGCTGCGTAACCCTGAGTACGCCGACACCCTGCGCCTGATCGCCGAGGGGGGCCCCGATGCCTTCTACACCGGCGACATCGCCGCCGACATCGTCGAACGTGCCACCCGGGAGGTTGAGGGTGTCACCCCGTCGCTGCTGAGCACCGCTGATCTGGCCGCCTACACCCCCGTGACCCACGACGCGCTGTGCGCCCCCTACCGGGACCGGGTGGTGTGTGGCATGCCGCCGTCCTCCTCCGGTGGCTCCACGGTGCTGGGCACACTCGGCATCCTCAACCACTTCGACCTGGGACAGTACGCGCCCACCGGCGCCGGCCCCGACGGTGGACTCCCCGACCCCGAGGCCGTCCACATCATCGCCGAGGCCCAGCGCCTGGCCTACGCCGACCGCAACGCCTACATCGCCGACCCCGCCTTCGTGGACGTGCCGGGTGGCGGCGTCGAGGAGCTGATCAGCCGGGAGTACACGCAGCGGCGTGCCGAGCTTATCGACGAAAAGACCTCCATGGGCACAGCCGAGGCCGGTCTGGATGATGTCCCCGTCGGGGCCCCGGTCCCCGAGAGCGGCACCAGCCATGTCTCCATCATCGACTCCTACGGCAATGCCGCCTCCCTGACCACCAGTGTCGAGGCCGCCTTCGGGTCCTTCCACTTCACCCGCGGTTTCATCCTCAACAACCAGCTGACGGACTTCTCCGCCGAACCGGTGGATGAGAACGGTGAACCGGTGGCCAACCGCGTGGAATCAGCGAAACGACCACGTTCCTCCATGGCCCCCACCCTGGTCTTCGCCACCGGCGACAATGGTGACATCGGTGAACTCGAGATGGTCCTCGGCTCCCCCGGCGGCGCCCTGATCATCCAGTATGTGGTGAAGACCCTGGTCAACATCATCGACTGGGGCATGAACCCCCAGCAGGCTGTCTCCGCACCGAACTTCGGTGCCATGAACCAGCCCGCCACCGGCATCGGCATTGAACACCCGCTCATGGCTGAACACGAAGCCGAGTTGATCGACGCCCTGGAGGACCTGGGTCACGAGGTCAACCCGACCGAACAATCCAGTGGTCTGTCCGCCCTGATGCGCGGAACGGGCAACTCCATCATCGGTGGCGCCGACCCCCGCCGCGAGGGGGTGGTGTTGGGCGGCTGACCCGGGGCTGTTCCCCTACAGCCCGTGGCGGTCGAAGATCGCGAGCATCTTGGTCCGCCGGTAGTGGGTGTCACGCAGCTCGGCAAGGGTGCGGGACAGCTCCAGCGAAGCCGGCTGGAGTTTTCTCGCCCGTGAGAACAACTCGGCAGCCCGCTTGTAGTTCTTTTCAACTGCCGGACCACCGGCCACATCCCGGCCCAGCCGGATGAGCAACTCCAGTGCCCTGTCCGGTACGGTGCGCTCGAAGTAGGTGATTACCGAGTCGGGAACCAGCATCGCCTCCCTGGTGGCGATGAGCTCCCACAGAGCCTCGGTGTCCCCCTCATGCAGGAGCACCTCCTGGAGGGCAAACACATTGGTGATCATGGCCTGTGCCTCTGACTGCAGGTCCTCCCCACGGGCTCGACCTGCCTCCACCAGGAGGAGGTAGTTGGCCAGGCTCTGGTGCCTGGCCAGCTCCCGGCGGGCGAACTCGACGGCCTCATCGACCCGGTTGGTGTCCACGAGGATGTCCACGATCTCCCCGGCAGCAAGGCGGTGACCGGGCAGGCCCTGCCAGTCCCCGAGCATCTGCTCAAAGAGATCCTGTGCCTGGTCTATCCGGTTGACCTCCACCAGCCGGTGGAATGCCTCCTTCAGGTTGCCTATCTGTTCCAGGGTGGTGACCGCCAGGTCCACATCCCCCGTGGCATCGGCGAATTCAACCAGGTGGCGGGTGATTGACCAGCGTCGACTATCGTGTCGGTCGCCTGCGGGATTATCCAGCGCGCTCTCCAGACCACGACGGTATTTCGCCTTCGCCCGGTCATCAAGGATGGGCCAGAAATCCGCGATGCTGACCTCCGGCCACCCGGGACCCGTCAGCTGCACCTTGAGCACCCAATCCACCACCTTGCCCGGGTGCGCCTCCCCCGTGACGCAGATGAAGGCATGCAGTGCTGCGGCATCCTCCAGGACCCCGCCGAGATATCCATCGGAATCATCGGTCCGCTCCAGGATCGTGGAGATCCGATCCACCAGCCGCCTCGACTGTTTGATGAGTGCCTTCTGGTGACCTGCCATGGCGAGGGCTTCGATCTCATTGACCACCTGACCAAGCTGGTCCGCGACCTCCCCGGCGCGGTGATAATCCACGAAGGGGCCCACACGGCAGGCGTCGGTGATCAACTGCCTGACATAGTTCTCCACCTCCTCCGGGGTCAGATCGGCGGCGATACCCGAATCGGTGAGGACTGCGTGGGACAACTGCGCCAGATAATCCTCCGCCCCGGGTACCGCGTCACGCAGCGCATCGAGCACGGTGAGCAGATCGTCCCGGTCGAGGGCGGCCAGCATCTGTGAGACGGGGTCGGCATCACGGGCCTGCACGGGAACGGGCACATCGTCGAACGCGTCATCAAACGCATCATCATCGAAGGACAGCACACCCGGTTTCGATGGCTCATCCAGGAGTGTCAGTCCCAGGGCCACCAGATGTTTGCAGAAGAATCCCCGCTGATGATGGGGACAGGAACAAAACGACTGGATCTGCCCACCCACCAGTCGAAACCCCACCTCATACAGGCGGGTACCCCGGACAGCACCTTCCACCTGGCGATCATCTTCTCCCTCAATAGTCACCGCGTGCAACAGTTGTTCCCCCCGATCAAAGACATCCGATCCGGCGTTAACTTCGAGGAGCTCCCTGCTGAGGGCGGTACGTAGAGCGGTGATGGGTGAAGTCATGGGGTCAGGATAACCGAAGCCTTTCATCACCAAGAGCTTTTCCAGTCGTGAGTGTTGCCAAGACACCAGCACTTGCAGCACATATGCTCTATGTATACTTACTGGATTTGCCCTGTGAATAAGCTTCACTCCCCCTCAATTATGCCCTTCAAGGGCGCAGATAAGGCTCAAGGTGTTCAAGAACGAACTCATGGCAGGCCTCACCTCGTTCGCAGTCGGCACGACGGCGGTAGTAATGGTCTCCCCCACCGCCCACGCTGTCCAACTGCACTCAGAGGAACGCTCAGGGCGGGAAATCTGCGTGGCCACCCTCTCCGAACGCGAGACTCAGATCTCCAGGGACTACTTTCAGAAGCTTCTCGACGAACACGCGAAGCTCCAGGAGAAACTCCGCGCTGCGTTTCCACAGTTCCAGGCTGAATACATCGCAATGGATGAACGAATCGCGGCTGGTGAGGTTGTTAGAGGGGTTGATCTTCCTCAAAGATCTAGCGACGCTCTTCGAAGTGAAGGGGTCTTCTTCGTGGATTTGGAATTGTTCTTCTTTCAGGGAACTGCAGAATATCGAGAGTATCAGCGCCTCGCTGAAGAAGGCTTTGCCATCACCGTTGAGATAGCTCCGGGATGGACGAAGGGTGAACTACCTCTTTACCCCTTCAGTGAGAACGCTGTTCTACCGGTAGGTGCTGATTGGACCAGAACTGAAGTCAGTTCCAAAGCGGTCTCATTGCACGTTGCTCTGACGAATCTGTACTCCCAGAGTGCACTGAGTTCAACCGTCCAACGGGAGGCAGTTCGTCCCTATATTCAGCCTCATTCATATGCGATCACCACGATTGAAGAGCAGTTCCTCGAGACCTTTCACTATGACACCCTGAAAGATGCTGCAGAGGATTGTCTGGCTTCGGTGGATACCTCGGCATTCCCTCCGGTTGAGGCCGCTCCCACCACGACGTACACCCCCACGGTTACGGTGACCGCCCCTGCCCAGACCACGACTTTGACCCCGGAGCCTTCAACCATCACGGCTGCACCCAGCACCGTTGTCGTTGAACCAGCTCCAGTCACCACTACTGCATCGCCTTCGACTGTCACTGAGATTCCGGATCCCGTGACCACAACGCCGGCTCCCCAGACAATCACAGAAACCCCAGAACCGATTACGACAACGGCAACGCCCGTAACGGTTACAACTACACCTGATCCAGTAACAGTCACTCAGACTCCGTCACCGGTGACCAAGATATAGCTCTCCCAAAACAAAAGCTACACCCACAAGGTCAGATTCGATAGGAAAAAGTCGATGAACCGACAAACGTCTCAAACCCGATACAGGTGTCCTCGAAGACTAGTCGCTGACGGTTACTGATCGCTGCTTTCGCCTCGTTCCATACCTTTTCAATCGGATTATGGTCCGGGGCATAAGGTGGCAACCATACCAGGCGCACATTAGCCAAGACGTTGCCTTGGCCAAGGTGCTCGCGAAGCTTCTTGGACCTGTGCCACCTCGCGTTATCCCACACCACGGTGATCTTTTTACCTGGATGCCTGTCCATCAGCGTGGTCAGTGCCTCGATGATGGTGTCAGTGTTTTGCCACGCCAACCGCAACAGATCCACCTCACCGCTGCTCTGGGACAGGAAACCGATGTAGGACTGGGCCTGACGGACACGATCGACACTCAACGTTGTGGGATGACCTTTATGGATCCAGGCTTTACGCACCTCTGATTCATGCTCAACACGGACTTCGTCAGCGGCAAAAACCACCTGCTCGGGGTCATTAAGTGCGCCAGCGATCTCGTTGCGGATCGTAGCCATCCGGGCAGCAATCTCGGCGTCACTGCCGCGGCGTTTATCAAAGACCTGTGGGTATTTAAAGCTCAGGCCCGCGTGGCGTAACAGCAGGTGGTAGGTGGTGTCAGAGTCGTAGACGACCTCGAAGTTACTGGCTATCCAGTCTTTTAACTGTGGCACGGTCCAGAACTGGGCTGGGATGTCATGTGCAGACGGCGGTGTGGATAGGACTGTGGCTATCTCTGCGCGTTGTGCGGGGGTGAGTTTGGATGCGTTGGTGTTAGCTGCGTGGCCGGTGTAGAGGCTGGCGATCCGTAGTCGGTTGAACTCTAGGATCCAGGTGGTGACCGTTGAGGGTCGTCGCTCCACGAACCTGGCGATGATGTCTGGGGCGACACCGTCATCGAGAAGTAGAAGTGCTTCGGCTTTGTGTTGGACAAGGCTAAATCGGGAGCGTTTGTAGCTTTTGAGGATGGTGATTTCCTCGTCGGTGAGGGCAATCTTCGAGAGTGTCTAATGGTTTGTGTGTGAGGGACTCCCCTCACATCAAGGAGATAAACCATAATGACCACCGTGGCTAAACAAGACCCAGCAGATTCCGCACGGATCAAAGCAATCGAGGAAAAGCTCCTAGCCAACCCAGAAATGGCAAAGCTCATCGATGAGCTCGGCACGTCCACCACCGATGCCAATGACCTCGTCCGGGGCCTGTTACAGGCGTCAATTAACCGTGGTTTGAACGCGGAAATGGATGCCCACCTCGGCTACGGGCATAGTGATCGGGATGGGAAAACAGCCGCTGGCCAGGGAAATCACCGCAACGGGTACTACCCCAAACGCGTGGACTCCAACTACGGTCCCATCGATGTTGCTGTCCCCAGGGACCGCAACGGCTCCTTCCTACCGACCATGGTGCCCAAAGGCTCCCGCCGGCTCACCGACGTCGACGATATGATCATCAGCTTGTATGCGGGCGGGATGACCGTGCGAGATATCCAACACCACATGATCACCTCCATGGGTGTTGATATCTCCCATGAAACAATCTCCGCGATCACCGATGCCGTCTTGGATGAGGTCATGATCTGGCAAAACCGCCAACTTGATGACTTCTACCCGGTGATCTTCCTCGATGCGTTACGCATCAAAGTCCGTGACGGGGGCCGGGTGGTCAACAAGTCCGTCTACCTGGCCATCGGGGTGGATATGGACGGGATCAAGCACATCTTAGGGATCTGGTTGGCGAAGGAAGAAGGAGCGTCGTTCTGGGCGAATGTGTGTGCCAACCTCGCCACCCGGGGAGTCCAGGACGTCTTTATTGTCTGCTGTGATGGGCTCAAGGGCCTGCCACAGGCGGTGGAGGCCACCTGGCCTGATTCCATGGTCCAGACCTGTGTCGTGCACCTGATCCGGGCGGCGAACCGGTGGGTGGCCTACGGCGATCGCAAGGCCGTGTCGGCGCAGTTGAGGAAGATTTACACGGCCCCCACCGAGGACACCGCTATCGCGGCGTTGGAGGAATTCGAGGCATCTGAACTGGGAGTGAAGTACCCACAATCGGCGAAGGTGTGGCGTGATGCCTGGGATCGGTTCATCCCATTTTTGCAGTTCCCGCCGATGGCGAGAAAGGTGATTTATACGACGAACTCGATCGAATCGATGAACAATGAGCTGCGGAAAGCCACCCGGAACCGGGTGCAGTTCACCAATGATGAGTCCGCGATTAAAACCTTGTGGTTGATGATCTGCAATATCGAGGACAAGCGGGCGGCGAAACGCGCTAAGCAGGGAAAACGGGTGGCTGCTAGCAGCGGCCGGTTGATCGAGGGCCGCAAGGTCGCCAACTGGAAGCAGGCGATTAATCAGATGGCGGTGGCGTTCCCGGACCGCTTTGAGGCTTACCTTTAATATTTAAATCCAGGAGCCCCACACACAAAAATCTTGACACCCTCCTTCGGGGAGGCGACCATGGTTCAAAAGTCAACAACCCCGGTGAAGCAGATCAGCGCTCAAACACGCTTATCCGGAAGCTTTTGTTTTGAGAGAGCTATAGTTGAACCGAGTACTATTACAACCACTCCGGATCCCGTGACCACCACGCCCACCGCCGACATCATTACTGTCACAGAGACACCAGAGCCGGTCACCGTGACAGCTCTCCCAGACACGGTGACTGAGACTGCAGAACCGGTGACTTCCACGGTAACCCCGGAGCCCTCTACTGTGACGCTTGCTCCGTCCACCACCACGGTGAACCCAGCTCCTGCCACCGTCACCAACACCCCAACCACCGTGACCGAGACTATCGAGCCAACAACAGTCACCGTGACCCCGACTGCAACGAAAACCTCGGCTCCCGGTGACCAGGCGACCGACAACGAGGGTGGTTTTGGGAACCTGGGCCTATTTGCAATCGTGGCGGCCATTTTCGCAGCAATCGGCGGAATAGTTGGTTTCATGATGCAGGGCATCATCTAAACACTGGTCAATAAGGGCCAACGGGGACAGATGGTTTCTCACTCAATTCCACTCGAACAAGAACCCCGCCGGGATTCCAACCAAATCCGAATCGAAGCTAGTGGAGGAAAACCTCACTCGCTGGCAACGTCACTACCGGACATTTCGGATCAGAAAACCAAGGGTTAATCCATCTCGCTGCGCCCCACGCGCCGGGAACCGCGGTGTTCAGTACGCACCGCGTCATTCTCTGACTGCTCCGATTCATCCTCCTGATCGGAGGCCCTGTTGGCCGCCATGTTCTCCGCGGCGTGTTTGAGCCGGAACTGGCGTGCCTCCTCGACGATGCCCTCCCGGATTTTCTTGTTCCGCACCGCCGCAGTGGTTGACCGGGGTGGCACGAGGTTGTTCTCCTCCGCCGGCAGACCCGCCTGCAATTGGCGGGCGCGGCTGACCTCGGCGTCAATCTTGATGCCGAGGATGAGCACGATGTTGAGGATCCACATACCCACGAACAACGCCATGACGGATCCCACCGCACCGTAGCTGTTGAAGGCGGCGAACGTGGTGAAGTAGATGTTCAATCCCCAACCGGCAAGCAGGATTCCGAGGATGGCGAAGACGGATCCCGCACTCAACCACTTGAACCTGTGGGGTTTGACGTTGGGAGCGAGGTGGTAGAGAAGCGCCACCAACCCCATGAGGATGAGAAGGATCGCGGGCCATCTCACCCAGTTCCACACCGGCAGGAACGTCTCGGAGAGATAGGTGAGGACATCGGTCAGCCCCAGGGGTTCGGCGATCGGGCCGAACAGTCGCATCACAGTGGTCTCATTGATCAGCAGCGATATCAGGATGGCGGCCACCCCCATCAGCAGGGACAGGTTCATGAGCACCATCATCAGCCAGTGCTTCAGCAGGAACCGTCCCTCGGCGCGCCCGTAGACGGTGTTGGCGCAGCGGGAGAACGCGCGCACATACGCCGAGGAGGTCCATAGCGCCACGACGATACCCACGATCAGACCGACCAGACCCGCGGAGGCGGAACCTGCCACGGCATCGACCACGCTGAGGACAATCTGCTGCTGGTCCTCGGCGACATGCCGGGTGATGAACTCCCTGGCCTGGTCAAGTACCTCCAGGGGTCCACTGGCCAGCACCAGCGTGACCAGGGAATAGGCCACCAGTAGGCCCGGGGCGACTGACAACACTGAGAAATAGGTCAGGAGGGCACCCAGGTCCCACAACCGTTCAATGAAGAATTCCTTGGCCACCCGTTTGATCGCATGACGCCAGCCCTCGGCTGAGAGTGGACGGAGTTTGTCCACATCGATTTCCTCGCCGGAGATGTCCGTATCCGCTGCGATCAATGTTGCGTTCAGGTATTCACTGGGCTGCACCACGCCTTCCATCCTCCCACAAGACCTGGTGGGGAACCACGGACCCGGTGTCCACGGTGACCTCCCGGATGCTAGCCCCGACGATGGTCACAACATGGCCACAACACCCGGGTATAGACCTTTAACCTCTTCCCTGGTGCTTTTAGACCCGATATCATCAGGGCAGACCCTGTGATATCTGATGTCACAGGAGTTCCTGCCGGTCACCCCCCTGGTGCCATCGGCCATGAGGGCCTCCGCATCCTATGGTGCAGGGGCCCTCGCCATGCTCACCCATGCTCACCACCCCAGTTACAACCACCCCAGTTCGCGGGCCCGGGCGAATGCCTCGAAGCGGTTCTGTGCCCCCACCTTGCCCATGGCCTGCGAGAGGTAATTGCGTGTCGTGCCGGGAGCCAGGTGCACGGCAGCGGCGATCTCCTCCACGCTCAGCCCCTTGCCCGCCAGTTCCAGGACGCGTTCCTCACCCGGGGTGAGTGGGGATTCACCGGCGCTGATGGTCAGGGCGGCGAGTTCCGGATCGATATAGCGTCGGCCGGAATGCACACTGCGGATGGCGTCGGCGAAGTCGGCGGCGGTGGAGGTCTTGGGCAGAAACCCCCGGACCCCGCTGGTCAGGGCACGTTTGAGTTGTCGGGGTCGGGCATGACTGGTGACAATCAGCACGGGAAGTTCCTCGGTCATCGCCCGCAGCGCCACGGCCGTGTCAATGCCGTCCATCCCGCCCAGCTGGAGGTCCAGCACACAGACATCGGCGCACTCCTCCCCCGCTGCCTGCCGTTCACGCCACCAGGTGAGAAGCTCCTCACCGGAGCTGCAGACCACCACCACCTCCAGATCAGGCTCCAGGCCCAGCAGGGTGGCAAGCGAACTCGCAACGAGGGATTCATCATCGACGATGGCAATGGTAATCATGCCGGGACCGCGCTTTCCAGGAGAAGTCGGACGGTGAAGAGCTCGCCCTCGCAGTTGACCTGCAGGGACGCCCCTGCAGCATCGGCGCGTTGGCGCAGCGCACCGAGGCCTGAGAGTCTACCCACCGCACCGCTGGCACCGTCGTTGGTCATGCGGACATCCGTGTCCGACAGGTACAGATCGACCGTGGTGGCGTCGGAGTGGCGCAGGACATTGGTGGTGGCCTCCCGCACCAGCCAGGCGGCCAGTTCACGGTGGGGTGCGGGGACATCACCGGCGGCACCGTGGACGTGGAGGGTGATGCGGGCGTCGTCAAGCAAACTTCTTGCGCCGTCGATCTCGGTGGCGAGGTTGATGGAACGGTACCCCTGGACCACCTCCCGCATCTGCGACATGGAAGTGCGTGCGAGTGTCTGCAGTTCACGCAGCTCATCCTCCAGCCGGTCATCACCGCGGGTGGCCAGGGCGAGGGCCACCTCGGATTTCAATGACATGGCTGCCAGGTGCTGACCGAGGGTGTCGTGCAGTTCCTGCGCGAAACGCAGACGTTCCTCGGTAACCCGCAGGGAGGCCTCCAGTTCCCGGGAGTGCTCCACCTCCTTCATCACATTGACCGTCCAGATGGTCATGCGCACAGTGATCACCGTGATCGGGGCGAACACCACCCACCATGAGGCCACCGGCACAGTCATGTTCACGATCACCCCGACCACCAGGGTGAGTCCGAGGATGATGAGCCAGGAATACCTCAACCAGGGCACATAGGCGATCGACAGGGCAAACAGGGACATCACCGTGATAATGACCGCTGTCAGACGATCCGCGGTGGAAAAAGACGGATGTTGCAACGCCAGTGACACCACCAGGCCGAGTACCGTGATGACCAGCCCGACCCGGAATAGTGGTTCAACTGGGCTGCGGGGCCGGGTGTTGAGGTCCGGGTGCACCTCGAAGATCAGGATGGGGAAGATCAGGAGCAGCAGCACATAGAGACCCACCACCACGAGGCGCCAGGATGGAATGCCTGCGGTGGAGAGGAAATCGGAGGCGCCTACCAGGTAACCCAGGATCACGGCCACCGGAATGAGCTGCATGGACACCCGGGTGTACAGCGCGTATTTGTCCACACTTCCGAGTCCCCGCCACCGGTGCAGTGGGGTGAGGAGGTTCTCCAACCGGGACGAGTGTGTTTCAGTCATCAAAGAACCCATGTTAGCGGTGGGTGTCCCAGCGCATGAAGTGTCGTGCCGCGACAACCGCCAGGACCGTCCACGCCGTCACGATCAGCAGTGGTTGCACGCTGGCACCCAGCACACCGGTGAAATCGAGTGTCTCCGCACCGTTCAAGGCCGAGGTGAAGGTCTGCCCCGCCCAGCCCAGCTGGACCAGGTCCCTGACCGCGGCGAAGGGGGTGTAGCTGATGATATCGGCCACCACCCCGTCACCGAAGATGGGCCGCACCGACCCCAGGCCGATCAGGGCGATGGTGAACACCGGCATGGAGGTCAGCTGGGCGGCCTCTGCGTTGCGGGTGAACGCGCTGGTGTTAAACGCCAGGGCGCTGACCAGCACCAGACCGATGATCATGGCCACAATGACCGGGATGAGATTGACCGGGGCAGGCGCACCCATGAGCATCAGGAGCACCACCACGATGACGGCGAACACCACCGTCAGCAGGGCACCCGGCACGCAGATCGCCCCGAGGATCTCCCCGTCGCGGGCTTCCCCGGTGCGCAGCCTTTTCAGCACACGTTCATCACGCCGGGTGGTCACCATTGACAGCACGGTGTAGAACTGCACGAACAACAGGGTGTACAACGCGAAGATATCGAAGGTGTTGGCGGCCTCCAGGGCCCCGCGGTCCCCAACGCCGAACAGAAACAGTGGGATGCCGACGGGGAATGCCGCGATGAACAGCAGTGTCTTGTTGCGGCGGAACTGCAGCCACTCCGCGGTGCCCAGTGACCTCAGCCGGGACAGGGAGGTGCTGCAGAGCCGGTTCCTGGACGGGGCGGACGTGACGGCCGAGGTGGTTGAGGTGGAGTTGGTTGAAGTGGTCATGTCTGTTTCTCCTGGGCTTGTTGGCTCAGCTGTGGGCGATATTGTTGGCGATGGTGCGACCGGCGATGCCCATGAACACCGACTCCAGGGTGGCCGGGCGTGCGGCGAAATTCTCCAGCTCAACGCCCTGATCCGCCGCCCACTGCAGCAGCTGCAGGGTGTGGTCCTGCAATTGGGTGGTGGAGATGACCACGCGGTTGTCGTCTCGCTGTACCTCAGCCCCGGTGAACTCCGGAAGAGCTAAGCGCCGGTGGTCTGTGGTGAAGCTGATCTCCGCGCGCACCCGCCCCACCAGTTCCCGGAGGGTGCCCGCCAGGGCTATCTCCCCGGCATCCATGATCGCGATCCGGTCGGCGAGGTATTCCGCCTCCTCCAGGTAATGGGTGGTCAGGATCATGGTCACGCCGCGTTTCTTAAGGTTAAGCAGCAGGTCCCAGGTCTGGCGGCGTGATTCCGGGTCCAGGCCGGTGGTGGGTTCATCCAGGAACAGGATCGACGGATCCCCCAGCAGAGCACAGGCAAGATCGAGGCGTCGTTGTTCGCCGCCGGACAGTGAGCCGACCTTGACGTCCCTGCGGTGGGTGAGATCGACGTCGGCAAGCACCTCATCGATGTCCCGGGGATAGGAGCAGGTGCCGTGCCACATGGTCATGGTCTCCTGCACGGTCAGCTGCGAGGGCAGACCCCCGGACTGCAGCATGATGCCGAGCTCCGGGCGCAGGTCATTCCGATCGGCCAGCGGGTCCAGCCCGTTGATGCGCACCTGCCCGCCGGTGGGTGGGGCGAGCCCCTCCATGATCTCCAGTGTGGAGGTCTTGCCCGCACCGTTGGTGCCCAGCAGGGCGAACACCTCACCACGCTGGACGTGGAAACTGCAGTTCCGCACCGCCTGGTACGCCTTCTCCCCCTTGCCGTAGGTGCGGGAGAGATCGGTGACCTCGATGACTGTGGTGGCGGCGGCCTGCTGCCCTGCAGAGTCTGGAGTGTTCAGTGTGCCTGTCATGACACCGATTCTTCCCCGGATCTGCCGCCGTCACCAGAGTCATATGTCAGGAATGTGGTGCCAGCCTGTCACCTCCCGGGCATGACAAATGTCATGGGTAACCCGGTGCTCAACACTGCTTGACGACGCCCCGATCACACCACGTGGTGCGCGTGGGCGTGGGCCCCACCGCCCGAACCGCTCGCCGAATCCCCGAGCTGGTTCGCCGGCTGCCCACCGGGTTCCACAATGACGAACTGGCCCATCATGCCCTGGTCCTCGTGGTAGAGCATGTGGCAATGGTACATGTACGGCCAGGCGGGGTCCGGGTGGTAGCCGAACTCCACGGCCAGGCGGGCGGTGGCACCGGGTGGGAGCCCCACGGTGTCCTTCCACCCGTCGACAGGCACCTCGATGTCGGTTCCGGTCATGGACAAGACCTTGAAGCGGGAGTTGTGGATGTGGAAGTTGTGGGGCCAGTCCGAGTTGTCGTTGGTGATCTCCCAGATCTCCGGGCCGTCGTGGTCGATGACCACATCCACCCGCTGCATGTCCATCATCTGGTCGTTGATGGAGAAGGTGTTGAGCACGAAGCTGCGCTCCGGCGCGTCGATGACATCCGGGTCCTGGCGGGCGGCCGGATCGAGCACCCCGGGGATGGCCGGGGTGGACGGCGCATCCTCACCCGGGCCGGTGATGGTGAGCAGATCGAAGGAATCCGCGAACCCGAAATCCGGGGTGTACTCATCCTCCGGCACTCCGAAATTCCCGGGGAACGCCACCGACCGCAGGGTGACCTCCTCCCCCGGTTCCAGATCCACCAGGATCTCCCAGCGCTCACCGGGTCCGATGATCAGGCTGGTGCGCTCGATCGGTTCGGCGAGGAAACCGGAATCACCGGCGATGACCTGGAAGGGGCGGTCATCGGAGAAGGCCAGATTGAAAAACCGCATGTTGGATCCATCCAGCAGGCGGAACCGGACGCGGCGGGTGGTGGCGTCGAAATGCGCTCCGGTGATGCCGTTGACGGTGGGGGTGTCCCCGAGCAGGCCCAGGTCGGGCAGGTCCTCCTCGTCCAGGGAACCATCCTCGTGGAAACGGTGGTCCATGAGCACCACCGGGATGTCGTCCACACCGTAGTCCTTCGGGATGTCGAGGGAATCGGAGACCTCATCCTCGATGACGAAGGCACCCGCCAGCCCGCGGTAGGCGTGCAGACCGGTCAGCCCATGGGGATGCGGGTGGTACCAGAGGGTGGCCGCGGTGTTGCTCACCGTCCAGGACGGGGACCAGGTCTCCCCCGGTTCGATGGGCGAATGGGGTCCGCCGTCGGCGATGCCGGGCAGTTTCATGCCGTGCCAGTGGATGGTGGTCATCTCCCCCAGCCCGTTGGTGATCTCGACGGTGACCTCCTCACCCTTGCGGGCGGTCAGGGTCGGCCCCAGGTGGTTGCCGTTGAAACCCCAGGTGCGGGTGGTCACATCGGGCAGGATGTTGCTCTGCCCCTCCTGGGCGGTGAGGCGGTAGATGACCCGGTTGCCCTCCCGTTCGCCCTCGGCCAGCGGCGGAATGGGTAGTGGACGGGGTTCACCGCCATACCCGCGGGGTGTGGAGTCCCCGGCGCAGGCCACCAGGAACCGCGAGGCCGCCACCATGGCCACCGTCGCTCCCGCACCCTTGATGAACGCCCGACGGTTGATCTCTGGCAGCTGCATGATGTGGGCCCACTCCTGATTTTCTACGGTGAAAACATTGGTAATCATCCTACTGAGCTCGGCAAGCGTGATCCAACCCCCGGCCCCGGCCCTGCCTACAATGACGGCCATGAATACAGATGAAAGCACCCACCGGGACCGCCGGGATCCGGCGCTGGAGGAGCACAACGCATCGCGGTTCATCTGGTCCAACGGCCTGCAGAACATCGGGGACCAGATCATCGCCGCCAAGACGGTACTGCCGTGGCTGCTGCACGCCGGTGGCGCACCGGGGTTCTTCATCGCGCTACTGGTACCCATCCGTGAATCCGGGTCCATGCTTCCGCAGGCCGCGATCACCCCGTGGGTGCTGTGGCAGGCGTCCCGCAGCCGGGTGTGGATCATCGGTTCCAACGGTCAGTTCCTCTCCGGTCTGGGTATCGGCATCGCGGCACTGTTCCTCGAGGGGTGGGCGCTCGGTATCGCGGTGGTGGTCCTGCTGGGCATCCTGGCGCTGTTCCGGTCCATGTGTTCGATCTCCTCCAAGGATGTCCAGGGCAAAACGATCACCAAGGGGCGTCGGGGCCTGATCAACGGCCGTGCCACCGCGATCGGCGGTGGTGTCGGCCTGGCCGTCGGTCTGGCCATCACCTTCCTGCTCGACACGGATTCCCCACCCTGGGTCCTGGCCGCGACCGTGATCGCCAGTTCCTTCTCCTGGTTGATCGCCTCCTTCATCTTCGCCGGCATCCGGGAACCGGATACGCGGGAGAAGGCACTACCCCGGGATCCCGAGGAGAAGAACCGGTGGTGGAAGGACTGCGTGGACCTGCTCGTGGAGGATGTGAACTTCCGGAAGTTCGTCATCGTGCGCTCCCTCATGCTGGTCACCGCACTGTCCACCGCATTCATCGTCACCCTCGCCGCGGAGGCGGGACAGGACATCACCGCGCTCGGTTTCTTCGTCATCGCCTCAGGGCTGGCCTCGATGGTGGGTGGTCGCATCTCCGGAATCTGGTCCGATCGTTCCTCCCGCGATGTGATGGCCGGTGGCGCCCTGCTCGGATCCCTGGTGCTGTTCGCGCTGGTCGCCAGCGCACAGTGGTCCCCGTCGACGGTCAATGTGATCGCGTTCCCCGCCGGGTTCTTCCTGGTCAACCTGGCCCACACCGCCATCCGGGTGGCACGTAAGACCTATGTGGTGGACATGGCCGAGGGGGATCAACGCACCAGATATGTCGCGGCGGCCAACACGCTGATGGGCGTGATCCTGCTAGTCGTGGGTGCCATATCGGGTGCCGTCGCCATGCTGGGAACCAGTTGGGCACTGATCTTCCTTGCTGTGATCGGGCTGGTGGGGGTGGTGTTCTCCCGCACCCTGGAAGAGGTCTCCGCACCACAATCCTGATTAGTGATCCACCACAGTTGCGAATAACCCCGCCCCGCCCGCTTCGGGCGTTATGCTGTCTTGCGTACATGTGCCACCGGTAAATTTTTAGAAGTTGAGGTCATCTTGAGCGCAAGCGATTCCTCCAGCGCAGTTGTTGTACTGGCAGCGGGTGCTGGAACCCGCATGAAGTCGGATCTTCAGAAGACATTGCACAGCATCGGGGGTCGCAGCCTCATCTCCCACAGCCTGCATGCGGCTGCGGGGCTGAACCCGACCCACATCGTGGCCGTTATCGGTCACGGTCGCGATCAGGTCGGTCCGGCGGTGGAGGACGTGGCCACCCACCTGGGCCGCGAGGTCCGGATCGCCATCCAGGAGGAACAGAACGGAACCGGTCACGCCGTGCAGTGCGCGATGGACCAGCTCGAGGGTTTCGACGGCACCATCATCGTCACCAATGGTGATGTGCCCCTGCTGACCTCCGACACCCTCGGTTCCCTGTTGGCCGCGCATACCGCCACCCCCACCGCGGTCACCGTGCTCACCATGAACCTGGATGACCCCACCGGTTACGGTCGCATCGTCCGCAATGCCGACGGTGAGGTCACCGCCATCGTCGAACAGAAGGACGCCTCCGATGAGGAGCGCTCCATCACCGAGGTCAACTCTGGGGTGTTCGCCTTCGACGCGACCATCCTGCGTTCCGCCCTCTCCCAACTGAAGTCCGACAATGCACAGGGTGAGCTCTACCTCACCGATGTCCTCGGCATCGCCCGCAGCGAGGGCCACCCGGTCCGCGCCCACATCGCCGCCGATGCCCGCGAACTCGCCGGTGTCAATGACAGGGTCCAGCTCGCCGAGGCCGGCGCTGAACTCAACCGTCGCACCGTGGAGGCAGCCATGCGAGGGGGCGCCACCATCGTCGACCCGGCCACCACCTGGATTGATGTGGAGGTCACCATCGGCCGTGACGTGCTCATCAACCCGGGCACCCAGCTGCGGGGCACCACCTCCATCGGTGACCGCGCGGAGATCGGCCCGGACACCACCCTGACCAACATGGTCATCGGCACCGGAGCCTCCGTCATCCGCACCCACGGGTCCGATTCTGAGATCGGTGAGGATGCCACCGTCGGCCCGTTCACCTACATCCGCCCCGGCACCAAACTCGGCGCGGAGGGCAAGCTCGGTGGTTTCGTGGAGACCAAGAAGGCCACCATCGGCCGGGGCTCCAAGGTGCCCCACCTGACCTACGTTGGCGATGCCACCATCGGCGAATACTCCAACATCGGGGCCTCCTCCGTCTTCGTCAACTACGACGGTGTGAATAAGAACCACACCACCATCGGCTCCCATGTGCGCACCGGTTCCGACACCATGTTCATCGCTCCGGTGACCGTGGGTGATGGCGCCTATTCCGGGGCAGGTACAGTGATCAAGGATGATGTTCCTCCGGGGGCCCTGGCCGTGTCCGGTGGACGTCAACGCAACATCGAAGGCTGGGTGCAGAAGAAGCGCCCGGGTACGGCCGCCGCCGATGCCGCAGCAGCCGCACAGAACTCTGTCCCAAACCAGGAAGGCTAAGCAGACTCACCATGACTGCTCACTGGAAAGAAAACCATAAGAACCTCATGCTCTTCTCGGGCCGCGCCCACCCGGAGCTGGCTGAGGCCGTCGCCCGCGATCTCGAGGTGGAGGTCACGCCGATGACCGCCCGTGACTTCGCCAATGGTGAGATCTACGTTCGTTTCGAGGAGTCCGTCCGTGGCTCCGACTGCTTTGTCATCCAGTCCCACACCCAGCCACTGAACAAGTGGCTGATGGAACAGCTGCTGATGATCGATGCCCTCAAGCGTGGCTCAGCCAAGCGCATCACCGCCATCCTGCCGTTCTACCCCTATGCCCGCCAGGATAAGAAGCACCGCGGCCGCGAGCCCATCTCCGCCCGCCTCATCGCCGATCTGCTCCAGACCGCCGGCGCCGACCGCATCGTGTCGGTCGACCTGCACACCGATCAGATCCAGGGCTTCTTCGACGGCCCCGTCGATCACATGCACGCCATGCCGATCCTCACCGACTACATCAAGGACAAGTACGACCTGTCCAACATCGTCGTTGTCTCCCCGGATGCCGGTCGCGTGAAGGTCGCCGAGAAGTGGGCCAACACCCTCGGTGATGCCCCGATGGCCTTCGTGCACAAGACCCGCTCCACCGAGGTGGCCAACGAGGTCGTGGCCAACCGCGTCGTCGGTGATGTCGCGGGCAAGGACTGTGTCCTGCTCGATGACATGATCGACACCGGTGGCACCATCGCCGGTGCCGTGGGTGTACTCAAGGAGGCCGGTGCCCGGTCCGTGGTCATCGCCTGCACCCACGGTGTGTTCTCCGATCCGGCCCGTGAGCGTCTGTCCAGCTGTGGCGCCGAGGAGGTCATCACCACCGACACCCTCCCGCAGTCCACCGAGGGCTGGTCCAACCTGACCGTCCTGCCGATCGCACCGCTGCTGGCCCGCACCATCAGCGAGATCTTCGAGAACGGTTCTGTCACCACCCTCTTCGAGGGTGACGCCTAAACCACCCCGTTAGCCCAGGAGCCCCCGGATGTCTGATTCCTTCACCCGTGTCCGGCAGGTTCTTGAGCCACTGGCCGACCCCGCACGTGCCGCCGAGATGACGGCGTACATGCGGGGTCGGTTTCCGTTTCTGGGGATCGGGACACCCGCGCGCAGGAAAGCCACCATGCCGATCCTGCGCACCCTCCGTGAGTTCGATGCTGACCTGGTCGCCGCCTGTTTCGACGCGGAGCAGCGGGAATACCAGTATGTGGCCTGCGATCACATCCGGCGGGTCGGCATCACCGACCTGCCCCTCGCCGAGCGTTTGGTCCGGACGAAATCCTGGTGGGACACCGTCGATGCCCTGGCCAAACCTATCGGCGCCAACCACGCCGATCACACCATGCGAGCGTGGGCAACCCACCGGGATTTCTGGGTACGCAGGGTCGTGATCCTCCACCAGCTGGGCAGGAAGACCGACACCGACCGGGATCTGCTCGCCTGGATCATCCGGCGGAACCTCGGATCCGGGGAGTTCTTCATCAACAAAGCCATCGGCTGGGCATTGCGTGACCTGGCCCATCATGATCCCGACTGGGTCCGCTCCTTCGTCGAGGCAGCCGACCTGCATCCCCTGAGTCGCCGGGAGGCGCTGAAGAACCTGTGACCGAACCTGTGACCGCCCCCCTGGGCCGTTTTGGTGCCCTGTTTCGTCCCGTGGTAGCCTATCGGAGTCTCGGCGAGGGCCGATCACACAGGGGAAATATTCCGCGGTGATCACGGCCGTTATCGACGCGATTCAGACTTCCACGGAAGCCGCCCGGGTGGGCATGATACCCGCCGGCCGGCTGCCACGCCTGCGAAGACTCGACCAAGACACTCGAGTCGGTCGTGGGCTTTATTGTTTTCGCGGCCGAGTTGATCCGGATCATCCCATTCAAGGAGAAACACATGGCTAACAAGTTCGAAACCATCGAGGCTGCCAACCGCACCGAGTTCGGCAAGGGTTCCGCACGTCGCGCCCGCGTCGCCGGCCTGGTCCCCGCCGTTGTCTACGGTGCCGACATGGAGAGCAACCTCCACATCACCCTCAACCACCGCGACTTCGCCGGACTGGTCCGTCGCAACGGCGTCAACGCCGTCATGGAGCTGGATGTCGAGGGTGTCAAGCAGCTCGCCATGATCAAGCACATCGATCAGAACGTCCTGACCTTCAACATCGACCACGTCGACCTCCTCGCCATCACCCGTGGCGAGAAGGTTGAGGTTGAGATCCCGGTCATCGTCGAGGGTCAGCCTGCACCGAACACCATGTTCGTCCAGGATGCCGACACCATCCGTGTTGAGGCTGACGCCCTGAACATCCCCGAGGAGATCGTTGTCTCCATCGAGGGCATGGAGCTCGGTTCCCAGATCACCGCCGGTGACATCAAGCTCGATGACGACATGACCCTCGTCGACGACGCTGAGCTGCTCATCGCCAACGTCGTTCTCCCGGCTGTGGAGGAAGCTCCAGCTGAGGACGAAGAGGGCGAGTCCGAGGGCGAGTCCGAGGCCTAAACCCCTCCTGCTCTCCAACCGGGGCCGCTGAGGTGACAGTGCACAGTCACCTCAGTGGCCTTTTCTCATGCTTGTCGACGCCCCGACCACCCCGTGTACCCCACCGTTTGACCGGGGGACGCGGCGTGGTTGACTGGGGTGTGTGAATGACTCCCCTGTTCTTGTTGTCGGTCTCGGTAACCCGGGCCCGAAATATGTCGGTACCCGCCACAACATCGGTTTCGAGGTGGTGGAGGAACTGGTGGGCCGCAACTACGCGAACTTCAGCGTGCACAAGCGGTCCAACACCGAGATCGCGCAGCTGCCCGGTCTGATCGTGGCCAAGCCCCGCAGTTTCATGAACCTGTCCGGCACCCCGATCCGCGCGCTGTGTGACTTCTTCAAGATCTCCCCCGCGAATGTCCTGGTGGTCCACGATGAGCTGGATCTGGATTTCGGTCAGGTCAAACTGCGTCAGGGCGGCGGAGACCATGGGCACAACGGCTTGAAGTCCACCAGCAGATCCCTGGGAACCAAGGACTACTGGAAACTCAGCGTGGGCATCGGCAGGCCACCGGGCCGGATGGATCCGGCCACCTTCGTGCTCAAGCCCTTCTCCAAGCAGGAGCAGGACAGCGTGCCGATCATGGCCGCGGATGCCGCGGATCTCATTGAGGAGCACATCAGGACACTGTGACTACCACCGCCGGGCGTGTTTGAGAGCGGTGCGCAGGGCTGCGTCGTCAAGCTCGAGGGCGCCCGCCTTGCGCAGGCGGTGTGCGACGGTCGGGCACGAGGAACACCGGGGGTTGTCCTTACAGCACTTCTTTTTGACCTTGCCGGATTTCAGCCGTTTGCGCACCTTGGTCATGGATTTGCCCATGGCCCCTACTTCCTGCGTGCTTCCTTGAGGCGGCGGGGCAGGTCGATATCATCATTCTCCAGGGCACCGGACTTGAGCAGCCGGGTGTAGACCACCGGGCAGTTGGTGCACCGTGGCGTCTTCCGGCAACACGTACTTTTCAGTTTCACCCCGAGCGGGTTGTGTGTCACCGTCACGCGTGAGGTGGGTCTCTTCCTACGCTTGCTCATGGTTTCCAGTGTAGTGCCCGAGGCAAGGGATGCCTAACAAAATAATCCGGCTGCGGCACCGGTGATGTCTCACAGGTGTGCAGCCGGATCACTCTCCGGGTGGGCCGGGGTTAGAGGGCCACGGGCAGTGCGCGCTCCGGGTAGACCTTCGGGCGTGCACCGGCGATCTCCTCCACAATGCGGACGACCTGGCTGGAGTAGCCGAACTCGTTGTCATACCAGACGTAGAGCACCAGGTGACGGCCGGTGGCGATGGTGGCCAGACCGTCGACAATGCCGGCGTGGGTGGTGCCCACGAAGTCGGTGGAGACCACCTCCGGGGACTTGATCCAGTCGATCTGCTGACGCAGGTTGGAGTGCAGGGACACCCGGCGGAGGAAGTCGTTGACCTCCTCGCGGTCAACCTCCTGGTTGAGGGTGAGGTTGAGCACCGCCATGGATACATCCGGGGTGGGGACGCGGATGGCATTGCCGGTCAACTTGCCGGCGAGTTCGGGCAGGGCCTTGGCCACGGCCTTGGCCGCACCGGTCTCGGTGAGGACCATGTTCAGACCTGCTGCACGGCCACGGCGGGAACCCTTGTGGAAGTTGTCGATGAGGTTCTGGTCATTGGTGAAGGAGTGGACCGTCTCCACATGGCCGAACTCGACACCGTAGCGGTCGTTGATGACCTTGAGCACCGGGGTGATGGCGTTGGTGGTGCACGATGCCGCGGTGATGATGGTGTCATCCTCCGCGATGTCGGAGTGGTTGATGCCGTAGACGATGTTCTTCAGGTCGCCCTTGCCCGGCGCGGTGAGCACCACCTTGGACACGCCCTTGGCCTGCAGGTGCTGGCCCAGGCCCTCACGGTCGCGCCAGCGGCCGGTGTTATCCACCACGATGGCGTTGTCGATGCCGTATTCGGTGTAGTCGACCGTGGTGGGGTCGTTGGAGTAGATCACCTGGATCGGGGTGCCGTTGGCCCAGATGATGTTGTTCTCGTGATCGATGGTGATGGTGCCGTCGAAGGCCCCGTGCACGGAGTCACGGCGCAGCAGGGAGGCACGCTTGACCAGGTCATCCTCGGAGTTCTTACGTACGACGATCGCGCGCAGGCGCACACCGTCGTAGAGGGCCTCACGGGAGACGAGGATGCGCGCCAGGAGACGTCCGATGCGGCCGAAACCGTAGAGGACGACATCGGCGTGTTTGGTGGTCGGGCCGGTGCCGATGACATCCGCGAGTGAGTCCTCCAGGAAGGCACGCAGATCGGTGCTGTCGGAATTCTCGAAGTTGTAGGCCAGCTGTCCGAGATCGATCGATGCCGTGCCGAGGTTCATGTCCACCAGCTCGCGCAGGATCGCCAGGGTGTCCTCCAGGGGGAGTTCCTTGGAGGTGATGTGACGTGCGTAGCGGTGTGACTTGATGATGTCGATGTCAGAGACATTCACAAGGAGACGACCGAAGACCGACACCACGACATTATTGTTGCGGTGCAGACGCCCGATGAGGGGCACCATCTGCTCCGCAACTGCGATGCGTTCGTTCCAGTCCTTGTGGTTGTTCGTCATTTAATGCGTCCTTCGATGGGTAGGTGGAGAACAAGCCCCCTCAGCCTAGCTCAAACGGAAGGATTCATTGTGCTCAATATCTGTTTCACTGACCCCGTTTTGATATTACCAATACCGGTTCCCACCAGGCAGTACGCATAGTCCCAGTTCCCTGTCGCCCCAGCCGCGGCCCGCAGCGGGGCGATCATCACATTCAGGTACGGGTAGACCGGGGGTAGACTTTCATTTTCCCGCACGAATCGGGTCTTCACCCCCCTGGCGTACCTCCCTGAGAAGGCCCTGGAACAGGTGGTGGTCACGCCCCGTTCACCGGCCGTCAGGAGCAGTTCACGATTGGTCGCCGAGGTGCCGGCCTCATCCGCCAGGAGGAACACCGACCCGCAAGCCACCGCAGAGGCCCCGAGATCCAACATGCGTTGCACGCCCTCGCGGGTGGAGACACCGCCCGCGGCCACCACCGGGATGCGGACCTGCCCCACCACGGCCCGCAGCAGCTCATCAAGGGACCTCCGATCCGGTTCCTCTGTAAGGGACCAGGTGGACCGGTGACCACCGGCTTCCGGCCCCTGGACCACGAGCACATCCGCGCCGGCCCGTTCCGCCGTTCGTGCGTCATTCTCGTTGGTTACGGTCACCCAGGCCTCGATCCCCGCCTGTTTCAGGGTGGCGAACTCATCCGGTGTGAACATGCCGAAGGTGGAGGAGATCACCGCGGGGCGCGCTGCCACGGCCAGGTGGAATTTCTCAGCCCAGCCGTTGGTCAGATCCACCGCCGGAACCACTGGTTCCCCCAACCGGTATTCACGGAAGGCCTGGGTGAGCAGGCCGGCGACCTCATCAACATCCGATGGTGTCGGTTTCTCCTCCTGCGGACGGAACAGGTTCACCCCGAACCGGCCGGACACCTGCGCCAGCTGTGTGCGAAACTGCGCCACGCTGGAGGTGCCACCGGCGAGGAAACCCAGCGAACCGACCTGCCCCGCGGCGGTGACCAGCTCCGGGGTGGAGGGCCCCCCGGCCATCGGGGCGACAATGACGGGAACGGACAACGAATCGAGAATACCCATGCCACCCAATACTATTGACCGGGTGAGTTTCCTCTCCCGAATTCAGGCATTCTTCCAGTCCTCCCGCACCCCCGAGGTCCCCGACCTCGCAGAGCTACCCGAGGCCAGGTGGCTGGTGGTCGGTCTGGGTAATCCCGGCGTAAAATACGAGGCCACGAGACACAACGTGGGTTACATGTGCGTCGATACGCTTCTCGGTACCCACGACGCACCACCGTTGACCCCGGTCAGGGGACTCAAGGTGCTGACCACCCCGCTGCCCGACGCTGCTGACAGCGCGCTTGCGGTGCGTTCGACCACGTTCATGAACCATTCCGGGCAGGGTGTCGCGCCGCTGGCGCAGACACTGGGCATCCCGCCGGAGCGGATCATCGTCATCCACGACGAACTGGATCTACCAGCAGGCAAGGTACGTGTGAAAAAAGGTGGTAATGAAAACGGCCACAATGGTCTGAAATCCCTCACCCAGGAACTGGGAACCCGTGATTACCTGCGTGTTCGCATCGGCATTTCCCGTCCGCCCCAGGGCATGAGTGTGCCCGATTATGTCCTGGAGCCGGTGGCTGACCAACAGCCGGGCATCGATGTGGCTGCCGATGCGGTAGATCTGATCATCGCGCGGGGATTGGCGGCTGCTCAGAACGACATCCACGCACGCTAGAATCTGCCCACTCAATATTCAGATCGCCAGAGACATCTTGACCTTGTTGTGTTTGAGCTCTTTGTCTTCCACACCCATGCCCGTCTCCACGATTCTTCCCCGCGAGATCACCGCGTATTCCCGGGCCACCTCAAGTGCGAAGCCCATGTTCTGCTCAACGAGGAGAATACCCATTCCGCCAGCTGCGAGTTCGGTGATCGCCTGCTGAATCTCAGTGACTACCGAGGGTTGGATGCCTTCAGTAGGTTCATCCAGGAGCAGGAGACGCGGTCCTGAAATCAGCGCACGGGCTATGGCCAACTGTTGTCGCTGACCACCGGAGAGCAACCCCGCCGGTCGGTCCATCACCGCGTGAAGGGCGGGGAACCTCCCCAGTGCATCATCGACCCGGGCGTGTCCCGGCCGCCCGTGTAGATCTGCAACCACCCGAAGGTTTTCCCAACAGGTCAGTTGAGTAAACGACTGCTGCCCCTGTGGCACGTATGCCATACCCTTCCGGATCCGGCTGTGCGGTGGCAGAGTGGAAATATCCTCACCGTCGAAAAGCACTCTTCCGCTGGTGGGATTGATCAGACCGATAGCTGTACGCAGTAGAGTCGACTTGCCCGCGCCGTTGTGCCCCAGCACAGCCAGGATGCCAGACTCAGCCGATTCCAAACTCACGGAATGAAGAACCTGGGTACGCCCATAACTGGCGGTAATATCCTGCAAAATGAGCATCATGCCTCCCTGGTTGTGATGGCGGTGGTGCCCAGGTAGATGGCCTGGACGTCCGGGTGATTCTGAATTTCATCGACGGTGCCCTCCGTGAGAATCTCTCCCCTGTTCATAACGGTGACCCGGGTGGCGAAACGACGCATGAAGTCCATGTCATGCTCAACCACCAAAACCATTCGGTCACGCGAGACGCGCGATAGAAGTTCTCCGGTGGCGACGCGTTCCTCCTCGCTCATACCCGCCACCGGTTCATCAAGCATGAGCACTTTGGCATCCTGCACAAGAAGCATGGCGATCTCCAACCACTGTTTCTGCCCGTGGGAAAGGGTTCCCGCCTGCTTATCCACGAGATCACCGAGATTTGTCACCTGGAGGGCATCCTCAATACGTGGATCGATGTTCCTTCGTATGCCCCCTAAAGCTCTGAGCCCACGGTGCAACCCACATGCGACATCAAGGTTCTGAAGAACCGATAACCTCTCAAAGACGCTGGCGGTCTGGAAGGTACGCCCGACGCCCATTCTCGCGATCCGGTGTACCGGGGTACCTAGAATCTCCCGACCATCGAGCTTCACGGACCCTCCACCATCGACCAGACCGCTGATGGCATCAATGCATGTGGTCTTACCCGCCCCGTTGGCACCGATGAGAAAATGCACCTCTCCGGTCACTGAACGAAAACTCACATTATTGACAGCAGTGAACTCACCGAAGCGCACAGTCAGGTTTGTAACATCGAGGCTCATGATGATTGCTCCTTTGTCAAGCGTTTCCAGCCAAGCGACGCAATCCCTCCGGGGAGAAGCACGATGACCAGAACAAGGATCGCGCCCTGGAAGTAGGACCACGCACTGGGAAACGACTGGGCAAGGGCGGATTCCATCCACCCCAGGGCGAGAGCGCCCACTACAGGGCCGAAGAGGGAATTCCGACCACCCGCGGCGACAGCGATCACGAAGACGATCGATGGGACGACCCCGATCTCGGCGGGTGAGATGATTCCCATGATTGGGACGAACAACGCACCGGCGATACCTGCCATCATCGCGGCGATAACGTAAGCCCCAGTCTTGATCCATGCCGGATCGTACCCCAGAAAACGCACCCGTTCCTCAGTGTCACGCGTCGCTACCAGCAGTTCTCCGTAGCGACTCCGCATGAGCCAGTAGGAAATGGCAACCATCAACAACAGCACCCCGGCCGCCATCAGATAGAGGACCACCCGGTTCGTCGGGTCATAGAGTGTGAAGCCGAAGAAGGATGTGAAACCGTTGAGGCCGTTGGAACCACCGAGTGCGCCCTGTTGTCCCACCAGGAGAACGACCACTGCGGCAGCAAGCGCCTGGTTCAGAATGGCGAAATATGCCCCCTTTATGCGACGCTTGAAGATTGGAAACCCCAACGCGAATGCGACTAGTGCAGGCAGGATGATGACCGCTAACACGGTCACCACGGGATTAGCGAAGGGTCGCCACCAGAGTGGCACGTCGGATGTGCCGGCCAGGGACATGAATGCGGGAACGGTTTGTCCCATCATGGCTGCATCTGCCAGCAGCATGTGCATAGCCATCACGTAGGCGCCGATACCGAAGAACACTCCTTGTCCCAGGGTCAGCATCCCTCCTCTACCCCACGCGATGCCGATTCCCACCGCGACGATGGCATAACAGACCAGACGTGCCATGAGATTGAGCTGGAATGTTGACAGCACCAGTGGCGCGATGAGCAACGCGGCAGCTAACAGGGAGAAACCCAGGGCAGCATTCCTTAGCGTAGGCGCGTTGACCACCGACATCTTCCTGCGCGGGGTGGAGTCGGGATCTGGTCCCGTCGTCGGGATCGTTACCCTGGTCGAGCGCTTTGAGATGATACTCATACGAGGCTCCTTGTTCGGGTTTGAAACAGCCCTTGGGGGCGGAACTGAAGAAAGGCGACCACTGCAATCAGCACAATGAACTTCGCAATACTCGCACCGGTTGAGTACTCAATGAAGGCTTGCATTATGCCCAGAACAAACGCCATGATCACCGCGCCCTTGATCTTGCCGATTCCACCCGCGGCCACGACAAGGAAAGCGTCGACAATGTAGTTCTGACCGATGGTCGGCCCGGTGGCTCCAATGAGAGTGATGGCGACGCCTGCAATTCCGGCGAGACCAGACCCGATAAAAAAGGTCATACGGTCCGTGGCCCGGGTATTGATGCCATTAGTCTCGGCGAGATCGCGATTGATCACGACTGCCCTGATTCTCCGACCCCAGATGGAACGGTTGAGAAACACCGCCAATCCGGCCACTGAGGCCAAGGCGAGAAAGAGAATGAACAGTCGGGACACCGGCACCAGAGTCCCCAGAATTTCGGTATGACCACGCAACCATTCAGGCGCACGTACGTCTACTGCTGGTGCGCCGAAAATATCCCTGGCCAGCTGCTGCAGGATCAGACCAACGCCAAAGGTCGCAAGCAGTGTGTCCAAAGGCCGGTGGTAGAGATGGCGTAGCAAGGTCTGTTCAAGGAGAACCCCGAGGAGCCCTCCGATGGCAAATGCCAGTGGAATACTGATCAAAAGCGAGAACCCTGCAGAGTTGATAACCCCCTGCACAACGAAGGCCGTGTAGGCCCCAACCATGATGAACTCGCCGTGGGCCATGTTGATGACCCCCATCTGACCGAAGGTCAGGGAAAGACCAACCGCCACCAGCAGCAGAACGGACCCCACTGACAGGCCCGCTACTAGCTGATTGAGTAGAATGTCCATGTTCTTGAGTGCTCCTGCTTAAGACGTGGCTGCAGAAGCAGACTGTGCCCACTCGTAGGTCTCCAGAAATGGGTCTGGATTAACAGGCGAGTCGGTTTCCCAGATGATGTCGATCAAACCGTCTTCACGAACCTGCCCAATGCGTGGAGTTTTAGAAATGTGGTTGTTGTCGCCGTCGACAACGACCGTGCCTTCCGGTGCATCGAAGGAGGTACCATCTGCTGCTTGCCGGATGGCCTCAGTTTCGAAGGAACCGGCTTTCTCCACCATCTCCTTCCACAGGTAGAGACTGGTGTACGCAGCCTGCATGGGATCTGAGGTGACGCGGTCCTGGCCATACAAGCTCTTGAAGCGGTCGACGAAACCGGCATTCTCATCGGTGTCGACAGTCTGGTAGTAGTTCCATGCAACGAGTTGTCCCTCAATGTTGGAGGCGCCGATACCGGCAATCTCTTCCTCGGCGATAGATACAGACATCACCGGGAGAGTCTCGGCGGTCAGCCCGAGACTGTTGTATTGGCGGAAGAATGCCACGTTGGAATCGCCGTTGAGGGTGTTGAATACCGCATCAGCGCCGGAATTCTTCATTCGATTGGCAATTGTGGTGAAATCTGTGGAGCCAAGCGGGGTGTAATCCTCCCCCACGATTTCCATTCCGTTAGCCTCGGCGTAATCCCTGATGATCTGGTTCGCGGTCCGGGGGAATACATAGTCGGAACCGACGAGGAAGAGCCGGCTCTTCCCTTGTTCCTTGAGGTAATCAAGCGCCGGGATGATCTGCTGGTTGGTGGTTGCCCCGGTGTAGAAGATGTTGGGTGAGGATTCCATTCCCTCGTACTGCACCGGATAGAAGAGCAGGGAGTTGTTTCCCTCGAACACCGGCAGCATGGCTTTACGAGAGGCAGAGGTCCAACCACCGAACGCTGCTGCCACACATTCCTGCTGTATCAACCGCTGGGCACGCTCTGCGAAGGTCGCAGGTTCACTGGCACCGTCTTCTTCCGCGATTACCAACTCTTTACCCAGAACACCGCCATCCGCGTTGATCTCCTGAGCCGCCATGTGTAGGGATTCATTGACCGTGGTCTCCGAGATTGCCATGGTGCCTGAGAGGGAATTGATGAATCCCACCTTGACGGCGTCGCCCGAAGTATCTACACATGATCCGCCGTTGGCGGCAACAGTCTCCGATTCTGCACGGGTGCAGGCCGTCATTCCGAGCGCCAGCGCTGAGAGCACGGCCAGCCCCTGAATCATTGTCTTCTTGGACATTCTTCCTCCGGTTCAGATTTCTATAGATCGACAGGTTTACCTGTTTCTATAAAGCTATAGGTAATCAGCCGCAAGAATCACTCAGGTGTCGCAGCCCACACTTGGACTACCCCCGGATTAGTGTGCTACAGGCTCATGAATAGTGCATTGAACTGGCACTTTCCGCACCTCTCCATTTAGCGGTTTCGTGTCGATAGAGTTCAATAATGGCTTCATGGATCTGCTGGATACGTCCACTGCGATATGCGAGCGATCGCACGACGAATCCCCCGTGCACTCTGGTCAAACCACACTCGAGCTCACCGACCCCTGACCAACGAACCGATTCGACGATATTTGTTGCTGCATGGAAGACCACGTCATTGCATAGCGGTGGCGCAATGAGGATAAGGGTGCCCGAATGGCTGAAACCCTCCATCACCCCGATTCCGGATATATCGACATCAGGAACCATTCGTAGATTGTCCAAAAGCACCATGCGCCCCTGCATCATGACTTCTGTGCGCATATGTAGACGGTCGAAACCGAAGTGGGTGGCATCCGGGGACCATCCTGGGGTGACAATCTCGGCGGAGAGAAAGACCGAGGACTCGTCCATCTCTACACGGGTCGACTGCCGGTAGGTGCCACCACGGTAAACGATCACCGGATCGGGCACGCTCTCCAGCAGCGCCCGCTTTCCCAGTTTGACGACGGTCTGCTGAACAGCCGGTCCCTGTGGGGTGCGGTAGATCTTTGTTGCAGACTGGGTGCATAGTTGCAGACCTGCCCCGTCACCGACCTCCACATCAATGTCATAGACATCACCACCGAGAAAACCTCCCCCTGGGTTGATCAGTGTGTAACTCACCAAGCCATCATCCGACGGGTAATGGGGGCGCAGTACGCGAAGTGCCCCCCGGTGGAATTGCGATTGTGCGAAGCTGCGACCGTCTGTTCCCCTGTGGGCGATCCGCAGTCGCAGTTCTCCACCGGGCTTCACGCCAGATCGGACATGAGAACATCTCGCCGGATCCACGCCAGGATCTCCTCAAGTCCTTCATCGGTACGGAGATTGGTCAAGGCGTAAGGACGTTGGCCCCGGAACTCATGGGTATCCTTCACCATCACAGACAGATCTGCTCCGACGAACGGTGCGAGATCTGTCTTATTGATGACGAACAGGTCAGCTTTAATCATGCCCTGGCCGGCTTTTCTAGGGATCTTTTCTCCCTGAGCCACATCAATGATGTAGATCGAGAAGTCTACGAGTTCCGGGGAGAAGGTCGCCGAGAGGTTGTCCCCACCGGATTCAATGAAAAGGAGGTCCAGGTCAGGGAACTTCTCTCTGAGCTGTCTGGCCGCCGCCTCATTCATCGAGGTGTCCTCACGGATGGCGGTGTGAGGGCAACCTCCGGTTTCGATGCCGATAATTCGCTCGGTCGGCAGAATGCCATTGCGGGCGAGGATTTTCGCATCTTCGATGGTGTAGATGTCATTGGTTATAGCTGCCATCGACAGCGTCCCATCGAGTGCCCGGGTGATACGTTCAATCAACTGGGTTTTTCCGGCCCCCACGGGGCCACCGATTCCAATTCTGATCATGGTTTCCTTCTTTCTGGTAATTTTCGTTTCTGATCGGTCCACTGCGTGGTGTGCCTAGCTCATGAACATCCGGGCACGTTGATTCTCATGTTGCATCTGTGCTATTTCGAGTCCCGGAGTAATGGAACCGATGTCATCGAATTCGATGTCCGCAGAGTTTCCGACAGCTGCGGTCACCCACTCCTGTGCTTGTCTGATCAAATGCTGACCAGCGTTTTGTCCGAAGGGGACGGCTCTGACGGCATTGTGGATCAATGACATTGACGTGGCGTAGAGGTGTTGCGCCACCGCCTCATCCTCGGCGACATCCAGGGCACGCGCCACAAGGGCCCAGACGATGGCTGGATGACCGGACAGAGTCCGCTGGTCCACCTCTCGGCGGTACCAGATCAGAGCCGGATCGGGGTATCCCTGTTCCGCTATCTCCAGCATCCGGATACCCATAGTCTTGCCAGCTGTGCGAATCTGCTCGGGAACAGCCTGAGCTGTAATCAGTTGATCGAGCTCTCCCACCCGTTTCAACGAGGTCGAGCGAAACACCTCCCTAATGACAACAGCATCAGTGAACGTCAGCTGCTGTTGAATAAACATCTGCAGCCATACGCCGAAACTGCTCGCATCATGGATCACACCTCGATGAAGATAGGTTTCGAATCCATGGGAATGACTGAATGCACCGGTCGGCAGCGCGGAATCCATGAGCTGCATGGCAGCTAAAGTCCGCGTCATGCGAGTGGATTCCATTGAATTCACCGGGATCACATCAATGGGTGTGCTCAGAATGCCGGAAGGGGGTCGGCATCACGGTACTTCGTCTCTCGTACCGGACACCGTAATGTTCCAGAAAGTCAACAACGGTATTGTCATATCGAACTATCATCACGTCACCGTCAAACTGTGCAGGTAGATGGCGATTACCCAGCGAATGGGCAACAAAAGCCATATCCCTGAGGGTCCCCGGCCTGATCATGAGGACATCTGTCGGTGCCACGGCAATGAGAATAGAGTTCTCACCGTCACTATGGAGAACATCGCCGTCGCGTAGTGGCGGATGCCCGGAAGGCAGTCGCAGTCCCAGCTCGGAGCCATGATCACTCACCAGACGCTGAATACGTTTGGTGAGTGCGTCGTCGACGAGCGTGATCGTCTCCGCGTGGTGAGTTCTCAGTTCGGGTTGTTCGTGAATGTTCCCGATTATTTCGGTAATGATCATGTGTCTTCGCCTTTCTAGAAAAGGAAATAGCGCTGGGCCAGTGGTAGTTTCTCGGCTGGTTCACAGGTGATTAGGGCACCGTCGATACGCACTTCGTAGGTTTCAGGGTCAACGTGAATGGAGGGAGTCTCCCCATTGAGTTTCAGACTCTGCTTGGTGAGGGTCCGAATGCCATGGCATTCCTCAATCCGACGGTTGAGTCCGAGTTGCTCGGGGATACCGGCAGCAATAGCTACCCGGGGGAGGAAGGTGATCGAATTGCTGCTTGTCGCGCTGCCGTAGGAGCCGAACATGGGACGATACAATTCCGGTTGGGGAGTTGGAATTGATGCTCCCGCATCCCCCATGATGGAATTGACCACCTGCCCACCCTTGAGAATCATGAAGGGTTTCACACCGAAGAACTTCGGTTCCCACAGCACCAGGTCGGCGAATTTACCGGTTTCCACCGAACCAACCACATGAGAGATGCCCTGGGCCAGTGCGGGATTGATCGTATATTTGGCTACGTAACGTTTGATGCGGTTATTGTCTGAGTCCGCGGTATCGCCCTCGAGTGGACCACGTTGGCGCTTCATCGAATCCGCCACCTGCCACGTTCGGATGATGACTTCACCTACCCGTCCCATCGCCTGCGAATCTGACGAGGTAATGGAAAATATACCCATGTCATGGAGTACATCCTCTGCAGCGATGGTTTCAGTTCGGATGCGGGAATCGGCGAATGCAACGTCTTCGGGGACATCGGGATTGAGGTGGTGACACACCATTAGCATGTCCAGGTGTTCTTCCACGGTGTTCACTGTGTACGGTAACGTCGGATTCGTTGATGCAGGAAGCACATTGGGTTCCCCTGCCAGCGCGATGATGTCAGGAGCATGGCCGCCTCCCGCCCCCTCGGTGTGGAAAGTATGGATCACCCTCCCCCCGATCGCCTCCCGGGTGCTTTCGACGAATCCTGCCTCGTTGAGGGTGTCTGTGTGCACAGCCACCTGGATGTCGAATTCGTCTGCCACACTGAGCGATAGATCGATGGTGGCGGGTGTGGCACCCCAATCCTCGTGAACCTTGAGCCCAATGGCGCCTGCCCGGATCTGGTCGATCAACGGTGCCGATGCTGTCGCATGTCCCTTACCCAGCAATCCGATATTCATCGGGAAGCCGTCCAGCGATCTCAGCATCTGATGAATGTGCCAGGGTCCGGGAGTAATCGTTGTGGCCTTCGTGGATTCCGAGGGACCGGTACCGCCACCGATCATGGTGGTGATCCCGGAAACTAGTGCAGCTTCGATCTGCTCCGGGGAGATGAAGTGGATGTGAGTGTCAATGCCACCCGCAGTGAGCACCTTGCCCTCGCCGGCAATGATGTCGGTGGAGACACCGATTGGGATTGTCCCCCCATCCATGGTGTCGGGGTTACCCGCATGACCGATCCCGGTGATAATACCGTCGCGGATTCCGATGTCCGCCTTGTAGATTCCCGACCAATCCAGGACGATCACGTTGGTGATCACCGTGTCGGGAATGTCCGGATCCTCTTCTCTCGTCCGGTGCCCGTTCTGGCCCATCCCGACGCGCACAACTTTCCCGCCTCCGAAGACAGCTTCCTCACCGGCGATGGTGAGGTCTTCTTCAATCTCGGCGAAAAGACCGGTGTCGGCAAGTCTCAGTCTGTCCCCGGTGGTGGGTCCGTACATCGAGGCATGCTGTTTTCTACTCATGGAGAACATCAGGATGTTTCCCCCGTCCCACTGGCGGGTTCACTGGCACCCGAAACCATGCAAGATTCAACGGCACCGTTGATTTCATTGCGAAATCCCCGTATCAGGCGCCCGCCCGCAAAGGGAATTAATCGAACGGTGGTGGCATCACCGGGTTCCAGGCGGGCAGCGGTTCCGGCCGGGATGTCCAGACGCATGCCACGGGCTCGTACGCGATCGAAGGTCACCAGCGGATTTACTTCTGCGAAGTGGTAATGCGACCCTATTTGGACGGGCCGGTCCCCCGTGTTGATCACCTCGATCTCAATGGCTTCGCGACCACGGTTGCAAAGAATCGGTGTGTCGGACAGGACATACTCTCCGGGAATCATGACAACCTCCCTATCGGATCGGAGTGTGGACGGTGATGAGTTTGGTCCCATCTGGAAATGTTGCCTCTACCTGCACCTCAGGGATCATCTCGGCAATGCCCTCCTGGACGTCGTCGCGGTTGAGGATGGTTGTGCCCCAGCTCATCAGCTCCGCCACCGAGCGGCCGTCCCGTGCTCCTTCCATCAGTTCGTAGGAGATGATGGCCACCGCTTCGGGATAGTTGAGTTGGAGGCCACGGGCCTGTCTGCGGCGTGCCAGGTCTGCCGCGACTACAATCATGAGTTTCTCCTGCTCTCGGGGTTGTAGGTGCATTTTGTTTCGAGATCCTCTCTGAACGGTCAAAAATAACTATAAGTCAATAGTTAGAGAACGGTACACCTACGTACCCCCAGCCACAGAAACCCTCCACCGAGTTACAGGTGCATCCACCAGGACACCGGCTGGGGTTCGACCCACCCCACCGGCTATTCTTATAATCCATGAGCACCACCAGCACAGCAGCAGAGGCACAACGCCGCCGGACATTTGCCGTCATCGCACACCCCGATGCCGGTAAATCAACCCTGACCGAGGCGCTCGCACTGCATGCGCACATCATCTCCGAGGCTGGTGCCACCCATGGCAAGGCCGGCCGCAAGGCCACCGTCTCCGACTGGATGGAGATGGAGAAGGACCGCGGTATCTCGATCGCGTCCTCCGCCCTGCAGTTCGAGTACGCGCCCGAGAACCATGAGGGCGAGCCCTACATGATCAACCTGGTGGACACCCCGGGTCACGCCGACTTCTCCGAGGACACCTACCGTGTGCTCATGGCCGTCGATGCCGCCGTCATGCTCATCGACGCCGCCAAGGGCCTCGAGCCGCAGACTCTGCAGCTCTTCCGCGTGTGCAAGGCCCGTGGCCTGCCGATCATCACCGTGATCAACAAGTGGGACCGTGTCGGTCGCACCCCGCTTGAGCTTGTCGACGAGATCGTCCAGGAGATCGATCTCCAGCCCACCCCCCTGTTCTGGCCCGTCGGTGAGGCAGGTGACTTCCGCGGACTGGCGCGCATCAACGAAGACGGTGAGGCCGAGGAGTACATCCACTTCACCCGCACCGCCGGTGGCTCCACCATCGCCCCGGAGGATTTCTACACCCCCGAGGAAGCTGCGCAGCGTGAGGGCGAGGTGTGGGAGAACGCCACCGAGGAGGCGGAACTCCTCGCCGCCGACGGTGCCGTGCACGATCAGGAGATGTTCCTCAGCTGCACCACCTCCCCGTTGATCTTCGCCTCGGCGATGCTCAACTTCGGTGTCCACCAGATCCTGGACACCCTGTGTGCCCTGGCCCCCTCCCCGCAGGGCCGCGATGCCGACCCGAAGGCCCTTGAGGCCTCCACCACCGCCATGGATGAACGCCGTGAGGTCACCGATGATTTCTCCGGTGTGGTGTTCAAGGTGCAGGCAGGCATGGACCGCAACCACCGTGACACCCTCGCCTTCATGCGGGTGGTCTCCGGGGAATTCGACCGTGGCATGCAGGTCACCCACGCGCAGACCTCCCGCAGTTTCTCCACCAAGTACGCCCTGACGGTGTTCGGACGCACCCGTTCGACCGTGGAGACGGCCTTCCCGGGTGACATCGTGGGTCTGGTCAACGCCGGTGCCCTGGCACCCGGTGACACCATCTACGCCGGACGCAAGATCCAGTACCCGCCGATGCCGAAGTTCGCCCCCGAGCACTTCCGCATCCTGCGTGCGAAGTCCCTGGGCAAGTACAAGCAGTTCCGCAAGGCACTGGAGCAGCTGGATTCCGAGGGTGTCGTCCAGATCCTGCGCAACGACCTGCGTGGCGATGCCAACCCGGTCATGGCCGCTGTCGGCCCCATGCAGTTCGAGGTCATGCAGGCCCGCATGGAGGTCGAGTACAACGTGGAGACCGTCGCCGATCCGATCCCGTACACCGTGGCACGCCGCACCACCCCGGAGACCGCCGTGGAGCTGTCCAAGCAGCGCGGTGTGGAGGTCTTCACCCGCACCGACGGCGAACTCATCGCCCTGTTCGGTGACAAGTGGCGTCTGTCCTTCATCGAGAAGGAGCACCCGGAATTCGTGCTGGAGTCCCTCGTGGCGGAATAGTCGCGGTCGTGACAAGAACCCACCCTGTACGCAGGGTGGGTTCTTGTCGTTGTGTGGCCTGCTGGGTTATCCACAGCGGCGGCACCCCGGTGGGGAATCATCCACAGATTCCGGATGGTCATGCTGGTCGGGGCCCTACCCGGCGGTTTAGCGTGAGGGCTGATCGAGCAACCCGCATACGAAAGGATCGTCATGAAACCCGTCCACTACTTCTGCCCCGACTGCGACCACCCCCACGTCGGTATCCCGGCCATTGCCCGGATCTATCCGGACATCATCGCGGAGAAGATCCACCGGGCCCTGCCCTGGCGTCTGCAGGTCGGCGATGATGTCTGCCGCGTCCTCTATCCGCAACCGCGGCGCAGTTTCATCCGCGCGAACCTGGATATCCCGGTCATCGGGGAGACCGAACCACTACAGTACGGGCTCTGGGTGGAGCTGTCCGAACAGGACTTCACCCGGTACCAGCGGTACGAGCGTGAGAATATCCCCCTGGTTCTGGAAGGCCGGCTGGCCAATGAGGCACCGGAATTCCCCGGCACCTTCGACATCCCCGTCCGTCTGGTCACCCGCCCCTTCCCCCTGCGTCCCCTCATCCACCCGGTCGAGGACGACAATGATCTGTGGCGTGCCTATGACGACGGACTGGAGGACTGGGAGGCACAGATGCGCCTGGAGCTCTCGGTGTCGGTCATCGGGGCGAAGGCCGCCTAACCATCAAACCAATTCGGTGCCCCGCCTGGTGTTGTCTACCTATACTCCGGGGGTAGCTACACATCCACTCACACCCATACCCAGAAATGAGGACACCCCATGAACATCGATGCCTATGTCATTGAGAAGATCGGCGCCCCCTTCCGCCGCGAGGAGCTCACCCTTGCTGATCCCGGCCCCGGGGAGGTGCTGGTCAGGGTTGTCGGAACCGGTGTCTGTCACACTGATCTGAACACCCAGTCCGGGGATATGCCCCTCCCGCTGCCCGGTGTGCTGGGCCATGAGGGCTCCGGCGTTGTCGAGGCCGTCGGCGAGGGGGTGACCACGGTGGTACCCGGGGATCACGCCATCATGGGGTGGCCCTACTGCGGTAAATGCCGCAACTGCATCCGCGGTGAGCACCGCTACTGCCTCAACATCGGGGCCGAGCTACTCGCCGGTGTACGCCTCCACGGACCGGACGCCGGATCCTCCGCCTACACCCGCGCCGATGGTACCGCACTGTCCGGGCATTTCTTCGGCCAAGTCCTCCTTCGCCACCTACTCACTGACCCGGGCCAATGCGGTGGTGAAGGTGGATAAGGACATCGACCTTCTGATACTCGGGCCACTCGCGTGTGGCATCACCACCGGTGCAGGTGCGGTGTTCAACACCGCACAGCCCCAGCCCGGGGAATCCATCGTCATCATCGGTGCCGGGGCTGTCGGGCTCGGTGCGATCATGGCCGCCCGAAACACACCCGCAGCAAAGATCATCGCCATGGATCTGCAGGATTCCCGTCTGGAGCTGGCACGTGACCTCGGTGCCACCCACACCGTCAACACCGGTGACCGTGACATCGTTGATGCCGTGACCGAGATCTGTGGTGGCCCGGCCGACTACGTCCTGGACTGCACCGGCAGCATCAGGGTGATTGAGCAGGCCGCGGATGCCGTCGGCCTGATGGGCACCTTCATCCTCGTCGGTGGCGCACCGGCCGAGGCACGCTTCTCGCTCGACCACATGCGTACCCTGTTCGACAAGACAGTGGTGGGCACCCTGGGTGGTTCCTCCAACAGCCTCACCCTGATCCCTGCACTCATCGACCTGTACAAGCAGGGCCGGTTCCCCTTTGACCGGCTGATCACCACCTACAGCTTCGATGAGATCGACACGGCCATCCATGATGCCCACGAGGGTGGCACCATCAAGGCGGTCCTGGAGGTCTCCCCGACCCACGGTTAGACAGCACGAACAGATGCTGACAACCCCTGATCCCGGGGCACAGTTCAGGCACCCGGGATCAGGGGTTGTCGCGTACCCGGGCTGGGCGGCATTCCGCCAGCTAGATCAGTGCGAGTGCTCCCATGATCGTCAGCACGATGGCCACGAGGTATCCGGCCCATTTGGCCAGGGCTGTCTTGTTCTGGCCGGCCTTGTCGAAGAGCACACCCACGGGGCTTTCCGGGTAGGCCCGGACCCAACCGACCAGGAAGGCGACGATCGTCGGCAGGCTGAGCGCGAGGCTGGCGTAGATGATCAGTCCGCCGTACCGGATGGCCACGCTGAAATCACCCGCACTGAGCACCGCCAGTCCTGCGTAGAAGGGTGCGGAGGTCGCGGACTGGATGAGGCCGAGGAGCAGGCCGGCACCGACCGTCAACAAGGAGGGCCTGCGCACCGGGGCCAGGAACCGTTCAATCATCTCGGTATTGCCGTCGCCCCTGCTCAGCTTGGTGGCGATGAAGGAGGCCACACCAACGACGATGAGCACGATGCCGAACACCGGTGAGTCGAGGAACTGTTGAATCAGATCCCCGAGCCCGTCGAAGATGACCATGACCACGATGCACAGGAGGAACACCCCCAGCCAGTCACCGAGGATGAGCAGAAAGGCGATGAGCCCGTATCTGCCGGACCGCGGGAGAAAGGCCCCGATCGCCACGACGATTCCGATGAGTAAGACATTTACTGAGTCCAGCAATGCGAAACTCACGGCTAGTAGCACAGGGGTACTCTTTCATTCGATCGACAACAGGGGTGAAAACCCTCGTCCCCCGGAGTCGCTGTTCAGCGGCCGCGGGGGTGTTTCACCGTGGGGGATGTCGGATCAGCCGCAGGAAACGTTACGCCGTTCCGGCATCACGTCCCGCTAGTTGCTTGCTGGGGCCTTCACCGGGTTTTCGGTAACCACGATACCGTCGGAGTCGGCATACAGGTAATGCCCCGGCGTGAAATCGACCCCACCGAAGGAGACCACCACGTCCCGCTCCCCCGCGCCGGTCTTGGAGGACTTGCGGGGGTTGGTGCCCAGGGCCTTGCAGCCGAACTCCATCTCGCCGATGACAGCGGAGTCACGGATGGCACCATTGACCACCACGCCGGACCACCCGTGGTCCCTACCCAGGCCCGCGATGATGTCACCGACGAGGGCGGTGTGCAGCGAGGCATCACCGTCGATGACGAGCACACCACCGGGGTTGTCCTCCCCGAGGATGGACTTGAGCAGGGCATTGTCCTGGAAGCATTTCACGGTGGTGATGGTGCCGTGGAAGTCGGTGCGGCCGCCGAGGTTACGGAACTGGGTGTCGCAGGAGCGGACGTCATCGCCGATGATGTCCACGAGGTCGGCGGTGGGAATGAAGGTGCCATGTGTGTCAGTCATGACACCAGCATAAAACCATTTCAGTACGCCTGTCCTGGTTTCCCGGACCATGCTGTCCGCCACACCCATCCCGGGACGTTGGATACCTCACAAATAGCCCTGCGTGGCTGGCTCCCCCTTTCATCCACCCGTAAACTTGCGCTCGTTCTGCAAATTTGCATTCGGTGTGCAGATAACCGCCGAAGCCAGGACGTCACCATCCTGCTGGACCAATTGAAAAGTTAAGGACCCATGTCAAAATTCCTCTACAGGTTGGGCTCAACCGCCTACCGGAAGAAATGGCCGTTCCTGGCCTTCTGGCTGGTGCTGCTCATCGCCGTCGGCACCCTGGCCGGTCTGTTCGCCAAGCCGACCACCAGCTCGTTTTCCATCCCCGGCATTGATTCCGTGGTCACCATGGAGAAGATGCAGGAACGTTTCCCCGCCGCGGAGGATGCCACCAGTGCCCCCACCGGCAATGTGGTGATCCAGGCCCCGGAGGGCTCCACCCTCACCGATCCTGAGGTATCCGCCGAGGTCAACGCCATGCTCGCGGAGGTCCGCGACACCGGTGTGCTCGTCGATCCCGAGACCACCGTCATCGACCCGGTGATGGCCGCCCAGGGCCTGGCCGCGCAGATGACCCCGCAGCTGCAGGCCCAGGGGGTTCCGGAGGAGAAGATCGCCACCGACCTGGCTTCCATCAGTCCCCTGAGCCCCGATGAGACCACCGGTATTGTCTCCATGACCTTCGACGCACCGACCGTCATGGATGTCACCGCCGGGGAGCGCGAGGCGGTCACCGACATCCTCGATGAGTACAACGAGGGCGATCTCACCGTTGTCTACAACGGCAATGTCTTCGGTGCCGCAGCGACCTCCCTCAATATGACCTCCGAGATCGTCGGCCTGTTGGTCGCCGCCGTCGTCCTGATCGTCACCTTCGGATCCTTCATCGCCGCCGGTATGCCGTTGATCTCCGCGATCGTCGGTGTCGGCATCGGTGTCCTCGGTGTCTCCCTGGCCACAGTGTTCTCCGATGACATCAATGACATGACCCCGGTGCTGGCCACCATGATCGGCCTGGCCGTGGGCATCGACTACGCCCTGTTCATCGTTTCCCGTTTCCGCAATGAGCTGATCACCCAGTCCGGGGCCAATGACCTGGAACCGAAGGAACTCGCCCAGCGTCTGCGCACCATGGATCTGGCCACCCGCTCGCATGCCATGGGCATGGCCGTGGGTACCGCCGGTTCCGCCGTGGTTTTCGCGGGCATCACCGTGCTCATCGCCCTGGTGGCCCTGTCCATCATCAACATCCCGTTCCTCACCGCCATGGCACTGGCCGCCGGTGTCACCGTGTTCCTCGCGGTGCTCATCGCCGTGTCCTTCCTCCCGGCGCTCCTCGGACTGCTAGGCACCCGGGTGTTTGCCGCCCGTGTACCGGGACCGAAGGTCCCCGACCCCGAGGATGAGCGCCCGACCATGGGTCTGCAGTGGGTTCGCCGGATCCGTAAACGCCCGGTCACCCACCTGCTGGTGGGTGTGATCCTGCTGGGGATCATCGCCATCCCGGCCGCGGGCATGCGTCTGGCCATGCCGACCGACGGCACCGCCACCCCGGGCACGGCCCCACGTGAGGCCTATGACATGACCGCCGAGGCCTTCGGCCCGGGCCGTAACGCCCCCATGATCGCGCTGGTGGATGCCGTGGAGGTGCCGGAGCAGGAACGCCCGCTGGTCTTCGGCCAGGCCGTGGAACAGTTCCTGGGCACCGAGGGTGTGGCCAACGCTCAGATCACGCAGACCACCGAGAATCTCGACACCGCACAGATCCTCATCACCCCTGAGTTCGATGCCATCGATGAGCGCACTTCTGAGACCCTCTCCCAGCTGCGCGCTGATGTCACCGACTTCGAGGACACCACCGGCGCCACCTACGGCATCACCGGTGTCACCCCGATCTATGACGACATCTCCGAGCGACTCTCCGACGCCCTCCTCCCATACATCGGGATCGTCCTCGTGCTGGCCTTCATCGTGTTGCTGCTGGTGTTCCGTTCCATCTGGGTCCCGCTGATCGCAGCCCTCGGATTCGGCCTGTCGGTTGCCGCCACCTTCGGTGCCACCGTCGCGATCTTCCAGGAGGGCTGGCTGGGCATCATCAGCGATCCGCAGCCGATCCTGTCCTTCCTGCCGATCATGCTCATCGGCCTGGTCTTCGGCCTGGCCATGGATTACCAGATCTTCCTGGTCACCCGCATGAGGGAAGGCTTCACCAAGGGCAAGACCGCCGGCAATGCCACCTCCAACGGTTTCAAGCATGGTGCCCGTGTGGTCACCGCCGCAGCCCTGATCATGATCTCCGTGTTCGCGGCCTTCATCGCCCAGGACATGTCGTTCATCAAGACGATGGGCTTCGCACTGGCGATCGCCATCTTCTTCGATGCCTTCATCGTCCGCATGACCATCATCCCGGCCACGATGTTCCTGCTCGGCGACCGGGCCTGGTGGCTGCCCCGGTGGCTGGCCAGGATCCTGCCCAACATCGATGTCGAGGGCGAGGCCCTGGGTGAATACGATGAGCAGCGCACCCGTGAACTTCGTGACCACCAGAAGGAATCCGTCGGTGTCGGGGCTTCGTGAGACCAAGAAGGCCGCCACCCGCACCGCACTGACCCGGGCGGCAGCCGAGATCGCCCTGGAGCACGGTCCCGAGGGCCTGATCATCGCCGAGATCGCCGCCCGGGCGGGGGTGTCAGCCAGGACCTTCCACAACTATTTCGCCTCCCGCGAGGAAGCCCTGCTGGGTTTCCTCTCCGATCAGATCCGGGATCTCATCGATCAACTCGATGAACTCCCGGAACAGATGCGGTTGGTGGAGGCGGTGGAACACCTCGTCGTGGAGCACCTGCGCACCGGGGAGGATGAACTGGATTCCTTCGGCTCCCTGTTCCGGATCTCGGAGATCATCGGGGCGCTCAGCCCCACCCCGCAGCACCCGGATGCCGGTGCCCTCGTGGTTCCCCTGCTTCCTGCGGTGCACCCCCGCGCACCGGAGCTGGATGAGTTCGAGGCGTGCGTGGCCATCAACACCCTTGCTACCAGCGTTCGGGTGGCACTGGACTGGTACTATCGCCTGCCCGAGCCCCGCGACATCGAGGTCGGCGCACAGCTGGTGCGCCGTGCCTGCCGGATGGTGCGACTCGACGGGTGATCCCCTGCCACGGGTGCTTTTCGACGCCTGACAGTCCGGCGTCGATAAGCACCTGCGACATGGTGAAGGCCCGATCCCCAAGCCGGGGATCGGGCCTTTGTCGTGGACGGCGCTAGTCGTCGTAGACGCTGCCGGTGGCGCTGGACAGCGAGTCCAGCGCCGAGCTGCCGGCGATGAACTCACGCGTGGAACTCCCCGTCCCGGCACTGGGGGAACTGCCCTCCAGGGCACCGGCCGCACCGGCGAGACTGCTGCCTGATGCCACCGTCGACGACAGGGTGGACTGGTCCAGACCGGTGGCGTTGTACTCAGGGATCGGGCCACCGTCCAAGCCGAAGCCCTGCATCATCAGGGGGAAGAAGCGGTGGAGTGCCTCATTCCAATAATCCCAGGCATGGGTTCCGGTGGGACGGAAATCATAGTGGATGGTGTCGATGCCGTGGTAGTCAGTGGCCGCCTTGAGGTTGTGGGTACACGTGTTCGACAGGGCCTCGATGCGGAAACCGACGGTGATGCGGTTTTTCAGACCCTTCTCGTCCTCCGGGGCGTTCTCGCCCTCCACATCAACCTCGGACCACACACCGGAGGCGGCGAACACATACAGGTTGTCCTGCTTCGCCAGGCGGTGGGCGTTGATCACCGGGTCGTTGTAGCGGGCGTAGTCACTGTCCACCTCACCGAAGATCTGGGTGGGGGTGGCGTTACCGGAATAGACGGTGGCGGCGACACCACGCCGGCCCATCCAGGAGTTGGTCTCCGCGCATCCGGACAGGGATGCCACCGAGGAGTAGAAATTGGGCTGGTGGGAGGCGATGTTGACCACGGAGCCGCCCGACATGGACATGCCGATGATGCTGCGCTGGCCATCACCACCGATGGCGGCCTCCAGTGGCTCGGGCAGCTCATGGGTGAGGAAGGTCTCCCACTGCTGCTTGCCGCCGAGGGAGTCGTTCTCCTCCACCCAGTCGGCGTAGAAACTATGCGAACCCAGCATCGGCATGATGACGTGGACGTTGTTGGAGCTCATCAGCTCAGGCATGTCGGTCTTGGTGATCCAGTTGGCGCTGCCCTGTCCGCCGTCGCCACCACCGAGTGCATAGAGGGTGGGGCGGGGTTCGGAGGTATCTTCCGGCACGATCCACACCAGGGGGATCCACCGTTCCATGGACGGTGAGTAGGCGTTGATCTGTCGGATCCGCTCACCGTCCACCTCGGCGAACCTGGCGAGACGCGCGAGCACCTCGGGGTTCATGTCGATCTCGGCCTTCGGCAGGTGGTCCTTGCCGTCCGGGTAGCGCGGGTCGAACTCCTGCGGTTGCATCGAGGTGACCACACCGGTTGAGGCCGAGGCGTCGGAGGATCCCCAACCGGTCAGCTGGGAACCGATGCCGGGGATGTCCGACAGTCCCTTCGGTCGGTCCTCGATGTCATCGATCGGGTTATACCTGACGGTGGGGTCCATGCCGTAGTCATAGGCGTAGGCGACAGTGGTGCCGGCGGCGATGGTGCCGACGCCCAGCATGGTGGCCAGGGCGGTGGTGAGAATACGGGATTTTACAGCGCGCACGGATGGCTCTTTCCGTAAATATAAGGAGATTGTAGTAAGCAGTATTCTCCATCTTCACAGACCCCCCAGTCGGAAACCAAACACGTCACAGGTAGTAGTGGTGATGAGACGGACCATGTCGCACACAGGGATATTGCCTATCCTTGAGGAATGCAGATCCCTCCCCCCACCTCTCTCGCCGATGTCATCACCGACGGTTTCCTCGCCCAGACCGGAATCGACCGCGCATTCGCCACCAGGCTCGGGAGGATCCGGGGGGTGGAATTCAACCTGGTCAACGGCACCGACAACGCCCCCAGCGCCCAGGTCCGCATCAACCGTGCCCAGGGGGAACCCTTCGACACCACCGGAACCGTGGTGGCGTGGATCAACGGGGAGGAATTCACCTGGGCCCGGGAGCAGGACGCGGGTTTTGATATCCCTGAGCTGCACGGCACCCAGCCGCTGTCCGATGAGTTGATCCGCGCGGCGCGCACCCTGCACGGCAATGCCCCCGCCTTCATCGCCCCCTTCGGTAACCGGGGTCAGGCTCTGGTGGTGCTCAACGATCCCCACCTCCCCACCGATATCCGCACCGATCTCGTGGAGGGGTTGGCGCTGTTGCCACCCCACGCCGATGCCCACCGGGCGCTGGCATCCTACGCCGCGTTCCGAGAGCTGGGTATCCGGAAAAACCCCAGCTACATCGCGTTGAGCGACGGCACCGCCGTCACCTTCCGGGAAGACCGCCCCGTCGAGGTGACCGGGGGTTTGACCCTGCGTGATGTGCGCGCGGATTCGGCATTCTCCTCCGCGGAACACCAGCTGCTTTTCGACGCCCTGTCCCCCACCGCCCAGGTGGCGTACAACCCCCAGGCGGGCACCGCGGTCATCGGGGGAGAACTCGAGGTGTCCGCACTGCCACTGGCCACCATCGAGGAGGATGTGTGGCGCTGGGCCTGGGCCGATACCCGGGTCCGCGGGCAGGGATCGCGGGGCCTGCGCCAGTTCGGTGTGGACAACGGCCTCCTGCCCCTGGTCAGTCCGATGTTGCCGGTGGGACAGGCACTCACCTTCGACCTGACGGCGGTGGCCAAACCCGTCCTGCAGGTATGGACCCACACAACCGTGGACAGCGGTCAGGGATTCCAGGTCGTGCTGCTACTCAACCATCCCCGGCTCCATCTGCCCCCGGCCTCCTTCGCCGCGATCGAGGCGACCCTGTACACACGACTGGACCCGGAACTGGACGCACGCCGGGCGGTGGCCGCCTACGCCAGCCAGCGTCAGGTGTCCTTCGACGGTTCCCGGATCACGGTGGACAACCGGCACCTCACCGTGGAGTTCCGGGGCAACCAGATCGGGTCGATCAGCTGACGTAGACCACCAGGCCCACGATGAAGATCGCCGGGATGATCATGGCAACCACCAGCCCCCACGATGCCGGACGTGCCATGTTCACCACCGTGGTCTGCCCACTGTCGATCTCCACGAACACCCGTGGGTCAGCCGGGTTGTGATAGATCAACCCCCATTTCAGGCTGGTGTCATCCTCCCCCACCGGAAGGGCACGGTCAATCAGGATCTGGCCCCGCCGCAGCGACACCAACAACGCCCAGGCCAACACCACGATGCACACCACGTAGGCGGACATCTCGATGGTGCTGACAAAGCCGGGACTGTTGAGGCGGATCGAGGACACCACGAGGATGGCTGCGGTGAAGAAACTGAACCAGCCCAGACAGGACTGCACGTTATTCAGGAAAGCCCAGCGTCGACCCACCGCAACGGCGGAGGCCTCCGGGTAGTTCTGCTGCAACCGCGCGGACTGGGAGGAGATCAGCAGGGAGATACCCGCCGCGATGATGAGGACAAGCAACGGCCCGGCGGTGACCCGGGCAATGAGTGTCCCCGTGCTCATCGGTGGTGAATAGGAACCCCCCAGGGCAACCAGTCCACTACTGACACGGGCCGGCATCTGCTGGGGAACCAGGCTGAGCATCGATGCCGACACCGCCACGCTCACCACGATCAATCCAACGATGCCGAGGTACCAACCCCACGGCACGGGGATTCTCGCCAGCGGCTTCACTCCACACCTTCCTTCAAAAGTTGGTGCCCATCAACCTAATGGGTCACTGTCAAAGGTAGCAAACAGTGTGGGCAAACCCCGCACTCATGACAACAGGTCGCGGAACACCGCCTCATCCACCCCGGCGTAATCAGCCGGGATGAAGGTGGCATCGCGGTCCTTATCCACCAGCACAGCCCGCACCCCCTCGACGAAATCCGGCTGACGGATCATGTGCAGGCTCAGGGCAAGTTCATTGTCCAACCCCTCCCGCAGCGTGGCCGCCTCACGATTGGCCTCCATGAGCAGGATGGCCGCCACCACCGAGGAGGGTGCGGCGCCACCCATGAGGTCCCTGACCCGATCGACGAACTCCCGATCGGGGTGGCGGGTGAGGGCTTCGTCGATAAGCTCCCACCGCCCGTGGCTGAAGGTCTCCTCGATCTGGGGCGCGAACTGCGCCAGTTCGCTCTCCCCCTCCGGCTGGGACCGGAATTCCTCGAGTGCCTCCTCCAGGGACCGCTCGATGACGGTCTGCTTGAAGGCCTCCACGTCCCTGGATTCGATGAAGTCGGTGGCCACACCGGTCCACAGCATGTCCGCGGGGCTCATCCGCCATCCGGTGACCGCGAGGAACTTACCGATCGCCGGGGTGGTGACCTGCTGGATGAAGTAGGTGAAGCCCACATCGGGGGTGTAGCCGATCGCCATCTCCGGCATCGCGGCGAATGCCTTCTCCGTGACCACCCGGTGCGACCCGTGCATGGACACCCCCAGCCCACCGCCCATGACCACCCCATCCATGACGGAGATGATCGGCTTGGGGAAATTGCCGAGGTCATCATTCATCACGAATTCCTCAATGAAGTAGCGGTCCCCCGCCTCGATATTGCCTCCCAGCACGGCCTCACGTACCGCACGGACATCACCGCCCGCACAGAAGGCGCGGTCGGTGGTCGAATAGATGAGCACGCGGTGCACGGCGTCATCATCAATCCATTTATCCAGGGCCTCCTGAACCAGATCAACCATCTCCTGGTTGAGCGAGTTCAGAGCCTTGGGACGGTTGAGTTCGATCACCCCGGTGGAATGCTGGACGAAGTAGTTGATCACCCGGGTATCGGTACGCGGTGCGGTGACAGCGGTGGTGTTATCAGAGTTATCAGCCATGGTTCAAGTGTGACACATCACAGGTCGGACTGGCAGGAAAACAGTTATGGCCGGGCAGCTCAAGGTATGGGACAATGAAAAACAAGACATAATCAGAAAGGAAACCAACCAAATGGACTTTCGCCTTGTTGTTACAGACATGGACGGCACGCTACTGAACCCCGAGGGAGACATCCCCGAGGGGTTCTGGAGCCTCCTGGATGACCTCCGGGGCCGCGGTGTGGCCTTCGCCCCCGCCAGCGGCCGTCAGCTGGCCACCCTGCGACACCAGTTCGAGCGCGCCGGTGAGCCGATGTCGTACATCGCCGAGAACGGCACGGTGGTGGTCCACGACGGTGAGATCATCTCCATGACACCCATCGACCCCGGGGCTGTCCACGCCATCATCACCGCCGCACGCGACTCGGACATCGACATGGGTGTAGTCGTCTGTCGCCCTGAACGCGCGTACGTCGAACGCAATGATGAGGCCTTCCGCGCCGAGGGGTCCAAGTACTACCTGGCCCTCGACGAGGTGGAGGATCTGCACGAGGTGGTCACCGATGATGTGATCAAGGTGGCCGTGTTCACCTTCGAAGACGCGGAAACCATGGCTGCCCCGATCCTGCGCGGGGCCGCCCCGGATAACAAGGTGGTGGTCTCCGGCAAGCACTGGGTGGACATCATGGACCAGTCAGCCGACAAGGGCCGGGCCCTGGTATCCCTCTGCCGGGCCATGGACATCCCGGTCAGTGGATCGGTGGCGTTCGGGGACTACCTCAACGACATGGAACTCCTCAAGGCTGCAGGCACCTCCTACGCCATGGACAATGCCCACCCGGACATCATGGCCATCGCTGACCGCAGGGCCCCCTCGAATGTCGAGGACGGTGTCCTGCAGGTACTGGGCGAGATGCTGAAGGAGACGAACTAGGCCCGGTCGGGGCCAGGGAAGGGGATTACTTCCCGCCCTTCCCCGATTTCCCGGTTTTCTTCACAGCCTTGGCCTTCCCGGCGGCCTTCTTGGCTTTTTTCGCAGCCTTGGCCTTCTGCGCCTTCCTGATTTTCTTGGCCTTCTTGGCGGCCTTCACCTTCTCGGCGGCCAGCGCCCGTTCCGCCTCCTCCCGGGCCTTCGCCTCCGCCTTCGCCTTCTCCCTCGCTGCAGCTACCCGGTGTTCCTCCAGGCAGGCCGCGACATCGGGGACATACCGGAATTCATTGCGTGGGGGACGGATGTACTCCCCCTCCCGCACGGGCCGTTCCGGTATCTCCGGCAGGGGCCGGTCGATTTTCTCATAGGGGATGGTGCTGAGGATGTGGGAGATGACATTGATGCGGGACCGCTTCTTCTCCTCCGACTCGACGGTGTACCAGGGGGCCGAGGGGATGTCGGTGTGGATGAACATCTCATCCTTGGCGCGTGAATAGTCCTCCCACCTGGTGATCGAGTGGAGATCGATGGTGGACAGTTTCCACCGTCGCAGGGGGTCACTGAGGCGGCTGTGGAACCGCGCCAACTGTTCCTCATCGGAGACCGAGAACCAGTATTTCCGCAGATGGATGCCATCCTCGACGAGCAGACGTTCAAAGATCGGCGCCTGGTGCAGGAAACGGCGGTATTCCTGGGAGGTGCAGAATCCCATGACGCGCTCCACACCGGCGCGGTTGTACCAGGACCGGTCGAAGATGACGATCTCACCGGCTGCGGGGAGTTTCTCCACGTACCTCTGGAAATACCACTGCCCCTTCTCCCGCGAGGTGGGGGTGGGCAGCGCCTCGATGCGGGCGGTACGGGGATTGAGGTACTGGGTGATCCGCTTGATCGCCGAGCCCTTACCGGCAGCATCACGACCCTCCATCACGATGACCACCCGGGTCCCGGTCTCCACGACCCACTGCTGCATCTCGACGAGTTCCGCCTGGAGTCGCTTGAGCTCCTTCTTATAGGCCTTATTGTCGAGTTTGGGAAGCTCTTTGCCGAAGGTGGGCATCGGGGCATTTTCCATCTTGTTCATGATCCAATCCTACAAGGCGACGGGACCTGAGCGACCTGCGGGACAACACAACCCCTCCCCTGTCAGCACGGTTGATGCCACAGGTGAGGGGTTGTGTCGGTGGGTGGTGGGATGATCAGTAAACAGTGAAGTCGTGGAAACGTTCCCACCCCTTCTTCTTGGGAAATTCGCTTTCCACGATGAGCGGGGTCTGCTGGAGCAGTGGTGGCAGGGTTTCCTGGGCCCGGCTGTAGGACTCACCCTTCTTGAAACTGACCGCGCCTTCATCGGTGAACACACCGATCAGGACATATTCACCGGGGTAATCGGTGCTGCGGAACCATTCGAAGTAGAGACACCCCTCATCCGAGCGGGCCTCCTCGGTGAATTTATCGACGGTGTAACGGAAAGTCTCGACGTACTTTGCCTTGGGCTTGAATCTGACGTTGACGATATGCATATCCCCAGCTTACCGCCGTTTTATCAAATATGCCATGGCCCACAATATGGTATTATTGTGGGCTGGATTGCATTTCACCGGGGTGTCACGGGGAATCTACTCTCCGACGGAGAACTCCGCCATGCGGTCCCAGTCCGTCTTGCCCTCGATGAGGGTGTTGATGATCTGAGGGGTCTCCTTCAGGATCTTCGGGAACAGCTCGGTGGCCGCCTTGAAGTGCTCACTGTTGACATGTGCCTCGGCGGCATCATCCTCGAAGGCCTCGATGAGGATGAACTCAGACGGGTCATCGGTGTTGACCGACCAGTCGAAGAAGATATTGCCCTTCTCCGCTCGGGTCTTCTCGGTGAACTCGGCAACCTGCTCACGGAAGGTATCGACATACTCGGGTAGTGGACGGAAACGAACGTTGATCAAAATCATAGGACCAACTCTACCGAAAGGAACCCCTCCCGTCGCCACACCCGACAACTGGGGAAAACGCTAGGATGTGAGGCACACCACCGACGTGCCTGACATCATCATCTGAGGAGCTGGTCCCCCTGTCATCGGCCCTGGACAACGCCCCACTGCTGGAACTGGATGTCTCGGAGTGGATCAACCACCCCGGGCTGACGCCTGAGGATCTGCGCGGGAAGGTGGTGCTCATCGAGGTCTTCCAGATGCTGTGCCCGGGATGTGTGAACCATTCACTGCCCCAGGCGGTGAAGATCCACCGCAAGGTGGAGGAGTCCGCCCTGCAGGTCATCGGTCTGCACAGCGTATTTGAACACCATGAGGTGATGACACCGGCGGCTTTGAAGGTGTTCATGTCCGAGTTCGGGATCACCTTCCCCGTGGCCGTGGACCGGCCCCGGGAAGGCCAGCGGATCCCTTCGACGATGAAGAAGTACCGACTCGAGGGCACGCCGTCAACGATCCTGGTGGATAAAAAGGGCCGGATCCGCCAGGTCCAGTTCGGTCAGGTGGATGACTTCGTGCTGGGTCTGCTCATCGGCAGTCTCCTCTCCGAGGAGGACTGACCCCCGCCTAGAGCGCGCGGGCGGTGAGACCGGCGTAAACCGTCGTGGCGGCGTGGGTGGCGGCGTCGACAAGCGTCATCTTGTTGTGGAGACCCGCAACCAGGGCTGCTGCATACACATCACCCGCACCCTTCACACCGGTGGGCACGAGGGGATTGTCCACCCGGGTGGTGTTGTCGCGGGTGATGATCAGGTCGGTGACCGTCTCCCCCGCCACCTCGTGGCTGGTCACCACGACCCACTGTCCGTATTCACCCAGCATGGCGCGGGCCGCCGCCACCGGATCGTCAGCCTGGTCGGTGAGGTGGGAGAACTCGAAGGCGTTGGGGACCAGACCGGTGGCCAGGGGCACCAGATGATCACGCAGGGCGGCGTCGATACCCGGCGCGGTGTAGACCCCCACGTCATAGTCGCCGATGGTGGGATCAACCACCACCGTGATATGCGGGTGGCTGAGGCGGATCCGGCGTAGCCAGTCGGCCACCACCTCCACCTGGTCCGCGGTGGCGAAATACCCCGTGGCGATCGTGGTGATCTCATCGACCAGCCCCAGCACCACCAGGTCATTGAGGGTGTCGGCCAGCCACCCGGCATCATGGGGCACAGCGTGGTAGTTGGCGTAGTGGGGCATGGCGCTGAGCACAATGGTCGGAACCGCCAACACATGCAGTCCCTCGCGGTGCAGGACGGGCAGCGCAGCGCTCATACCCACCGTGCCGTAGACCACCTGGCTGCCGATGATGAGCACATCCGCGGGGGTCTGCCTGAGTTCTGCGTGCGTGCGGTGCTCCCGCTGCGCTGCGGCGGCTTCGCGTTCCGGGAGCCCGCTTCCGACCTGTGCCATGGTTCCTACCCTTCTATCTCTTCGCCCAGCTCGAGCCACTGCATCTCCAGCTCGGAGTGCTCCTCCTGAACAGCACGGAGGGTGGTGTCCAACTCGGTCAGTTTCGCGGTGTCCATCTTCTCCGCGGCATCGGCGAGCTGCTGGTTGAGCTTATCCATCTGCTGATCGAGCTTGTTCATCTTGCGCTCCAGGGCGTTCATCTCCTTGGTGATGCGCTGGTGTTCCTGCGCGGAGATGGTCTTTGACGGGGTCGCGGAACTGGAAGCCCCGGCCTGGGGTGGGGTACCTGCAGTGTCCGACCCCGCGGTGATTCCCTCACCCAGGTCGAGCACTCCGGTGCCCTCGGCCTCCGCCATGGCTGTCCGACGCGCCAGGTACTCCTCGATGCCACCGGGCAGGTTGGTGAGTTTGCCATCGCCGAACAGCGCCCAGGTGGAGTCGGTGACACGTTCGATGAGGTACCGGTCGTGGGAGATGACCACCAGGGTGCCGGGCCACCCGTCGAGCAGGGATTCCAGCTCCTGGAGGGTGTCGATGTCCAGGTCGTTGGTGGGCTCATCCAGCAGCAGCACATTCGGTTCCGCCATGAGCACCCGGGTCAGCTGGAGTCGGCGGCGTTCACCACCGGAGAGGTCACCAACCGGGGTGCGCTGGCGTTTCGGGGAGAACCCGAGCCGTTCCGCCAGCTGGGAGGCGGAGATCTGCTTGTCACCCATCTGGACGTAGCTGGCCACATCCTCCACGCAGTCGATGAGACGACGTGACAGGTCCAGGTCATCGAGTTCCTGACGCAGCCATCCCAGACGCACGGTCTGGCCCTCGATGCGCCGCCCGGCGGCCAGCGGGTGCTCCCCGGCCAGAGCACGCAGCAGGGTGGTCTTGCCGGAACCGTTGACACCGACCAGGCCGATGCGCTCACCCGGTGCCAGGCGCCAGGTGAGATCATCCACCAGCATCCGTCCATCGGGGGTTTCAATGCGGGCATCCTCCAGCTCGATGACCACCTTGCCCTGACGGGACCTGGAGAAGGCCATGAGTTCAACCTTGTCGCGCGGTGGTGGAACATCCGAGATGAGTGCCTCGGCGGCCTCGATGCGGTATTTCGGCTTGGAGGTTCGAGCCGGTGCGCCACGGCGCAGCCAGGCCAGTTCCTTGCGGGCAAGGTTCTGCCGGCGCTGTTCGATGGCATCGGCCTGTCGGGCACGTTCCGCACGCGCGAAGGTCCAGTCGTTGTAACCACCCTCATAGGCATCCACCACACCGTCGTGGACCTCCCAGGTGGTGGTGGCAATCGTGTCCAGGAACCAGCGGTCGTGGGTGACCACCACGATGGCGAGTCTGCGGGAGAGCAGGTATTCCGCGAGCCACTGCACGCCCTCCACGTCCAGGTGGTTGGTCGGCTCATCGAGGATGATGAGGTCGAGGTCCTGCACGAGGGCGGCGGCGAGGTTGGTGCGGCGACGCTCCCCTCCGGAGAGCTGACCGACCCTGGTGTCCAGGCCCAGATCCACGATGCCGAGTCCCCCGAGCACATCGCGGACGGTGGCGTTGGAGGCCCATTCAAAAACCTCCAGGCCGAGCGGGCCGAGCACGACATCGGCGACGGTGTCCTCGTCATTGAGTTCGGCGCGCTGGGTCACCACCGCCATGCGCAGGTCGGAGTTGTGGGAGACACGGCCGGAATCCGGGGGTTCAATGCCGGTGAGCACCTCAAGCAGGGTGGTCTTGCCGCCGCCGTTGAGGCCGACGACACCGATGCGGTCGCCGGTTTGAACGCCGAGGGAGATGCCGTCGAGAAGCGTCTTGAGCCCCCACGTCTTGGTGACGTTCTCCAGATTGATCAGATTGGCCATTGGTGTTTTCTTCTACTCCGATTCGATGGACACGATGTGGGCGCCACGGTTCTTCGCGGGCCCGGGGACAGGACTGGTGGCGGGGTGGACGGACAGGCCGACACCCTCATCCATGAGGGCATCTGCGACATCCCGGGCGGACTGGGCATCATCACAGAGCAGGGCGATGGTGGGCCCGGAACCGGAGACCATCGTGGCCAGGGCCCCGGCGCGCAGGCCCGCCAACTGTGTCTTGCGCAGATCGGGCCGCAGGCTGAGTGCGGCAGGTGCGAGGTCGTTTTCCAACACCTCCGCGAGAGCCCCGGCGCTGCCGTCGAGCAGTGCCTGACTCATCGGGGTGACATCCATGCTTGAAGGCAGGGACATCTCGTCGAATTTGGCGAAGACCTCCGGGGTGGACAGGCCCTTCGGGGAGACCACCAGTGCCCAGTGGTAGGTGCCGCGGCTGAGCATGTCCACCAGCTGCTCACCCCGACCGGTGCCCAGTTTGGTGCCGCCGAGCAGGCAGAACGGGACATCGGAACCGAGTTCGGCGGCGACCTCGAGCAGGGTCTCCTCCCCGAAGGGACCGATCCAGGCATCCACCGCACGCAGCGCAGCGGCCGCATCGGCGGAGCCACCGGCCATGCCACCGGCGACAGGAATGCCCTTATCAATGTGCAGTTCGACAGCGGGCAGGGGTGTGCGGTCATGCTCGCGTCGGCGCCCGACGAGCGCATCAACCGCACGCCACGCCAGGTTGTCCGGGGTGGTGGGCACCCCACGCGGCCCGGTGACCGTCAGTTGCCTGACGACGCTCCCTTCCTCCACCAGCTCGTCCTCGAGCGTGGTCAGGGTGATCGTCTCCGCGAGATCAATGGTCTGGAAGACCGTGACCAGTTCGTGGTAGCCATCCTCGCGGGCGGGGCCGACCCCCAAGTGCAGATTGATCTTGCCCCAGGCCCTCGCGGTGATCCTCACGATCCGATCACCCCGGCCAGGCGCACATAATCAGCCACATCGAGGCGCTCGCCGCGCAGCTGCGGATCGATATCGGCTGCCCGCAGGGCCTCCTCCGCGGCCGAGGCGGAACCGAAATGGCCCGACAGTGCGGCGCGCAGGGTCTTGCGGCGCTGCAGGAAGGCGGCATCGATAACCGGCCACACCTTCGCACGGGTGGCATCATCCTGCGGCCACGGGGTGTGAGTGCGGATGATCTTGACCAGACCGGATTCGATCTGAGGTGCCGGCCAGAACACATGCTTGCCGATGGTGCCCGCCTTGGACACCTCACCATAGAACGAGGCCTTCACGCTGGGCACACCATAGATCTTCGATCCCGGGACCGCGGCCAACCGGTCGGCGACCTCCAGCTGGACCATGACCAGCACCTTCGTGATGCTGGGGAATTCCGCCAGCATGTGCAGCAGCACCGGGACGGAGACGTTGTACGGCAGATTGGCCACCAGCGCGGTGGGCTGGGTGGTGAAATCGGACTGCTGCACCTTGAGCGCGTCCTTCTGCACCACGGTCAGTTTGTCTGCGAGTCCGGGGGCCCGCCAGGCGAAGGTGGCGGGCAGTTCAGCGGCCAGGCGAGGATCGATCTCCACCGCGGTGACCGACGCCGCCTTCTCCACCAGCGCCAGGGTCAGTGACCCCAGGCCCGGGCCGACCTCCACCACATGATCCTCCGGGGTCAGGTCAGCTGCGGTGACAATGCGTCGCACGGTGTTGGGATCGTGGACGAAGTTCTGCCCCAACTTCTTCGTCGGGGTGACATCGAGCTTTTCCGCCAGCGCGCGGATCTCAACGGGTCCGAGCAGCTGTGCACCTGAAGGTTCTTCCATAGCATCCCAATCTACCGCCCGGTTGTGGGATTTCTACCATTGACCGTGCCGGTGATCCCGCCAGACAGCTGGTGCCCGGGTATCCCGTGCGGACTTCCCCTACGGACTTCCCCCGTATATGCTTCCCCCGGGTGTTAGCGGATCCCCAGCTTGGCGGTGCAGGCCGGCCAGGCTCCCCAACCCTGGGCCGCCTGGACCTTCTGGGCGATGGCGATCTGCTGCTCGCGGGAGGCACCGGCTGCGGTGGGTGCATACTGGCCGCCACCGTAGGCCTGCCAGGTCTGGGGGTGGAACTGCAGACCACCGGAGAAACCATTGCCGGTGTTGATAGACCAGTTGCCGTTGGATTCACACTGTGCCAGCGCATCCCACACGGAACCACCGGCCACGGACGGGGCTGCGGAACCGGATGTTGAGCTGCTGACTGTAGCGGGGGCCGCCTTGGTACCACGCTTGATGGTGGTGGGGGTCGCGGCGGTGAGCTCGACCTCACGCAGGACGGTGTTCTCTGCCTCGACACCGTTGACGGTGACGATCTGGCGGGTGATCTCCTTGGCTCCCGGGGTCCCCTCGGTGACCACGGTCTCGGTGCCCTTGTCAGCCTCCGGGTCATCCACATAGGTCACGGGTGCTGCGATGTCGACGGTCTCGGTGACCTCGGAGGTCTCCACACGGTCGATGATGATCTCGGTGTTGGTGGTGATCCGGTGGTTGGCGTCCAGGTTGAGGCGGTCATCCTCATCGATGGTGATGCCGCGACGTTCCAGCACCTCCCCGACCGTATCGGCGGCGATGGAGGTGTACACCACGCGGCCACCGTCGTTGATGGAGATGATCTTCGGCTTGGTCACCTTCAGTTGAAGACCGGAGTCCGGGATGGTGGTGTCCGGATCGGCGTCGATGGCATCGGCTGGGCTGATCTCGTCCAGCTCGCCGAGGAGGTCCTCGACGCTGACGGCGGTGGTGGTGAGGGTTTCCTCCCGGCCGTCGACCACGAGCGCGACCTGCTTGGCGGTGCGCACGGTGACCACCGACTCACTGGTCAGGGAGGAATCAGGTGCCGGGGAGACGAAATCCTGCGCGCCCAGCTCCACGCCGGCCTGCTCCAGGGCACCCTCGACGGTCCCCGAGAGGGTGGTCAGCGCGATCTGCTCGCCATTGACATCGATGATGACATCCTTCTTGGCGGTGGCTACGGTGACCCCACCGATGAGCAGGGTGGCGAGCATACCGCCAGTGGCCAGACGCAAGGGCACGGACCGGGTGCCGTTGAGTTGGTTGATCCGGGATTTCTGATGAATCGCCATGTGAATGCTCTACTTCTTCGCTCTCGGGGTGATGAACACTTAGTCACAATACGATAACGGCCCCTGAGAGTCCAGAACTTAACCCCGATGACATGCAACCTTCTACGCAACTGTCCCACTATTCACAGATGACCACGACCTTCACCGCCGATGTGGGCTATGTCACTAGTCTGGTTATGGCTGCGTCGTGAGCCCATAAACCCGGTCGAAGTTGGCCCCCAGTACCTCGGCGAGCTCCTCGACCGCCATGCCACGCACCTCGGCGAGACACAGGGCGGTGTGACCGATCAGCGAAGGCTCGTTCCTGCTCCCCCGGAACGGCTCCGGGGTCATGTACGGCGCATCCGTCTCGATGAGGATCTGCTCCAGCGGTGCCAGACGCGCCGCCTCGCGCAGCTCCTCATTGCGCTTGAAGGTGACATTCCCGGCGAAACTCAACACATATCCCCGATCGAGTGCCTCCCGGGCCATCTCCAGGGGTGAGGAGAAACAGTGCAGGATGGTGTTCGGGGCGGCCGGTGCATCCGCCAGCACCCGCATGAGGTCCGCATCCGCCTCCCGGTTGTGGAGCATCAGGGTCTTGCCCGCGGACACCGACAGGTCGATGTGCCAGCGCAGCGCCTCCTCCTGGGTCTCCAGATCCGCGGTGTTCTCCGGGTCGTGGGTGATCCAGTAGGTGTCCAGGCCGGTCTCCCCCACCGCCACGCAGGCCGGATCGGCAACCATCTCGGTCAACTTCTGCCGTGCGACCTCATCCAGCTGCCCGGCCTTGGTCGGGTGGATGGCACAGGCCGCCCACACATTGTCGAACTGCCGGGCCGCGTCGAGTGCGAGCCCGGCCTCCTTGAGGCCGTCACCGACGGTGCAGAGCTTGTCGACGCCCGCCTCCCCTGCTCGTGCCACCAGCGTGGCGATATCATCCCTGCACGAGGTCAGGTGGGTGTGGGCATCGATGAGTCCGGGGATGAACTGGGCCGGAACCGGAATGGGACGGGGCTTCTTCTTAGACATAGGGCTTATATTCTAGTGCCATGAAGGTCATTGATCTCTCCCACCCGTTCCGACCAGGTCAGCCCCGGTATCCCGGTGATCCGGACCAGATCACGGAGACGTTGACCACCATTGCTGATGATGGGTTCCTCATGCACCGCTACCACCTCGTGGGGCCCTGGGGAACCCACATTGACGCGCCGGCGCACTTTGATCTAACGGGACGCACCCTGGATGAGATCGCAGTGGATGAGTTGACTCTTCCTCTATATACGGTGCGGTTTGAGCAACCAGGTCTTCTGACCCCGGATCATCTGCGTGAGTCCGAGGCCACCCACGGCCCGATTCCCGCAGGGTGCTTCGTGGCCCTGCATACCGGATGGTCCTGGGGTGCCGAGGGCACGGCTCCCGGGTGGAGCATTCCGGCCCTGGAGTACCTCCATGACCGTGGTGTCACAGCGATCGGCCATGATCTCCCCGACACCGACCCCACCCTTGAGGCCCAGAGCTGGTGGCTGCACCATGACCACTGGCAGATCGAGAACCTCACCCGGCTGGAGGAGGTACCCGCCACCGGTGCCACCATCGTCTGCGCCTTCCCCGTTCCGGTGGGTGGGGTCAGTTTCCCGGTGCGCCCCCTGGTCTTTATCCCCGACTAGCCAGCGCGAACGGCAGGACGTCCTGCCCGGAGCGTTCCGCGATGCCGCTTCCAGCCACGGTCACCGACCATCCGGTGTCGATGAGATCGGTAACCAGGAGCACCGGACCGTCCACCAGGTTCAGACCCTGGGAGTAATCCCAGTGATCCAGCAGTGCCGCCACCCGGTAGGCGGAGTTCTGCGCAGTCACCTCCACCGCCCCCGGCGCCACCGGGAGCACCCCGGCGTAGTTCATCCGCCCCACCCGGGCGATGGCTTCCGCCACCTGCTGAGTCAGGGCGGTCCTTTTCTCATCCACCTGCCCCAGCGCTGCGACATTGACCGGGCGGGTGGCCCAGTCCCAGTCCGCCAGCACCGCGATGATCCGCTGCATCCAGGGATCCTCGGTGAAGGTGCATGAGTCCAGCAACTCCCGCAGGGCCGGGCCACGGCCGATGTCGTTGAGGCGCCCCAGTGCACGGCCCTCGTTGAGACCCCTGATCTTCCCCTTCACGGCGATGCCGGTGGGCCACTGTTTCCTGGCCTGCACCCGGATACCCGGCGCGCTGAGCTGCCTGCCCACCTCGGCGGTGACGGCACTGTCGGTCTCGGTGGGCCAGTACCTTCCGGTGCAGTTGTCGCAACGTCCGCAGGGATCGGTGGCGGTGTGGTCATCCAGTTCACGGCGCAGATAGAGCATCCGGCACCCGTCGGTGCGCTGGTAGGTGAGCATGCTGTTCTGTTCCTCTGTGCGGGCCTGTTCCAGACCGCGGTAGCGCTCGGCATCGTAGATCCACTCAGCCCCGGTGGTGACCCAGCCACCACGCACGCGACGGACCGCGCCGTCCACGTCAAGCACCTTGAGTACCTGTTCCAGGCGCGACCGGGAGAGATCCACCTGGGATTCCAATCTGATGGTGGACTGCGGCTCCTCGGTGAGGACACTGAGCAGCTGGCGGACCACAGGTTCTTTAGGGAAGGACACGGAGGCGAAATACTCCCAGATCTCCTTGTCTTCGATGCCGGGCAGGAGGATGACATCGGCGCGATCGGTGCCACGGCCGGCGCGGCCGATCTGCTGGTAGTAGGACACCGGGGAACCGGGTGCGCCCAGGTGGACCACGAATCCGAGGTCAGGTTTGTCAAAACCCATGCCGAGTGCGGAGGTGGCCACCAGTGCCTTGATCTCATTGTTGAGCAGGGCTTGTTCCAGGCGTTCGCGTTCCCCGGCCTCGGTCCGGCCGGTGTAGGCGGCCACGGTCCAGCCCACCGCGGTGAGTGCATCAGCCAGGTCATGGGCGGCAGCCACCGTCAGACAGTAGATGATGCCGGAGCCCTGGAGCTGGTGGAGGTGGGTGGCCAGCCACGCCGGTCGTGCTGTGGAATCCGGGATGTTCACCACCGCGAGGTGGAGTGATTCCCGGTCCAGTCCACCACGCAGCAGACCGGTATCCTCCCCGAGCTGTGCCCGGACATCCTCCACCACGCGGTCATTGGCGGTGGCGGTTGTTGCCAGCACCGGCGCCCCCGGTGCCAGGCCCGCCAACAGGTCACGGATGCGACGGTAATCGGGGCGGAAATCATGACCCCAGTCGGAGATACAGTGCGCCTCATCCACCACCACCAGCCCGGTCTCCGCAGCCAGGCGGGGCAGGACAGCATCCCGGAAATCGGGGTTGTTGAGGCGTTCCGGGGAGATGAGCAGCACATCGACTGCGCCTGCGGTCACCTCCGCCTGGATCTGATCCCAGTCGGTCATATTCGCGCTGTTGAGGGTGGCCGCCCGGATCCCGGCGCGTTCCGCCGCCGCGACCTGGTTACGCATCAGCGCCAACAGCGGCGAGATGATCACCGCGGCCCCGGCTCCCCGGGCGCGCAGCAGCTTGGCGGCGATGAAGTAGACCGCGGATTTACCCCATCCGGTGCGCTGGACCACCAGCATGCGTCTGCTCTGGTTGACCAGGGCATCAATAGCCACCCACTGGTCATCGCGGAGGGTGGCCCCTGGTCCGGCGATACCCTCCAGGAGCTGGTTGGCTTCTTCTCTCGTTGCGTTCATGCCCTCCACCTAACACCATAGGGTGGACACGGGGGCACCCGCCCGTAAAAGGTGCCAAGGGGATAGGAAAAGCGGGACCTTGAAGAAGGTCCCGCTGTCCGTGCGTCGTCTAGCTCTGTACCGGTGCCCACTCCGGGCCGGTCTCGCCGAGCTCGGGGTCGAGCTTGGTCACCAGCGGCGCCGGCTTGTTCAGGGGTGTGCCGGGCACCATGTCGATGCGCTCCCACTTCGCCGCCTGCGCCTGGTAGTCACCCATGATCACCGGGTAGGTGTGCTCCGGGTCGGGCAGCCCGACGCCGACGGGCTGACGGGGGGACTCATTGGTCACCTCGACGATCTGGGGGCTGGCCGCCCAGATACCCTCACGCCCCAGGGTCTCGTGGACCTTCTGCGCGGTGTGCGGCAGGTAGGGGGTGAGCATGGTGTTACAGTCGGACACCACCTGCAGGGCGGTCCACAGCACGGTGGCCAGTCGCTCACGCTGGGTCTCGTCCTTGGCCAGCTTCCACGGCTCCTGCTCGGCGATATACGCGTTGGCCTCGCCGACCACGTGCATGATCTGGGTGATGGCGTTTTTGAACTTGGACAGTTCCAGATCAGCGCCCGCCGAGTCGAAGGTGGAGGCCGCCAGGTCCAGGATGCGCTGGTCGGAATCGGTCAGTGCACTGGGCACCGGCACCTCGCCGAAGTTCTTGTGGGCCATGGACACGGTGCGGTTGACCAGGTTGCCCCAGCCGTTGGCCAGCTCATTGTTCACACGGCGGACGAACTCGTCCCAGGTGAAGTCGGTGTCGTTGTTCTCCGGGCCGGCCACCGCGATGAAATAGCGCAGCGGGTCGGGACCGAACTCGGCGAGGAAGTCCTTGACGTAGATGACCACGCCCTTGGAGGAGGAGAACTTGGAACCGGACATGGTGAGGAATTCAGAGGAAACCACCTCGGTGGGCAGGTTGAGCTCACCCAGGTCCCCGACCTCTCCCCCACGGGAACCCCTGCCAGCGTAACCGAGCAGTTCGGCCGGCCAGATCTGGGAGTGGAAGGTGATGTTGTCCTTGCCCATGAAGTAGTAGGACGAGGTCTCCGGATCATTCCAGAAGGTGCGCCACGCCTCCGGGTCGCCGGTGCGCCAGGCCCATTCGATGGAGGCGGAGAGGTAACCCACCACGGCGTCGAACCAGACGTAGAGCTTCTTGGCGTTGTTGTCCTGCCAGCCCTCGACGGGGATGGGGATACCCCAGTCGATGTCGCGGGTCATCGCACGTGGCCGGATGTCCTCCAGCAGGTTGAGGGAGAACTTCAGCACATTGGGGCGCCAGTCCTCGCGTCCCTTCAGCCACGCGGTGAGGGAATCCGCCAGGGCGGGCAGGTCGAGCAGGAAGTGTTCGGTCTCCACGAATTCGGGGGTTTCGCCGTTGATCTTGGAGACCGGGTTGATCAGGTCGGCCGGGTCGAGCTGGTTGCCGCAGTTGTCACACTGGTCGCCGCGTGCGCCGTCGGCGTGGCAGATCGGGCAGGTGCCCTCGATGTAACGGTCCGGCAGGGTGCGGCCTGTCGACGGGGAGATCGCACCGAGGGTGGTCTCCTTGATCATGTACCCGTTGTCGTGCAGACCGCGGAAGAGTTCCTGCACCACGGCGTAGTGGTTGGAAGTGGTGGTGCGGGTGAACAGGTCATAGGACAGGCCCAGGCCGGTGAGATCCTCGACGATCTGGCGGTTGTACTTGTCCGCCAGCTCCTGGACGCTCACCCCCTCCTTGTCAGCCTGGACCAGAAGTGGGGTGCCGTGTTCGTCGGTTCCGGAGACCATGAGCACATTGTTGCCACGCATTCGCTGGAACCTCGCGAAGACATCGGAGGGGACACCGAACCCCGCCACATGTCCGATGTGACGGGGTCCGTTGGCATAAGGCCAGGCAACAGATACGAGCACGTTCTTGGTCATGCGTACCACCTTAATTTATGGTGCGCGGTTAAGCCGTATCGAGGTGTTGCTTAACGACGACGTGCCATGCGCTCGGCCTGCCGCTCACGCTTCTTCCGGGCCAACTCGGCACGCCGCTGGGCTTCTGCGTGGATCCGGCGCTCACGTGCCAGACGCGCCGCGAACCTCTGTTGCTCCCGGTAGTCGACGTAGATGATGTCATTGCGCAGATCCTTCACGATCGCGAACATCAGGCCGATGATCACGAAGAGGAAGGGAGTAGCCGCGACGATTGTGACGTTCTGCAGATTATTCAGGGCGTTGTCACCACCCGATAGGAGCAGCGTCAGGCCGATGGCGGCGGTGGCCACGCCCCAGGAGGCCGAGACCCACCTGTTGGCGTCCAATTTTCCGCGCTGGCTCAGTATCCCCATGACCGTGGATGCGGAATCCGCAGAGGTGATGAAGAAGGTGCTCAGCAAAATCATGGCGACAATTGAAACGACCTGACCACCGGGTAGGGACTGCAACAGCGAGAAGAGCTGCTCCTCCGCCACGCCTTCACCCCAGATGGACTCGCCACCCTGTTCCTTTGTGATGGCGGTACCCCCGAAGATGGAGAACCACACGGTGGACACACCCGCGGGTACGAGCATGACACCGATGATGAATTCGCGGATGGTACGTCCACGGGAGATACGTGCCAGGAACATGCCCACGAAGGGTGACCAGGAGATCCACCAGGCCCAGTAGAAGATCGTCCAACCGCTCAGCCACTCGCCCGCGGTGCCATCCGCGCTGACGGCGGTGCGGCTGGCCATCTCAAAGAAGGAGGAGAAGTACGCACCGATTGAGGTGGGGATCATGTTGAGGATGGACACGGTCGGACCGACCACAAATACGAAGATTGCCAGGATCGCCGCCAGGACCATATTGCCGTTGGACAGGTACTGGATGCCCTTACCCACACCGGACAGCGCAGACAGGATGAAGGCAAGAGTCAGCACGGAGACGATACCCAGCACGGTCCACTGGCTCGGATCCTCGATGATGCCGGCGGCGGACAGCCCGGCGCCGATCTGCAGGGCACCCAGGCCCAGGGAGCATGCGGTGCCGAACACGGTGGCGATGATGGAGAGGATATCGATCAGACGCCCCAACCAGCCAGTGGCACCCTTCTCTCCGATGAGTGGTACGAAGGCGGAACTGAGCAGCTGCCTACGCCCCACCCGGAAGGTGGAGTAGGCGATGGCCAGCCCGACGATGGCGTAGATCGCCCAGGGATGCAGGGTCCAGTGGAACAGGGTGGAGGCCATGGCGGTCCCCACCTCCTGGGGCTGGTGGGCGGGAACACCATTGCGGTAGAAGGTTAGCGGCTCAGTGGTGCCGTAGAACATCAGGCCGATGCCCATGCCTGCGGCGAACATCATGGCGATCCAGGACACGGTCCGGAACTCCGGCGCTTCATCCTGATGACCCAATCTGATCTGGCCAAATTTGCTAGCCGCGATGACTATGGCGAAAAACACGAAAACGGTGCCGAAGAAGACAAAGGCCCAGCCGAGGCTATCCACCACCAAGGTCAGCGCGGTCTCGGCGAAGGAGGAGAAGCTGTCCGGCAGACCGATGCCCCAGGCCACAGCAATGAGCACCACGACGAGGGCAGGAATGATCACCCCCCAGTTGAGAGAGAAATCCTGCTTCTCACTCTCCGGAGGAAACCCAGCCGGGGAGTCAGCCGTATCAACCTCCGCGGTACGTGAACTTTCAAGCAGACCAGCCAGTTCCTCCGTGGCAGTCAGCTCCTCGGCTTCATCATCCACCGGGGGTTGGTGTGAATATGGATCGGGTGTAGTCATGGAAACCACCTTTATGTGGACTCAACTGGGAAGCAAATCCGGTTCCACTGAATGCTTACTGTTAGTGGGCTCTGCCTGACCCGGCTTTACATCCCCGAGATGTGGATGAAACCCAGCCTAGTGGGGCTTTCCGACCAGCCTGATCACAAAGGTATAACGATTACTGATCGCGGGCGGTGATGACGGCGTCGTAAAGCTCGTTCTTGCTCACCCCGTGGACCCGCGCCAGGTCGGCGCACACCGCCTTGAGTCGTTCACCGGCGTCGACACGCGCCTGGGCGAGGGCGACCAGGGAGTCCACATCGACACTGACATCCCCCGCGCCCTCGATGACCACGGTGATCTCACCGCGCACCCCGTCGGTGGCCCACTCCGCCAGTTCCGGCAGGGTGCCCCTCCGGACCTCCTCGTAGGTTTTGGACAATTCCCGGCACACCGCTGCACGCCGGTCCCCCAACACCTCCGCCGCGGCGGCCAGGGTGTCCGCGATGCGGTGCGGTGATTCGAAGAAACACACCGCCCGCTGTTCGGTGCGCAGGCTCTCCAGCCAGGTCATCCGGGCACCGTGTTTGCGGGGCGCGAAACCATCGAAGGCGAACCGTCCGACATGCAGACCCGACAGCGCGAGCGCCGTGGGCACGGCGGAGGGCCCGGGGAAACACGTGACCGGGATACCGGCATCATGGGCGGCATCGACGAGCGCGAACCCCGGATCGGAGACCACCGGCATGCCGGCATCGCTGACGATCACCACGCTGCCCGTGCGGGCGGCAGTGAGGAGACGCGCCACCCGTGATTCCTCATTGTGGTCGAAGTTGGACACCACCTGCCCCGTGATCTCCACCCCGAGTGCGGCCGCCAGGGCCCGGGTCCGGCGGGTGTCCTCCGCCGCGATGACGGTGGCGTTGGCCAGGGCATGAACCAGACGCGGGGAGGCATCCCCGATGTTGCCGAGCGGGGTGGCGGCGATGATGATTCCGGTGGGCAGGGTTAGTTCAGCGACATCCATTCCCCCAGCTTCCCACAAAAATGTTCCCAGACCCTAGAATCAACGGGGTGAGCCAAGCCCTGCCAGTTCGTAACCAGGTGCGGGACCAGGGTATGTTCGCCGGTACCCGTGCCCCCGCCCCACCGACGTTTCGATGGACCCCCCAGGACACCTGGACGTGGGCCCTCATCGCGGTGTTCGCCACCCTGACCCGGTTCATCGGGCTGACCAATGCAACATCCTCCGGCACCCCGGTCTTCGACGAGAAACACTACGTCCCTCAGGCGTGGGACATGGTCGAGTCCTGGTTCAACCCCGTCCTCGGTGGCATCGAATCCAACCCCGGGTTCGGACTGGTGGTGCACCCTCCCCTGGCCAAACAGATCATCGCCCTGGGAGAGATGGTCTTCGGGTATACACCTCTGGGCTGGCGGGTCATGGCTGCCCTCTTCGGCACGCTGACCGTACTGACCGTCATGGCCCTGACCCGTCGTCTCAGCGGATCCACGGTGGTGACCTTCATCGCCGGTATCATCGCCACCGCCGACGGGGTGCTGCTGGTGTCCGCCCGTTTCGGCATGCTGGACATCTTCCAGGTCTTCTTCATCACCGCCGCCGCGTGGACCCTGGTCCGCGACCACCAGCAGATGCACCACCGGTTGCACACCGCCGCTGTCACCGCCAGTGAATTCGGTCCCCGGTTCGGTTTCCGCTGGTGGCGTTTCACCACCGGTGTCCTCCTCGGCCTGGCCCTGTCGGTGAAGTGGTCCGGGTTGTACTACATCGCCTTCTTCGGCCTGGCCAGTGTGTTCCTCGATCTGTGGCTGCGCAAACGCTACGGGGCGCGGCGCTATATCGTGGGCACCCTGCGCAACGACGTACTTCCGGCCCTGGCCTCCCTGGTACTGCTGCCGGCCCTGCTCTACATCTGGAGCTGGCGGGCATGGTTCGCCTCGGAAACCTCCGTCTACCGGCATGCCAACTCCGACGGCACCATCGAGGGCAGTTCCTTCCTCAGCCTGCTTCCGGATTCTGTCGCCGGCTGGTTGCACTACCACTTCAGTGTGCTGGAGTTCCACGGCTCCCTGACCAGCTCCGCGGGACACAGCCACCCATGGGATTCCAAGCCGTGGTCCTGGCTGGTAGCGGGACGACCGATCCTCTACTATTCCTCCACCGACATCGAGTGTGCGGTGGGTGATACCTGCCGACGCATGATCTACCTCTTCGGCACCCCCGCCATCTGGTGGCTGACGGTTCCGGTGATCTTCTGGGCCCTGTGGTCCCTGATCATCCGTAAACAGCGCGCCTACATCGTCCCGCTGGTGGCCTTCGCCGCAGGTTTCCTGCCCTGGCTAGCCGCCTACGACCGACAGATGTACTTCTTCTACGCCGCCGCCCTCGCCCCGTTCATCGTGGTGATGCTGGCGCTGACCTGTGGCGAGCTCTGGCAGCGTGGCACCATGCTGAAAAACGGGTTGACCACCGGTTCCATGGCGGTGGTCGGGTATGTGGCACTGGTGGTCACCATGTTCCTGGCGTTCTCACCGATCCTGTACGGCTACCTCATCCCGGATTCCGTCTTCGATTCCCTGATGTGGCTGCCGAGCTGGCGTTAGGCCGAGCTGCCCCTTCTCAGGCGGGGTGGCTGTAGCGCCGGCCGGCGTTATCGGTGATCTCCATGCTGCAGCGGACGCTGTCGAGCTTCACCCGCACCCAGTTGCCGGTGTCCACGCCACGGGCATCAACCTCATGGGAGCGGTAGGTGATCTGGGTGTTGGCCAGGTCCTCGACCTCGGTGCGTGCGGCGTGCAGCCAGGGGTTGGTGCGGCGGAACGCGATGAGATCGTGGTAGATCTGACGCATCCACCCGCCCAGGGGTGAGTACTCCTCCGGCAGTGGCGGGCGGATCTGGTCATCGCCGCCGAAGCGTTCCTCCTTCACCCCGGTCACGGCCTGCTCATCGCCGTAGTAGATGCTCGGGGTGCCACCGACGGTGAACAGGACGGCCGCCGCCAGGGCGGCCTTCTCCGGCCCGACCTGGGTGGCGATCCTGGTGACATCATGGTTGCCCACGAAGGTCTGGGGGACGAAATGCTCCAGAACATCATTGTGGCGGCGCAGGGTCCATTCCAATTCGAAGAAGTTCCCCTCCTTCAGGCTGCTCCAGATCGCCTTCCACAGTTCATACTGGGTGACCGAGTCGATGCCGGATTCGGCGACGTACGCGGCATAGTCACCGTGGATCATCTCGCCGAGGATCCAGGCGTCGGGGTGGGTTGTCCGCACCCGGGGCAGGACGCTGCGCCAGAACGACGGATCGATCGCGTACACCGCATCCAGGCGCCAGCCCGCAATCCCCCGGTCCAGCCAGTAGGTCATCACCTCCACCACCAGATCCGCCACCTCTTCACGGGTGTGATCCAGTTCGACCAGTGCGTCATGGCCTTCGAAGGCCCCACCGGTGGTCAGGTGTGTGTACCCGGAGTTGCGGGAGACGTGGTTGAACACCCCGTCGAGAAGCACCCCGATCCCGCGCGCGCGGGCGGCGTCGATGAACGCCACCAGGTCGGCCTCATCACCCAGGCGGGGGTCGATGGTGAAGAAATCCAGGGTGTCGTATCCGTGGGTGTCAGAGGCGAACACCGGACCGAGCAGCACCGCGTTGCACCCGAGTTCCACCACGTAGTCCAGCCACTGTTCGAGAACGGGCAGACGGTGGGTTGGTGGCTGGGTCAGTTGCTGGGGCTCGCCCGGGAAGATGGGCGCACCCGTGGCGCCGAGGGGGTAGACATGCCAGATGATCGCGTGTTCAGCAAAACTCATGGCACCCACACTAGTCAGGATGGGGTCGCGCTGATAGAACTCCAGGTCCGGCGCAGCACACCGGCCCCCAGATGATTGAGCCAGGTCAAGCCGAGCACCACCGCTGACACCAGCAGCAACACTATGGTGGTGGCGGTGGTGGAATCTGCGGTGTCGACGAGCAGATCCCGCGCCGCGAACCCGAGACTGAACGTCCACAGCGCGCCGAAGATCGGCAGCATGCCCGTGATGATCGACGGTTTCCACGCCGCGAAGAACAGACCCACGGCCAACCCCAGGCGGAAGGTGGCGGCCTCGGCGGCCAGGCGAGCGGTCAACGGGTCGTCCTGGATGCTTATCGACGCCGTGTCCCCCAGCATCGTTCCCGCCCACACGGTATACACCACCGCCAGTACCACCAGCACCAACCGCAATACGGTGTTGGCGATGACCCGCGTGTTCGCCCGGCGCCGCCACTGGGGTTCCACCTCCGCGAGGATGATCTCCGACAGATCCGGGGGCACCATGGTGCGGGGTTCCACCGCCGACAGGCTCAACGTCCTGTTGAGGGCCGCGGCCCGGTCGTAGAAGGTACGGCAGGCCTCACAGTGGGCGAGGTGGGTGTCGATCACCGCATCATCTATCCCGGTGGGTTCACCATCCAACCGCGCGGACAGGGCGGCCTGGATCCCATGACAATCAACCACGTGTGAGAACCCCATCAATACTCGCCCGGCCGGAACCGAAGACCACGATCATCATCAGCGAGACGATGATGAGCAGGGGGAATTCCAATCCATTGGTGCTGACGAAGAAACCGGCGTCCAGGTGCACGAAGTACACCGCGGCGAGCATGAGCAACGCCAGGGCACCGGCCACGAAGGTGGTCAGCAGACCCACCACGAGGAAGGCACCGCCGAGCAGCTCCGCGACCGCCGCGATCCACACCGACAGTGTCGGCTGTGGCACCCCCCAGGCCGAGAATTGGCCGGTGGTGGCCGTGGTGCCACTGATGAACAGTTTCTCCCACCCGTGTGCCACGAAGATGATGCCGAGCACAACGCGAAATAGCAGCAGGGCTGCATCCCTCACGACCGGTTTATCCATGTTTGACAGGTTACCTCAGCCACCGGACACAGTTGATCCGGACGGTGATGCGTCCTGCCCCGCCACCGCGGGGGCATCCAGCTCATCGTCGACCATGCGGTTCCGGGCGGCACGGTAGCCCACCGCCCCGAGGACGACGGTGCCGGCGGCCAGGATCGCAAGGATGGGTGGCCAGGAGCCGAACACACCGAACAATGCCCCGACCACGAGGGGCCCCAGCGCGGCGAGCAGGTAGCCGACCGGTTGGGCGAAACCGGACAGACTGGCGGTGACACGGGGGTCTCGCGTGCGGGCGGGGATCAGGGCGATGGCCATGGGGAAGCACAGTGCCCCCACGCCCAGGAAGAAACACCACAGCCACCATGCCTGGGTGGGCAGGAACCAGATGCCCAGATAACCGGTGAGCATGCAGGCGGCGAGGAATACGGGGATGCGCGCCAGGTGATGGTCCCGGGTCCGGGCAATGGTCACCGGCATGATGAAACCTCCGATGATCCCCAGCACACCGAGGATCGCCAGGCCGATGGTCGCGTTGCCGGAGCTGACACCGCTGTCGATGAGGATCTTGGGCAGCCATCCCATCTGGATGTAGGCGTTCATGGACTGCAGGCCGAAGAACAGCATGATGAACACCGCGGTGGGTGATGTCCAGATCCGGCCCCGGGTGCCCGTGGTCACGGTCTCCGCGGGGAAGTCATGCCGTTTGACGGCCCACATCGGCAACCAGATCAGCACCTGCGCCAGGCCGGCGAACGCCCAGATGAAGATCGCCCAACGCCACCCGTCCTCCCCGGCGAACACCAGGGCCGACAGTGGGCCCACCGTGGACCCCACCCCGAGCACGGAGGTGTACACCGTCATCAGCGCGACGGTGTTCCTCCCGCCATGCGTCTTGACCCAGGCAGGCAGCAGGACATTGGCGACGGCGATGCCGATCACCACCAGACCGGTGAGGAAGATGAAGCTCCAGATATCCCCCACCCACGGCCGGACCGCCAGGCCGATCAACCCGATGACCATGCCCGTTGTCATAGCCCCGGACAGACCGATCCAACGGGCCAGGGGCACGGCAGCCACACCGAAGATGGCGAAGGTCAGTCCCGGGATGGCGGTGATGATGCCCGCCTGCGTCTCGGTCGCGTCGAAGGCGACGATGATGTCATCGAGGACGGCCCCGACGGACACGATGGCGGTACGAAGATTGAAAGCCGCCACGAGGACGGCTATGAAGGCAAAGATCTGTGTGCCTCGGGATGGAGCTGTGACCATAGACGGCCACTCTACCCCGGAAGCAGAAACGGTCTAGCGATTTATGTGACGCGGGAGGTTCAGCCCGGGCGGTTCAGCTGACGCGACGGATGCGGTCGGTCCCATAACCATCGTCATGGTCCTCGACGGGCAGGTAGGTGGTGTCCAGGCCCTCGAAATCAGGGCTCTCATCATCAAGCTCGAGAACGACGGCACCGGGACGACGCAGACGCGGTGGCAGTTCCCCGGAACTGCGCACACCCATGCGGGACCGTCGGAGGCGTCGGATCCTGCGGGCACGCAGCTCATTCTCGGCACGGACCTGACGACGCAGTGCCACCAGGTACAGCGCGGTCATCGCCACGGCGACCGCCGGTAGTGCCCAGACACCACCGCCGAGGACGAACCCCAGGATGACGGTCACGACCACCGCGACCCCCAGCCCCAGGAGGGTGCGCTGACGGCGGATGTGCTGGTTGTGGGCGAATTCCCGGTCTGCCTGGGGATCATAGTAACCACGTCCACGACGACGGGCGGCGAACTCCATGTCGGCCTGGGTCAGCTCCCCATTGTCCTCCTCCGGGCTGTGCGACCGCGTCGTGTCCTCGGCATGATCCCCGCCAGTGGCACCGGCTTCCCGGGCTGCACGGTAATCAGCGATGGCGCGCACGCGTTCCTCGTGGTGCATGAGATCGATCGGTGCGTTGTAGCTGTCATCCAGGGCGTAATGATCCTCGGCGTTCCACTCCGCGATGACCTCAACGTCCGGACGGACATCGGTGTTGTTGAGGGTCTCCTCATCGACATCCACCTCGGCGTGAACATCGATCTCGACCTCATCCTCCGCCTGGTCGTCCGTCTCGACTGCAGGTTCTGTCACCCCGGCGGTGACCGTGGTGGCGGTGTCAGCCGCGGCGACTACGGCGCTGAGGGCGGTGGAACCGGTGCCGGTGCGTTCCTCGTCATCGCGGTTATCACGGTCGTCCCGGTCATCCCGGTCACTGTCCTCGCGGGTGCCCTCGCGACGGTGGCGGAAAATACTGGGGGAATCCTCCAGCTCGTACTCCTCGTCCTCCCGGTCGGTGGTGGTGTCATCCTCCTCCCCGGTGTCCCCACCGAGGCGGGGACGGCGGCGCATCGGAACGCTGCTGCCGCCCTCGAGGATGACACGTGTGTCATCGAAAGCCTCACCGGCCTTCCGGATTGGCTTCTGGCTCCGAAGAAGCAGCGGTGCGAGCACAACAAGCCACACCACCACGATCAGGCCGATCAAGAGGAAATTGGACACTTAAAGCACCAAACCTTCCGAGACGGGTGCACGTTCAAGACAATTACGACACTAACGGGTGTGACGGTTTCAACACGACCGCCACGCCGGATTCACGGCCTCAAACGACCAGCCTGTCTGAGGCGCGCCACCGCGGTCGATGGGTATTCATCTGCCAACAATGCCACAAAATGGTGATCCATCCACCGGCCGTCGATGTGGAGGTTGCGGATGAAGTACCCCTCCTCCCGGAAACCGGACAGCGCCAACACCCGCCCCGAGGCCGGGTTGCTGGGCAGGTAGGTGGCGGTGAGCCGGTGCAGACCGACCCGTCGAAAAGCATGGTCGACGCCGAGCGCGCAGGCGGCGGTGGCCACTCCCCTGCCGGTCACCCCGCTGTAGACCCAGTACCCTATCCACGCGTCGGACACACCACCATGCTGGATGTTGCCGACGGTCAGCTGCCCGACGAAACGACCATCCAACTCGATGACCAGGGGCAGGACCGTTCCCCGGCGCGCAGCCCGGAGGAGATAGGCCGAGGTGTCCCACCACGCCATCTTCGAGTGCGCATCCCGCCAGGAACCCGGGACGGTCGGCTCCACCGGTCGGAGGTGCTGCTCATCGCGGATCCGCAGCGTGGACCATGCCTGGTAGTCAGCCCTCCGGAGGGGACGCAGACGCAGTGAACCACCGGCGGGCAGGGTGACCTGCGGGGTGGATTCCCGCCATCCCGGATGGGTCAGATGCGGGCGGTCCCGACTGGGACCCGAGGCGAATGGTTTCAACATGGGAAGATCCGTCCCTCCCCCTCATCGACCCTGCGCCAGGAAGATGACATCAACGACATCGCCAGGGCGGATCTCGGTGACCTCCTCGGGGATCCGGATCATGGCGTTAGCCTCGGACAGTCCGGCGAGCAGGTGGGAGGGCGCACCGGTGGCCCCACCCAGCGCCTCCACCAGATAATCCTGGGTCTCCGCATCACGCATGAGGCGGGACCGGATGAACCCCTTCCGTCCCGCGACGGAGGCGACATGGTTGAGCGCCCGCGCCCGCACCACCCGCCGGTTCGCATTCGACTTGCCCAGGCTGAGTCGGATGAGGGGTCGGACGAAGGTCTCGAAGATCACCAGGGAGGCCAGAGGGTTGGAGGGCAGGAGGAACACCGGAATACGGTTCTCCCCCAACAGCCCGAACCCCTGGACCGACCCCGGGTGCATGGCCACACGCTCGGTGTCGATCTCGCCGAGTTCACGCAGCACCTCCCGGACGTCCTCGGAGGCGGAGCCCCCCACGGCTCCGGCGATGACCACGATCTCGGCGCGCAGCATCTGCGATTCGATGATCTCCTTGATGCGCCGCGGTTCACCGGCGGCGATGCCGTAACGGTAGACATCGGCGCCGGCTTCCCTACCGGCGGCGGCGAGGGAGTAGGAGTTGACGTCATAGACCTGCCCCAGACCGGGCTGCCGATCGATGTCAACCAGCTCCGCCCCCACGGAGATCACCGACATGCGGGGACGGGGGTAGACCAGCACCTTGGATCGCCCGACCGCGGCGAGCAGTCCGATCTGGGCGGGACCCAGCACCGCACCGGCGCTGACGGCGACATCACCCGGTTGGATGTCATCACCCTCCTTGCGCACAAACTCACCCGAGCGAACGGGGCGTTGCGCTGTGACGCGCTTGCGTCCGCGGTCGCTCCAGGCCAGGGGCAGGACGGCATCGGCGAGGGTGGGCAGGGGCGCACCGGTCTGGACACGCACCGCCTGCCGGGGTTGGAGGCGCAGGGGTTGTTGTGAACCCGCCGCCACCTCACCGACAACCGGGAGGGACTTCTCCGGCGGGGCCACCGGTACCTCCCGGCTCAGCGACCGCTCACCACCGACATCCACGGCACGTACTGCATAACCATCAATCGCTGCCTGGGCGAAACCAGGCAGCGCACGGGTCGCCTGGACATCCTCGGCGCACATGAGACCGAGTGCCTCGGCGATGGCGATACGCACCGGCTCCGGTGCCACCGCCGCCTGCGTCACCATAGCCAGCTGTTGTTCGACTGACCGCAATAGGACCTCCTTCAGGAACAGCGAGCTATCTTACGTCGGTTGGGTGGCCACCCGGGTGGAAACCCCGAAGCAGTAACGACAGTGGGTCCCACGATCCCTGCGGGGTACACACCGGGAGAACGGGACTGTGAACCAAACTACCGACCCCCGGGCCATCCCGGTGGCTCATGTCACCGGGGTGAACCGAACCCCTCCGGCCGGGGGCCTGCTCACCTGATGGCGGAGGCATCGACCACGCCATGATCCACCATGATCTGGGCGAGTGCGCGACGAAGCTGGGGACCGTACACGGGATGGTCCAGACCAAAGTCGACGCATGCCGGGATATAACCACCGGGGTTGCCGAGATCGTGTCGTTTACCACGGTGGACGACGATGTGAACCGGGTGCCCGTCGTCGATAAGCAGGGCGATGGCATCGGTCAGCTGCAGCTCCCCACCGGCACCGGGGGTGATACGCCGCAGGGCGTCGAAGATGGACCGGTCAAGAAGGTAACGGCCGGTGGCCGCGAGGTTGGAGGGGGCATCCTCAACAGCCGGCTTCTCCACCATCCCGGTCACCCGCTTGACATCCTGGTCAGCACCATTATCATCAGCGTTCTCCACCCGGAAGATGCCGTAGTTGCTCACCTCATCATCAGCAACCTCGACGGCACACAGGACGGAACCACCGAACTCCGCACGTACCTGCGCCATGCGTTCCATGACCCCGAACGGCAGCACGAGATCATCGGGCAGCATGACCGCAACGACATCCTCATCCGCATCGAGCACGGACTCAGCCAGTCCCACAGCGTGCCCCAGTCCGAGGGGGTGCTCCTGAGTGACGGGAACAGCGTCGATGAGCCCCGCCGCACGACGGACCTTCTGCAACTGGTCTGTCTTTCCCCGCTCCTCCAGGGTGGCCTCCAGCTCGGTGAACCGCTCAAAATGCGCGAGCACCCCTGCCTTGTTGGGTGCGGTGATAACCGCCAGGCGGGTGGCCCCCAACTTGGCGGCCTCCTCCGCGATCAACTCGATGCCAGGGGTATCCACAACCGGGAGCAGTTCCTTGGGAACCGTCTTCGTGGCGGGGAGAAAGCGCGTCCCCATTCCAGCGGCAGGCACCACGACAGTCTTGACCGCGTTCACATGCTCTTTGATAGACAGACTCATGGACACCACCCTACCTGCAGGCGTCTGGCCAAACCCCGTGCCCCACCGGAAATAAGGGATATCCTTTAAACCATGAGCGAGAGCAAACAGAAGCTGCGGGACAAGCTGCAAGAGGCACGCGCCACCATGCCGGAGGACCGTCGGGAGGCCGAGAACGCCGCCCTGATAGCGAATATCTCCTATTATCTACGGTCCAAACGCCCCCAGCGGGTGGCCGCGTACGTGCCCACCCGCACCGAGCCGGGTGGGCGGTTGCTTCTCGACGCCCTCCAGGCCGAGGTTCCCGCCGTGATCCTGCCCGTCGCCCTTGATGATGGCCGCATGGACTGGGCCCTCTACGAGGGCCCGACCGGACTGGTACCCGGCCCCTTCGGCATCCGGGAACCCTCCGGGACGCGGCTCGGTCCGGAGGCCGTGAACTTCTGCGACGTGGTGATCGCCCCCGCACTCGCCTGTACACCGGAGGGCATCCGGCTCGGCAAGGGCGGGGGTTATTACGACCGCGCCCTGGCCACCGGCATGAAGGGGACCACCCTCACACTCCTGTTCAACGGTGAGATCCGTGAGGACATCACCGTGGAGGAACACGACCTCCCGGTCAATATCATCATCACCCCCGCCGGGGTGCGGAACCTCGGGCGCACTTAAACAGTCCAAGAGGGTATGAACCTGAAAACAACCCTCACCACTCCCGGGTGGCACCGCACCCTTCTGCTCCGCCGCGCTCTGGCCGCCACCCTGCTCATCGTCGCCGGCTTCCTCTTCGCCGGTTCTCTGATCAGCACCGATCCCCGGGTGGTTGTGTTCTCCCGGGACATCCCCGCAGGCACCGAAATCACCGACCAGGACCTGGAGTTGCGACGGATCCCCGCAGATCTCGTTCCTGATCAGGTCATACGCATCCCGGAGGAAGCACTCGGCAGGATCACCGCATCCTCGGTCACCGCCGGGGAATGGGTCACCGCCCCCAGGTTTGTCGGCACCGAGCTGGTGTCCTCCCTCACAGATGATATTGACCCCGCTGCGGCTTCCACCGACCCGTTCAACATGGTCCCGCTCAAACTCGCCGACCCTTCCATCATCCCCCTCCTGCTGCCCGGCGACACGATCTCCGTAATCTCCCAGAACCCGGACACCGGCCTACCCGCCACCATCGCCTCCGGCGGAAAGGTGGTGCTGGTCGGAGATACCGCCGGGGCAGACCCCGCAACTGTCCTCATCGCACTCCCCCAGACCGATGCAGCCGCCGTGGCAGCGGCCGCCCTCAATTCCCCACTCGCGGTGGTGCTCACCGGTGATCGCACCGGCTGAACTCCGGCCTCTTCCGATGCGTCCCGGGCCGATTCCCCGCTAGAGTACAGATGTGGCCCACACCCCGGTATGAACACCCGGGTCACCTGCACATCATCCCCATTGAACTCATGAATCAGGAGCACCCGCATGCTTAAAGGCTTCAGGGATTTCATCCTTCGCGGCAATGTCGTCGAGCTGGCCGTGGCGGTGGTCATCGGAACCGCCTTCACCGGCATCGTGACCGCCTTCTCCACCCACATCATCAATCCGCTGATCGCCTCGGTAGGAGGGGCTGATGTCTCCGGGCTCGGATTCCACATCTTCGCAGACAACCCGGCCACCTTCATCGATTTCGGCGCCGTGATCACCGCCGCCATCAACTTCCTCATCATCGCGGCCATCGTCTACTTCGTCCTCATCACCCCGATGAACAAACTCAACGAGGCCCTGGCCCGACGCAAGGGGGTGGAGGAGGAAGAGGAGGCACCCGCCTCCCTGGAGGCCGAGCTGCTCACCGAGATCCGGGATCTGCTCCTGGAGCAGAAGAACCAGCAGGCTGCCGGTGCGCAGCAGACCGGTTCGGATGACCGGCCCGGACTCTAGATCCCGGAAATGCCAAGAACCACCCCGCGGTGGGGGTGGTTCTCTCAACCGGTATGGGATCAACCATGGTGGGGTGGCAACTGCTCCTGCCAGAAATCCTCATCCACGGGTGTGTCATCCTGCTCGGGATCGAGGATGACCTCCCGGGCCTCATCACCCACCGGCAACGGTGCCGGGGTGTCCGCCGTCCTGTCATAGTCCCCGGCGGGTGATTCCCTGAAAACTCGCCTGCGTTTCCTCATCACCTACCAGACCCCCTAGACGACAGAAGCCTGCATCTGATCCACCACATGGTGAACCAGCGGTCCCACAGTGGTCATGCCCTCCCGGATGGCTTCATCGGAGTCCGCGAGATTGACCACCAGGGTCGACCCCGAGATACCGGACACCCCGCGCGACACACTCGCATCCACAGCTCCGGAGGCCAGAGCTGAGGACCGCAGTGCCTGGGCGATACCGGGGACCGACTGGTCCAGAATCGAGCGGGTGGCCTCAGGAGCCCTATCCCGCGGTCCGACACCGACACCACCGACGGTGAGCACCAGGTCGGCACCACCTACCACGGCGGTTTCAATAGCCTGACGGATCTGGGACTTCTTGGACGGAACCTGGACCACCGCATCAACAGCGAAACCGGTTTCCACCAGAAGTTCGGTGACCAGACAACCTTTTTCCTGTGCGACCGCATCCGGATGATCGGTGATCAGCACGACAAGGGCCCGACGGAAGCTGGAGGGATTCGACTCCTGTTCCGTCGCCATCAGATATTCCGGGTCCGGCTCCACATTGGGGAGGGGCTCCCGGTTCTCCAGGACATCAGTGAGATTTCCCAGCGGATCGTTCGTCATCGTTCCTCGCTCAAACTTCAATAGGGCCGTTTCAGTCACATGCTCTGCACTCAAACTACTCGCTGGTGAGAGTAACCTCCACCTGCCGGGTCTGCGAGGTGTCTTGTGCTGTGACTGTCAGCGTAACCGTTTCCCCGAAATCTTGTGAGCGAACTGCGGCAATTAATGCATCCGCACTATCGATGACACGATCATTGAGCATGGTCACCACATCACCGGGCTTCAAGCCGGCCGCAGCGCCGGGGCCACCGTCCTGGACGCTGGCGATCAGGGCACCCGACACATTGGCACCGTTGGCCAGCGTGACACCGATCATCGGCTGGGTGGCCACCCCAGTCTCAATGAGCTGCGTGGCGACCCGTTTGGCGAAATTGGCGGGGATGGCAAAACCGAGGCCGATCGACCCACCGGTGTCCGTGCCGGAGGAAATCGAGGCGATCACCGAGTTCATCCCGATGAGATTTCCCTCCATATCCACCAGCGGGCCACCTGAGTTACCCGGGTTGATGGCGGCATCGGTCTGGATGGCATCGATGAGGGAGGATTCCCCACCGTCACCCGACGCCCGCACCGGGCGGTTGAGGGCGGAGACTATGCCGCTGGTCACGGTGGAGCTCAACCCGAGCGGGGACCCCACCGCCAGGACTTCCTGCCCGACCGCCAGGGAATCAGAATCACCGAAGTTGATCATGGGCAGGTCGGTGGCATTCCGGATCTTGATCACGGCGATGTCGGTGGAGACATCCCCGGCGATGAAATCAGCCTCATAGGACGATCCATCGGACATGGTCACCTGCAGCACACCGTTCTGTTCCACACCCGCCACGACATGGTTGTTGGTCATCACGAAACCATCGGAGGAGATGATGGATCCGGATCCCTCAGATGCGGAATTACGGGTGAGGGCCTGGATGGAGACCACTGAGGGCAGGACCTGATCAGCGACCTGTTCAGCGGATCCCGGTTCCGCGCTGACGGAGCGCTGGGCGCTGGGCTGATCCAGTGCGTTGATGACACCGCTGCCCCCGGTGTCATCCCCGAACTGCGTACTGGCCACACCCACGATCGAACCCGTGGCAACAGACCCCACCACCATGAGTGCAAGTGCGGTGCCCAGCCCCACGGTTTTCTTCTGTTTCCTCTCCGGTTGGGTGGTGTCCATCCCGGTGGCATCCGTGTCCCAACTGGTCCACGCCGGGGTTCCCGGATCCCCCGCCTGCCTCTTGTCTGTCCCTGACCCCTCCGGTGCCCCCGGGGCCGGGGATGAGGAGGGCTGCGTCGTCTGCGGCGGCGGGGTTCCCCACGAAGGATACGCACTCCGGACAGGTTCAAATGAGGAGGTTTCATTATCCGGCGTGGAATTCGCCTCATTATTGTGGGGATAGGGATTCGTCATGGTCTCCAGTATGACCTTCCTGGCTGCGGGGCCACTCTCATGATTCTGAATGCTGGCTGTGAGGTTGGTGAATGCCTCCACTATTGCGGATTGGGCTGCCCCGGTGACAAATGGGTGGGGTCCTGAGTCCCGGGAAACACCAGGGTGACCTTGGTTCCCCCGTCATCCGATTCCCCAACCTCGATATGTCCGGCGTGGCGGTCCACCACCTGCCGGACAATGGCCAGCCCCAGTCCGGATCCGGGCAGTGAACGCGACTGTACCGCACGGTAGAATCGTTCGAAGATCATCTCGCGTTCCTCCTCCGGGATACCGGGACCGGAATCCTCCACCACGATCTGGACATGGTGTTTATCAATGGGCTTCATGGACACCCGCACCACAGCATTCTCCGGGGACCACTTGACGGCATTGTCCAGAACGTTGACCAGTGCCCGGGTCAATGAGAACCCATCACCGTTGAGGTACCAGGACACGGTGTGGGTGAGGATCTCCACATCATGACGCCGTCGTTCCACACGTTCCACCGCGGTTTCCAGCACCCGGTTGAGGTGAACCGGTTCCAGGACGTTCGTCTCCTCCTCGCGGGTGAGATCGACGAGGTCCCCGATGAGGGTGGACATCTCCTCCATCTGTGCCAGGACATCGCATTCCAACTCATGGCGGTCCTGTTCGGAGATCGGGGGCGATCCCGGGCGGGATGCCATCATGAGCAGCTCGATATTGGTGCGCATGGAGGTGAGCGGGGTCTTGAGTTCATGCCCGGCATCAGCCACGAGCTGGGACTGCCTCATCCGGGACACCCGGAGAGCCTCGAGCATCTCATTGAAGCTCACCGTCAACCGGGCCAGCTCATCATTACCCACCACCGGGATCGGGCGGAGCTGGTCGGTGCGGGCGACAGTTTCGACGGCACGCTGCAGTTGCGCCAGCGGTTTCAGGCTTGCATCGGAGATGGCAAACCCCAGGAGGATCGAGATCAGCACACCTGCGCAGCTGATGATCAGGAGCAACACCCCCAGGGAGGTGACCAGTCGGCGGATATCATCCATCTGCAGGGTCATGACCACAACGGCACCCGTCTCGTCACTCATGACAACGATGCGTTCCCCACCGGCACCACTGATGATCCTGGAGTCGGGGGTACCTCGGGATGGGGGGAGATCCGCCGGCAGGGCGATGGAATCGCCCACCACGTACTCCCACCCCGGAGGGGAAAGCGCCACACGCAGGTCCCCGTTGTAGGACTTGAGCATCGCTATCTCATCCTCGACGTTCTCATAGAACCCCGGTTCCTGGGCCCGCTCGAGAAGCGTGGATGCTTTTTCCTCCAGGCCCTCATCAACGGATGAGGTGAGGGATGAGGATACAGTCCAGTAGGAGGCCACTGAGATGACCCCCACCGTGATGGCGACGAGGACCGCCCTCATGAAGGCGAGGCGCCAACGCAGGGACGCGGCATAACCCCATCCCTCCGGCTGTTCCTCACCCGGATCAATCATCACCTCAACAGGCTGGTGCGATGATCCGATACGCCTCAAGGTCACGGAGCGGTCTCCCTGAGGACATAGCCGACTCCACGGACGGTGTAGATGACCCTGCTCTCCCCCTCCTGCTCAGTCTTGCGGCGCAGGTAACCGATATACACCTCGAGGGCATTGCCCGAGGTGGGAAAGTCATAGCCCCAGACCTCCTCCAGGATGGTGTTACGGGGCAGCACCTTCCGGGGGTTTTTCATCAGGAGTTCCAGGAGGGCGAACTCGGTGCGGGTCAGACTGATGGGACGGACCGCCCTGGATACATCGCGGGTCTCCGGGTTCAGGGTGAGATCCCCGAAGGTGAGTTCAGTCTGTCGGTTGCTGGCCGCATTGTTATTGGATTCCACCGCGGAGCGACGCACGAGTGACCGGACCCGGGCGAGCAGCTCCTCCAGCGCGAAAGGCTTGGTCAGGTAGTCATCAGCTCCCGCGTCCAGACCACCGACGCGGTCGGAGACATTGTCCCGGGCAGTGAGGATGAGAATGGAGCGGTCATCGCCCTGGCTGCGGAGGGTGCGGCACACCTCGAGGCCATCCATCCGCGGCATCATGACATCAAGAATCACGATTTCAGGATGTTCCCTCTCAATAACTTCCAGTGCCTGCACGCCATCTTCGGCAGTCACCACGTTGTATCCATTGAAGGTCAGGGAACGTCTCAGAGACTCGCGTACCGCCGGCTCATCATCTACTACCAGAACTTTCATTTACACACTTCCCTTTTTTTAAACAGAGAGAGGCACCTGCGACCTCTGAGAATGCTGCGAAATCCCATTAAGCTGGCGTGTAACCCCTTGAGGGGGAGCCGTGGATTCGCTCAATAATAGCACTAGACATAACAAAGAGACCGGATATGGTCAGCCAAACGGCTGCCATATCCGGTCTCCTGCATGGTGGTGAATGCCTCAGGGGCATCCACCGGGGTCGCAATTAGACCCTTGGACTAGAACTGCTCCACGTCAACGAGGCCGAGCTGCGCGGCCTTGACCAGACGACGTGGGATACGCACGGTCTGACCATCGATCTTCACATCCTGGAGGGCGACGTTGTCAGCCTTCCACTGGGAACGGCGCATACGGGTGTTGGCGCGAGACATACGGCGCTTTGGAACTGCCATGGTTTATTCTCCTATGCCTTCTTCTTACGGCGAGCCATGCCGCCGAAGCGACGCTCGAACTTCTCGACTCGGCCGGCGGTGTCCATGACACGCTGTGCGCCGGTCCAGAACGGGTGGGATTCGCTGGTGACGTCAACAACGATCAGCGGGTACTCATTACCGTCTTCCCAGGCGATGGTGCGATCGCTGGTAGCGGTGGAGCGGGTCAGGAACTGGAAACCAGTACCTGCGTCCTGGAAGACCACCGGGTGGTAGTCGGGGTGGATTTCGTTCTTCATTTACTCTCGATTCCCTCAGGATTGAAACTACGGGTCGGTTCCACACATCATGGATCGTGCCCGAGTTGGGTTCGGTGAAGTATGCACTGCCCAAGTGGCAATGAACCTGTAATACCTTACACGGGGTGCGGGCTAACCAGAAATCCCCTTAGCACGCCCCCCCGGCACGTCAATGCGTGACCCATGCGTTCCACCCCGCCCACCCCACCCGGAGCCGATAGCATCCCCTGTCACCACTCCGCGTCGTTTCCCTGCACAACAGCCCCACCTATCGATATGATGGATTCATCATATTCCCACGTCAAAGAGGTGCACTTTGTTCAGTTCCCAGCAACTCCCGCTGTATGAACGCAAGGCCAACCTGTTCAAGGGGCTGGCCCATCCCTACCGGATCAGAATCCTGGAGATCCTCTCCACCGAATCCCAGGTCCCCGTCTCCGCCATGATCCAGGAGACAGGCCTGGAGTCATCCCATCTGTCCCAGCATCTCGCGGTGCTCCGTAAATATGGGCTGGTCACCTCCGAACGCAATGCCAATGCGGTCTCCTACAGCCTCACCCACCCCCAGGTGGCTGACCTGTTGCGGACAGCACGGGCACTGCTCAACCAGATGCTCGCCCACTCCTCGGACCAGTTGACCTCCATTTCCACCCTGCCGGACATCGAGGCACACCCGGAGCAGAACGGTACGCAGGTCTCGGGGGTGACCACCGCGTGACCATCCCCCACCCCGCCTCCCCGGGCCCCACTCCCGCAGATCCCGCCTCCCCGGATGCCTCCGACACCACAGTCCACACCCCCGACCCCCGACGGAATCGTCGGAACCGCCGGGCCCAGACCGGGCAGTGGCGATCCCTCCTCCCCTCCACCGATGATTACGCCCTCCTGCGCTCCACCTGGCGCGGTGACATCACCGCCGGCATCACCGTTGGTATCGTCGCGCTCCCACTGGCCCTGGCCTTCGGCGTCAGTTCCGGGGTGGGTGCGGAGGCGGGGCTGATCACCGCCATCGTCGCCGGCCTCATCGCCGCCATCTTCGGTGGTTCCAATGTGCAGGTCTCCGGACCGACCGGGGCGATGGTGGTGGTCCTTGCCCCCATCGTGATGGCCCACGGTGTTGCAGCTGTGGCCCTGGTCAGTCTCATGGCCGGGGTGATCGTCCTGCTGGCGGGTGTGTTCAAACTGGGGCGCACCGTCAGTTTCATTCCCTGGCCAGTCATCGAGGGGTTCACCCTCGGCATCGGCGTCATCATCTTCATGCAGCAGGTCCCGGCCGCGGTCGGGTATGCGGGTTCCCTGCCGCCCAACACGGTCGCAGCCGCCTGGCATGCCCTCACCCATGCCACATGGCCGGAGGGTTTCCTACCTCTTGCGGTGGTGGCCGCAGTGATCATCGTCATGCTCCTGCTCGGCCGGTTCGCCCCGAAGGCCCCCGCGAGCTTCCTCGCGATCATCGTGGTGACCGTGGCCGTGCTGGTGCTCAGGCTCCCGGTGGCCGACATTGGTGAGATCCCCCGCTCCCTGCCTGCACCCACCCTCCCGGAGATCAACCCCGAACTGGTGGGTGCGCTGGTGGGGCCCGCCTTCGCCGTGGCAGCTCTGGCCGCGATCGAATCGCTCCTCTCCGCCAGGGTGGCGGCGTCGATGGCGGACACCGGCCCCTATCACGCCGACCGTGAGCTGGTTGGCCAGGGACTGGCCTCCATCGGGGCGGGTTTCTTCGGGGGCATGCCCGCCACCGGCGCGATCGCCCGCACCTCGGTCAACGTCCGCTCGGGTGGACGTACCCGGGTATCAGCCATCGTCCACGCGCTGGTCCTGCTCGCGGTGGTCTATCTGGCCGCGGGGGTGGTGTCGGTCATCCCCCTGGCTGCCCTGTCGGGTGTCCTCATGGTCACCGCCGGGCGCATGGTCAACCTCGAGGTGGCGTCCCGGGTGCTGCGTTCCACCCGCTCCGATGGTGTCGTCTTCGTCATCACAGCCATCATCACCATCACGGTGGATCTGGTGGTGGCGGTGGGCATCGGTATCGCGGCGGCTGCGTTCTTCATCCTGCGTCGGATGAGCCTGGATACCGGCCTGTTCCGCGAGACGCTCCCCGGCAGGGCGATGCCGGGTGATGAACGCATCGCCCTGTTCAGGATCGAGGGGTCCCTATTCTTCGGTGCGGCGGAACGTATCCTGGACCAGATCCTGGAGCATAAGGCCACCAATGACATCGATGTGGTGATCCTCCGCCTGTCCCAGATCCAGATGATCGACGCCACCGGTGCCAACCAGTTGACCGAACTGGTGACCTCCCTCGAACGGCGTGGGGTCACGGTGATCATCAAGGGTGTGCGCAAGGAGCATATCCATGTGTTGGGTGTGCTGGGGGCCATCCGTTCCCTGCGGGACCCCAACCATCTCGTCGATGATCTGGACACGGCTGTCACCCACGCCCGCAGCCACGTCACGGGGGTGTCCGGGGAGTCCGTGTCACGGTAGGGTGGCGCGATAACCGGGCCTGTGCTTATCGACGCCTACCTGTCACCGCCGCGGATGTCTGTCACATGAACAGCACGCGACGAGGGGATTAGGAGTTTTGGGGCTGCGTCTGTAAGCTTGTCCCTTGCTGTTGTCGTAAATATTCGTTATCGCCCTCTCAGCTGGCATGCTCGCGCCCCGGACCCCGTCCGGTGCGGCGCGTCTTCTAACTGATTGTGGGCGGCTAGGAGAAAGCTAAGTTATGTCGGCACATTGCCAAGTAACGGGACGCCAGCCGAGTTTCGGCAAGTCTGTCTCGCACTCGCACCGACGCACTTCCCGCCGTTGGAACCCCAACGTGCAGCGTCGCAAGTTTTTCGTCCCCTCCATGGGACGCACCATCACCCTGACCGTATCCACCAAGGGCCTGAAGGTCATTGACCGCGATGGCATCGAAGCCGTCGTGGCTCAGATCCGCGCACGTGGGGAGAAGATCTAAAGATGGCACGTAATGATATCCGCCCCATCATCAAGCTGAAGTCTACGGCTGGCACCGGTTACACCTATGTCACCCGCAAGAACAAGCGCAACAACCCGGACCGTATCACCCTCAAGAAGTTCGATCCGGTTATCCGCAAGCACGTCGAATTCCGCGAGGAGCGATAATTCATGGCAAAGAAGTCTAAGATCGCCAAGAATGAGCAGCGCAAGGCTATCGTCGCCCGCTACGCGGAGCGTCGCGCAGAGCTCAAGGCCATCATCCGTAACCCGAACACCTCTGATGAGGATCGTCTGGATGCACAGTTCGAACTGAACCGTCAGCCACGCGACGCCGCTCAGGTCCGCGTTCGTAACCGCGACGCCCACGACGGTCGTCCCCGCGGTTACCTCCGCAAGTTCGGTCTGTCCCGTGTCCGTATGCGCGAGATGGCTCACCGCGGTGAGCTGCCGGGCGTTCGTAAGTCCAGCTGGTAGGAGCACACACAATGAAGCAGCGCAACAACGCTAAGCGTGTCCGCCTGGAGCAGACCCGCCGCCCCAAGAAGAACCCGCTGAAGGCAGCGGGCATCGAGAAGGTTGACTACAAGGACATCAACACCCTTCGTCAGTTCATCTCGGACCGCCACAAGATCCGTTCCCGTCGTGTCACCGGCCTGACCCCGCAGCAGCAGCGCGAGGTCGCCACCGCCGTGAAGAATGCACGCGAGATGGCTCTCCTGCCGTTCACCAGCCGCTAAGACTGGGAATAACGAACACAGCGACATTTAAAGAACCACCTGTTCCCTGGATTTCCCGGGAGCAGGTGGTTCTTTCTGTTGTGTCAGGGTGTATTTTAAGTAGCGATACACCACCACCGCGATATCTAAGGATCCCACCGTGCTGCACCGCTCCCTGCTCGAACTCGCCGAAAGCGCACCGCTGTGCACGAATCCAGCCACCGTCCGTGGTGTGCTGGCGGATTCCCTCGAGTTGCTCGGTAACGCGCTGCAGCACGGTGAGGATCCCTCGGTGCTGGCGGGCTGGTTCTCCCGGGTGATCACCGATGCCCTCCACTCCCCCGGCATCGATGATGAGATCGTTCTCACCGGCCCGGTGGGACGGGGAGACGCACTGCCCACGTCGCCCGTGAGGTGGCTGGCGGTCGTCGGCAAGCACGCCGAGGACCCCAACCCGGCGTTGGCGCGGATGCTGACGGATCTCGGTTTCGTCGCGGAACCCGTCGGGGCGGCCACCCGCGGCCAGTGGGAGGAGCGTGCGCGGTCGGGTGAGGACGCCAAGGTATACCTGGATGCGGGCACGTGGGTGGCTTCCCTGGTGCAGGTGGATGCGCGCCCCCTGCTTGACGACGCCCTCGCCTCCCGTCCCCCGGCCATCGAGCTGGCCGACGGTCTCCCGTCCCGCGAGATGAGCGTGAATGTCCGCGCGGATCTGATGATCCCCACGGTCAACCTCGCCCGCTGGGCCGCGTATCAGGCGGGGTCGACCGCACCAACCACCGCGCAGCGGCTCATCGATGCCCGCACCGCCGATGTGCTCACCGCCGATGAGACCGATGCACTGACCCAGGTGTGGAAATCCTCCCTGGAGTTGCAGTCCAGGCGGTGGATGGACCATATTCATGATCAGGATGCCACGGCCTGGGACATGCCGGCCCTGCAGCGTTCCACCTACGGGGCCGCAGCACGTCTTTTGTCTCAGGTGATGAGTTCCGTGGAGGCGCGGCACGCCGGTTAGCCATCCCCAGTGGGACGGCCGGTCGGTGAGGCACTAGAATCTTTTCAAATATCAATCACCAGCAGTGTTCACGCAACTGAAGGAAGTGCAACAAGGTTATGGCAGGTGCAGTCGGACGCCCCCGGAGGTCAGCTCCGCGTCGGGCGGGCAAGAATCCCCGCGAGGAGATTCTCGATGCCTCAGCTGAGCTGTTCACCCGCCAGGGTTTCGCCACCACCTCCACGCACCAGATCGCCGATGCCGTGGGTATCCGGCAGGCCTCCCTGTACTACCACTTCCCGTCCAAGACGGAGATCTTCCTCACCCTGCTGAAATCCACCGTCGAGCCATCCATGGTGTTGGCCGGCGACCTGGCCAATCTCGAGGCCTCCCCGGAGCTGCGCCTGTGGGCACTGGTGGCGGCCGAGGTGCGTCTACTGCTGTCGACGAAGTGGAATGTCGGTCGTCTCTATCAACTGCCGATCGTGGCCTCCGAGGAGTTCGAGGAGTACCACACGCAGCGTGCCACCCTGACGGATACCTTCCGCAGCCTGGCCACGGAGATCGTCGGTGAGGATGACCCCCGTGCGGAACTCCCGTTCCACATCACGATGTCCGCCATCGAGATGCGCCGCAATGACGGCAAGGTTCCCAGCCCCCTGTCGGAGGACAGCCTCCCGGACACCGCCGTCATGCTTGCCGACGCCGCCCTCGCCGTCCTGGGGGCCGACCTGCCCGGGGACCGGGTGGAGCGCACCCTGGAACTGCTCAGGCAGGCTGACGCGAAATAATCATCCGGGCCTGGGCGATGAGGGGTTCATCGATCATCTGACCGTCCAGCTTGAAGGCACCCGGGAAGTTCTCCGCCTCCGCCACCACCCTCCTGGCCCAGTCCAACTGCTCCGCCTCCGGGCGATAGGCGCGACGCACCGTGTCGACCTGTTTCGGGTGGATGCACGCAGAGGCCGCGAACCCGGACCTCGCCGCATCGGCAGCCTCATGGAAATGTCCCGCCACATCGGTGAAATCCGCGTGCACCGCATCGATGGTGAACTTCCCGTTCGCCCTGGCGTGGATGTGCATGAGCGCGCGGGTCAGTCGCATGGTGTCGCGGTAGGAACCGGTGCCGGGCTCATCTGCGAGGAACCGGGAATGGGTGCCCCCGAGCAGGTGGGTGAGATCCTCCGCACCCCAGAACATCCCCACCACATCCTCATGGGCGGCGATCTGTGCGACGTTGAGCACCGCCTGGGGTGTTTCAATCATTGCGATGACCTTCAGACCCGCCAGCGCCTCCGGGATACCGGTGGTGACCTTGGGCACCATCACCAGGGTGTAGTCGGTGCTGCGGACGAAGTCGACATCATCGGCGAAATGGGGATCATCCGGGCCGACCACCCGGACGATGGTGTGCTTCGGATCCAGGCCGGATTCAGCGATGTTGGCGTAGGCGGTGGCACGGTCCACGTCCCCTGCCCCGTCCTCCAGATCGAGGATGACCATGTCGGCGCGCGCGGCGGCCTTGGGTATGATCTCCCTGCGGTTGGCGGGGGCGAAGAGAATGGCGGGACCGGTGATCAAATCAGACATACCTACAGTTGTACGCGTGGAATAAGAAAAAGGCAGTCCTTTCACGGACTGCCTCTCCCCCACCATCTCCCTGACTAGTAGGACTAGTGGGAGAAGTGACGTGCACCGGTGAGGTACATGGTCACACCGGCCTTGTTGGCGGCCTCGATGACCTCATCATCGCGGATGGATCCACCCGGCTGGACCACCGCGGTGATACCGGCCTGCGCGAGCACCTCGAAACCATCGGCGAACGGGAAGAACGCATCGGAGGCGGCCACGGAGCCGGTGGCACGCTCCTCGCCGGCACGGTCGACGGCCAGACGTGCGGAGTCAACACGATTGACCTGTCCCATGCCCACACCGACGGTGGCGCCGTCCTTGGCCAGGAGGATGGCGTTGGACTTCACGGAACGCACCGCGGTCCAGGCGAACTCCAGGTCCTTGAGCACCTCCGCGGACACAGCCTCACCCGCCGCCAGGGTCCAGTTCGCGGGGTTGTCGCCCTCGGCGTGGATGAGATCGCGTTCCTGCACCAGCAGGCCACCGGAGATCTCGCGGGTCTCGAAACCCTCACGGACCGGGGCCTCGGCCTGGAGGATACGGATGTTCTTCTTCTGGCTGAGCACTTCAACCGCACCCTCCTCATAGGACGGGGCGATGATGACCTCGGTGAAGATCTCAGCGACCTGCTCGGCCATCTCCACGGACACCTCACGGTTGGAGGCGATCACGCCACCGAAGGCGGAGACGGAGTCGCAGGCGTGGGCCTGACGGTGGGCGGCGGCGATGGACTCATCGGACACGGCGATGCCACACGGGTTGGCATGCTTGATGATGGCCACACATGGACGCTCATGGTCCCAGGCTGCACGCCAGGCGGCATCCGAGTCGGTGTAGTTGTTGTAGGACATCTCCTTGCCGTGGAGCTGGGTGGCCTGCGCGAGTCCGCTGGCACCGTGGCTGACATAGAGGGCGGCGGACTGGTGGGGGTTCTCACCGTAACGGAGGGAACGGGCCAGGGTGCTGGTGGAACCGATCCAGCCCGGGAACTCCAGCTCGGTGTCCGCAGCGGAGAGCTGCTCGCTGATCCAGGTTGCCACGGTGACATCGTAGGTGGCGGTGTGGCGGAAAGCCTCGGCGGCGAGCTTGGTGCGTTCCGCCCGGGAGAATCCACCGGTGTTGAGGACGGAGACAACATCCTCGTACTGTCCCGGGGAGGTGACCACAGCCACCGACGGGTGGTTCTTGGCCGCCGCGCGGACCATGGAGGGGCCTCCGATGTCGATCTGCTCGACGCAGTCATCGAAATCGGCGCCCGATGCGACGGTCTCGGCGAAGGGGTACAGGTTGACCACGACGAGCTGGAACGGGGTGACCCCGAGTTCATCCAGCTGGCGGAGGTGATCATCCTTGCGGGTGTCGGCCAGGATGCCGGCATGCACCTTCGGGTGGAGGGTCTTGACACGCCCCTCCAGACATTCGGGGAATCCGGTGAGCTCCTCAACCGGGGTTACGGGAATACCGAGATCGGCAATCTTCGCCGCGGTGGATCCGGTGGACACGATCTCCACACCTGCGCGGTGCAGTGCCTGTGCCAGATCCTCCAGGCCTGTCTTGTCATACACGCTGATGAGTGCGCGCTTAATTGCCTTACGATCTTCGCTCATGAAGGATTAGCCTCTCCAGTTGAGTTGTACGCCACCCTGGGTGCGGGAAACCTCCGCACGGTTCAGGACTTCTACAATGAGTTTACGCTCTACCTGCTTGATTCTTTCATGCAGGCTGTTTTCATCATCGCCGACCTCCACCGGAACGGGGCGCTGGTCGATGATCGGCCCGGTATCAACCCCCGCATCCACGAGGTGGACGGTGGATCCGGTGATCTTCACCCCGTAGGCGAGCGCATCCCGGACCGCGTGGGCCCCCGGGAAGGAAGGCAGCAGCGCCGGGTGGGTGTTGATGATCCGGGAGGGGAACCGGGACAGGAAACCCTCCCCGAGAATCTTCATGAACCCCGCGGAGACCACCAGGTCCGGTTTGTACGCCGCCACCGCATCCGCGAGTTCAGCATTCCAGGCCGCGCGGTCTGCACCGAGCTTCACCACCCGGGCGGGTATCCCCGCATCGGTGGCCCGTTGGATCGCCGGGCAGTCGACATCGGAGACAACACCGGCGATCCGGTAGTTCCCCTGGGCCTCGATGAGCGCCTGCAGGAGGGTGCCCGTTCCGGAAGCCAGAACAACAATGGTGGTCGATGAGTCAGAGTTCACAGGCACAATGTTAATGCCCGTGGGGTCGGGAACCATCATCGGTTCCCGGACGGCCGTCCTCCGGATCAGGAAGGTCGCCTGTTTCCGGCATTGCTGCGTCCTGTGGGTCGTTATCCTCACTGTCCTCACGGTCCTCGCTAGCCTCACCGTCCTCCCCGTCAGCAGCTGCCCCGGATTCTTCAGAGGTTACGGGCGCATCGGTGGCCTCAGTTGACGCAACGACCTCGGTGGATTCTCCATCCTCCGGGCCAGCGTCTGCCTCCCCGGCAGCTTCCACGGACTCCCCATCCGCCCGCTGTTCATCGCCCTCCTCTATATAGGTCTCTGTATCGGCATCATTCTCGACGATCTGCCCGCTGTCCCCATCCGTCTCAACCGGAGATGCATCGGGGTCATCCGTATCCCCGTCGGGGGCAGGGGGTTCGTCGTCAAGCCCGGTTGCGGCAACGGGGACGGCGGCAGGGGGTGCCGCCGCGGGCCGCCGGATGCCGGCACGGATCCTGTCGATGCCGGTGATGAGCAGGACAGCCACCGCCGGGTAGAGGAACATCAGACCCGCAGCCGGCAGCAGCGCGAGGCCAACCCGGCCGTAGACACCCAGGTGTCCACCGGCCAGAACTGCGGCGATCAGGAAGAACACAGCGGTGATAACCGCCGACACAAGTGTGACCGGCAAGCGCAGGGGGGTGCGCAGGCAGACCCACACCGCCACGGTGGCAGGGATCAGGAGAAGAACCACAGCCCACTCCGGTGCCACGGAAGGCACGGACGCCAACGCCGGCAGTGGTGGCAGGGGCACCAGCGTAACACTGAAGAGACTGACCAGACCGTCACCGAAGTGCAGTGGCGCACCGGCGAGGACACCCATGGCATAGATGACGATATTGGGCAGGTAGAGCAGGCTGAGAACCAGCAGGGCCGGCACCGCGCCACCACCCTCATAGCCGGTGAGGGTCTGGAGGAAGACCCGGTGATTGACCACGATCATCACGATCACCACCACCAGGGCCACAACCGCATAGGCGCTGAGGAAGCGGAGTGCCTGGATGGCCGCGTCCACCACCCAGGGTGGACCGCCGTAGCGCCGGATCAACGCCCGCCACAACCTGGGGCCCATACCCAACACCAGCGCGATGAGGTGGACAAGCAGCACCCTGCCGATCATCACCGGTGCGGGCGGGGCATCCACCTCCAGCACCGCGGAGGCATCCCGGAGCATGAGGCTGGCGACACCGGCGAGCGCCAGCGGTACCAGCAGCACCAGGGTGGTCAACACGGCGAGATCCGCGATGCTGGCCTTCTTCTTCACCGAGTTGTACACCCGGCGGGCCACAGCCCAGACCAGCACCATGCCGGGGACCAGTGGGAGGACACCGACCACCTCCCCGCTGCCGGCAACCGGGCTCATGTTGAGTGCGAGCCACAGCTGGGCGATCGTTGCAGGCAACGCCACCATGCTCGAGGCCGAGAACAGCAACACTGCAACGGCTGACACGATGACGAGGAGGACGGCGATGCCATGGGGGATCAGAACGGACGGCAGGAGGCGACGCACACGCGACGTCGTCCCGGTGGTGGCCGGTGCCGGAGGGGGGTTCTGGGGCTTCGGCCGTCGACGACGGACCGAGGCTGGCCGTTTCTGCGGACTGTTGTTCTTGCTCATCGTGATCAACTGTGCCACGCCGGTGGCGAAAAATGTCGGTGGCACGACGGGAACCGGCGGTGAACAACCATCCCCGAGCCAGTCCCGAGCCCTCCGGGAAACCCCCCCGGGAACCTCCCTGCGACACCATCACCGACCACCCACCGGGGTCGACACCTGTCCAATGACACATCGCTGTTACATTACGACAACCCGGGGTAAATGAGACAGGGGGAAATCATCCCCCACAGATCCCGAAATTGAGCTTCATTATTACTAAATGCGACAAAGATTACACTTTACGCAAAAATTGCATAAAGGAAGACTATCCCTTCAACACTGCAGGTGAGAGCTGGATTACCCTCCGGACCACGGAGCAACTCGTCACATGCGGGCGACGAAATTGTCATCGACGCGCCGTTTTCACTTGATCCCCCGGGGGTCAGGCGCTAGTGTTACTTCCGGCAGATAACAAGATGGTCACAATCCAGACACCAATCGTGATGCTTCAACAGGGTTCCAGAACCCCTCGTGGCTGGTTTGATGTGACAGATGATGGAAGCAGGCTAAATTGCAGGAGCAGACCCAGCGGGTGGGCAAGCACCGCAAGCACACCACTTCTCAGTCGGCCAAGGGCCGCGTGGCTTTTGTGGCGGTAGCAACCGGCGCGGTCTCCACCGCAGGTGCAGGTGGAGCGGCAGTGGCACAGACCCAGGCACAGCCCCAGTCGGCTGTCACCGAGGCGGCTGTCGAGGTGGACTACCAGCTCACCAACAACGGTGTGGAGTCCGAGTACGTCGGCGGCAGCTCCGCACCACAGATCCTGGCGATTGCTGAATTCAAGCCGGTGGTCAATCTCGGTGAGCAGATCGCCAAGACCATCGAGTACAACGCAGAGCGCGTCCAGGCCGACCTGGACAACCGCGGCCCGTCCGTGGCCAAGCCCGCAGAAGGTGCCTTCACCTCCGGTTACGGCCCCCGCTGGGGCACCATCCACCAGGGCATTGACATCGCCAACGCCGTGGGCACCCCGATCCTCGCGGTGATGGACGGTACCGTCATCGATTCCGGCCCCGCCTCCGGTTACGGCAACTGGATCCGCATCCAGCACACCGACGGCTCCATCTCCGTCTACGGCCACATGGAGACCCTCGATGTCGCCGTCGGCCAGACCGTGCGCGCAGGCGAGAAGATCGCCGGCATGGGCAGCCGTGGCTTCTCCACCGGTTCCCACCTCCACTTCGAGATCCACCCGGCCGGCATGGGCCCGGTTGATCCGCTGCCCTGGTTCGCCGAGCGCGGCATCATCATCGCTTAACACCCCGGATCCCCCACCCGTTCATGGGATCCGCACCGAGGACAGTCCACCCGGACTGTCCTCTTTTTGCGTTCACGGATCCGTAACCCGACCCAACCCCCGGGAGCCAGCCCCGCACCGCCACTCCCTTGCCCTCCAATGGTTACTGGGTAACAATGAGGAGTAGTTACCCAGTAACCAAATCTCATTCCCTATTCCGTTAAGGACTGTTATGTCCATCAAACATGCGCTCCTGGCGCTGCTTCTGGATGAACCCCGTTCCGCCAGTCAACTGCAGTCCCGGTTTGCCGAGACCACCGCCGGGGTGTGGCCACTCAACATCGGGCAGGTCTCCCAGACGCTTGGCCGGCTCCACCGGGACGGCCACATCGAATCCGCGGGCACCATCACCGGTCCGACCGGGCACAGTGCGGAACGCTACCAGTTGACCGACACGGGCCGCGCCCTGGTGGATGAGTGGTTCACCACGCCGGTGGTGCAACCGGTGGCCGAACGCGATGAGCTGGTCACCAAGGTCACCCTCGCCCAGACCCGCCCGGAGCTGGATCTGATCCACCTCCTGGACACCCAGCGCGCCTCCATCATGGAGGAGCTGCGCGCCCTCAACCGACGCACCCGCACCCTGCCGGATACCCGGACCACCGACCGCCTGCTCGTCGAAAAGCGCATCTTCGAACTGGAGGCCCAGGCCCGCTGGCTGGACCGCGTCGAGACCCTGCACGCCCCCATCCTAGAAAGTGAGAACGGCCATGAATAGTACCCACCCCGCAGCACTGGAGCTGCAGGATGTCTCATGCGTCTTCGGTGAGGGGCCCCGACGTGTGGTGGCGCTGAACCAGGTGTCGCTGGTGGTGGAACCCGGTGAACTGGTCGCCGTCATGGGGCCCTCGGGGTCGGGTAAATCCACCCTGCTCAACGTCGCCGGCCTGCTGCAACAACCGACCTCCGGCCGGGTGCTTATCGACGGCGCCGATGTCGCACAACTCAACCGTGCCCGCGCGGCCCGGGTCCGCCGCACGCGGGTGGGTCTGGTCTTCCAGAACTACAACCTCATCCCCACCCTCACCGTCGGGGAGAATGTGGGTCTGCCCCTCGAACTGGATGGGGTGGATCCCCGCGAGGCTGTCCTCACCGCCCTGGCGGAGGTCGGGCTCGACGGGCTCGCCGACCGCTTCCCCGAGGAGATCTCCGGTGGCCAGGCCCAACGGGTGGCCATCGCCCGCGCCCTGATCGGGCCACGCACCGTGCTGCTTGCCGACGAACCCACCGGCGCACTCGATACCTCCACCGGCGAGGGGGTGCTGCGGGTGCTGCGCTCGCGTATCGACGCCGGGGCCGCCGGCATCCTGGTCACCCACGAACCCCGCTTCGCCGCCTGGGCGGATCGTACCGTGATGATGCGTGACGGGGTGATCCAGTCATGACCGCCCTGGCTGCCGCCACCCGCCCCACCCGGCGCGATGTGCTCAGACACCCCCTGCGTTCCCTGGCCGCGATCATCCTCATCATGATCCCGGTGACCCTTGCTGCGATCGGGGTGGTCTACAACGGATCGCAGTCCTCCTCCTTCTTCCTGAGCAGTCCACGCACCTCCGCCACCTATGTCGGTGGGGTGTGTGAACAGAGCATCGACGGTTATCTGTCAGATTGCGCAGGTGAGCCTGCCACAGGCGCGACAGAATATGAGCTGCTGCGCGCGAATATCCCGGAGGGGTTCACCATTGACCTGACCCTCACCGGAACCACCGGTGCCACCTTCGGTGAGCGCTCCGTGGTGCTGTACTTCACCCAGACCACGGACAGCATGGCCCCGGCCCCGGGTGAGGCCTTCATCCCCCAGCGCTTCCTCGACTCCCTCGATGCTGAGGTCGGGGACACCATCACGCTGGACCACGGCACGGAGGTGACCGTCGCCGGGATCACCCCGTCCGGCACCGCCGTGTTCCGGGAACCCACCGTCATCTCCCCGGAGGCCTTCTCGGTGACTGACCCGGTGACCGGCTCAGGTGACTACTGGGGTTCCTGGTCGATCACCGGCCCGGAGGCCTTCACCTGGGATGATGTGCTGGCGCTCAATGCAGTGGGCTTCACGGTGACCTCCCGGGATGTCATCGATAATCCGCCGCCGGCAGATCAGGTGACCTTCGAGGGGGACATCACCCCATCCCGTTCGGTGTTCTGGGGTGTGGTGGAGAGTGCCCTGTGGTTCATTCCAGTCGCGATCATCGGTTTTCTCCTCCTCATGCTCATCTCACCGGTGTTCACCATCTCCGTCTCCCGCCAGACCCGCACCTTCGCCCTGCTCGCCTCCCAGGGGGCCACACCACGGCATATCCGCTGGTCCGTACTGATGTACGGGCTTTTCGCCGGACTGGTCGGTGCCACCCTGGGTGTGGGCATCGGCACGGTGGGGACTGCCGCGTGGTGGTCCGCCACCTACCCGGCCTGGCCGGTGGTCGTCGACTGGTTGTGGTTGCTGGCGGCCTGGGTTCTGGCGGTGGCAGGATCCACAGCCGCGGCCTTCCTCCCGGCATTCATCGTCGGGCGTTCCAGCATCATCCGGGGTGTCCACGGTGGCGGGATAGACCGGATCCTGCGCTGGCGGCGATGGATGGCGATCGGGCCGGTATTTCTGGTCATGCTGGGTCTGATGTTCCTGGTGCTCCGATTGACGGAGGATCCCGCACGGGCCTACACCACTGATGTCTATGTGCCGTGGCGGGAGGCCCTGGGTGGTTTCGGAATCCTGTTCGCGGTCATCGCGGTGGTGGCCTCCGCCCCCGCGATGGTGTGGGCGGTGGGCCAGCTGAAGGGTCCGCTCCCCCTCCGGCTGGCCGCCCGGGATCTGCTGCGCCAATCGATGCGGTCGATCCCCGCGGTGGCGGCCCTGGCCGGCGTCATCTTCGTCGCCACCGGATTGATGGTGGCCTCGCATGCCGAGTCGGAGAGGATGACCGTGGCAGCCGGGACCGTCTACCCGGCAGGCACGGTCTTCCTCGGCATGGACAACGGTGTGGCCGGCGACCTGGACCCGGCGATCACCCGGGTGGAGTCGCAGCTGGGGGACGTCCGACGCATCGACGTCTACGGGCACAGTGATATGACTGGCTGGATGGAGGTGGAGGGATCCACCAATCCGCACTCCGGTGCCCGCGACTGGGTGTCCGCCGTCGGTGATTCCCTCGGCGCGACGGCTGTTCTCGCCTCACCGGAATTGCTGGATCTGTTCCAGATTCGGGGAGCAGACCTGGGGGGTCGGGCCATCCTGACATCCTCGCTGGAGGAACAGATCCCGGACGCACGGCTGCGGGTGCGCAGCTACGACAACCGGGGATCTGAGCCCCGGGAGGTTGTCGCCACCGCCGTGGAGACCCGACCTGTTCTGCCTCCCCTGTCCAGCGACCGGCTGATCACCGAGGAGGCATTCGAGGAACTCGGCCTGGAACGCACCTACCTGGGTGCGGTCCTGGTCAGTGGAGATGCCATCAGTCCGGAGGATGCCGGGGAGTTGAATGCCTACTTCCTGGACACCGCGGGGGTGTCGTTGAGTTTCCCTGTCTGGCCCACGGATCACATCAGGGACAACCTGGTGGGATCCGCCGGTATCACCGCCCTGGTCATCGCTGTGATGGCCCTGGTGCTGGCACTGTCCTCCCAACAGACCCGGCGCCAGCAGATCATCCTGGAGGCGGTGGGTGCCGAGCCAGCGGTGAGCAGATGGTCCAACGCCCTCTTCGGGGCGCTGTGCACCATCGGTGCTGCCCTGCTGGGGTTGGTCACCGGCCATGGGGCAGCGCTGCTCTCGGCATCACTGGCTGAGGTCAACCAGACCGGGGTGACCACCTCTTTCGGCACCCTCCAGTTCACCGGGCCGCTGTGGCCGATGATCCTGGGCACGCTGGTGATCGCCCCGCTTGTTGCCGGGGTGATCGGGTGGGTGTTCACCCCGAGGCTGGATCTCGCCGAATACCGGGAATAACAGGGTTAGAGTTTCTCCATCGGCACCCCGCCGATGAGCATGAGACGCACCTTGCCGGCGGAACCGAAGTCGATGGTCACCGTGGCCCGGGGGCCACTGCCATCGGCGGCGATAACGGTACCCAGACCGTACTTGTCATGGTTGACGCGATCCCCCACCGCCAGTTCCAGGTCCTTGTTCCGGGATTGTTTGGTGGGGATGGAGGGCCGCGACGGCGCGCTGCGCCTGGTCTGGGAGCCGTAGCCACCGGATGGGTGTCCGCCACCATAGGGGGATCCGGAGGGTGCCCAGGCGGAGCCGAAGGAGTTGGCGGGTTCCTCCCGACGCCAGTCGATGAGACCTTCGGGGACCTCCTGCAGGAAGCGGGAGGCCGGGTTGGTCACCGGGTTACCCCACGAACTGCGCAGCATCGCCCGGGTGACGTAGAGCCGCTGGCGGGCACGGGTGATCCCCACATACGCCAGGCGACGTTCCTCCGCCAACTCCTTGGCATCACCGAGTGAACGCAGATGCGGGAACTGCCCATCCTCCCACCCGGTGAGGAACACCACCGGGAACTCCAGCCCCTTGGCGGTGTGCAGGGTCATGAGCGTGACCAGGCCCTGCTCATTGTCGGGGATCTGATCGGCATCCGCGACCAGCGAGACCCGTTCTAGGAAGGCCTGGAGACTGCCCGGGGCCGGTTCGCTGTCATCCAGCTCCGGTTCACTGCCGTCCATGGTGTCATAGGCCATGCGGTTGGCGGCATCGGAGGAAAACTCCCGGGCCACGGAGACCAGTTCGTTGAGGTTGTCCAGGCGGGCACCGTCCTGGGGATCGTTGGAGGCCTCCAATTCGGCCTTGTACCCGGTGATGTCCAGGATGCGGCTGATCACCTGGCCGATGTCGGGCATGCCGGTGACCTCGTTGACCATGGAGAGCAGCTCGCCGCGCAGGGTGTCCATCAGTTCATTGAACTTGCCCACCGCATTGCGGCCACGCCCCCCGAGCAGCTCCACGTTGCCGGCGGCGGCGTCGACAAGCGCCTGTCCGAAACTGATCCGGTTGTTCTCGGCGTGCAGGGCCACGAACGCCTGGGCGCGGTCACCGATGCCGCGTTTCGGGGTGTTGATGATGCGACGCAGGTTGACGGTGTCATCCGGGTTCTCCAGAACCCGCAGGTAGGCGATGACATCACGGATCTCCTTACGCTCATAGAACTTGGTTCCGCCGACCACCTTGTAGGGCACACCGGTGCGGATGAACACCTCCTCCAGTGCACGGGAGGAGTTGTTGGTGCGGTACATGATCGCCATGTCGGAGTAGCTCAGGCCACGGTCGGCCAGCTCGTCGATCTCCGAAGCGATGAACCGGGCCTCATCGTGCTCATTGTCGGCGACATAACCGATGATCTTCTCCCCCTCCCCCAGGGCCGTCCACAGGTTCTTCGGCCGGCGGTTCTCATTCTGGGAGATCACCGCATTGGCCGCCGACAGGATCGTCTGGGTGGAGCGGTAGTTCTGCTCCAGGAGGATGGTGCGCGCATCGGTGAAATCACGCTCGAACTCCTCGATATTGCGGATGGTCGCCCCACGGAAGGCGTAGATCGACTGATCGGAATCACCCACCACACACAGCTCGGACGGGTCCTGGTCCGGGCGTCCCACCAGGATGGCGATCAACTGGTACTGCGCATGGTTGGTGTCCTGGTACTCGTCGATGAGCACATGGCGGAAACGACGACGGTAATGCTCCGCCACCTGGGGGTGCTCGGTGAAGATGCGCACGACCTCCCCGATGAGATCATCGAAGTCAACGGCGTTGGCGCGACGCAGGCGCTGCTGGTACTCCACATACACCCGCGCCACAACCGTTTCGAAGGGGTTGTGGGTGCGCTCGGCATCGGCGAGTGCCTCAGACGGGGAGATCAACTCATTCTTCAGATTGGAGATCGCCGAGGACAGGGTGCGCGCGGAGAACTTCTTGATGTCCAACTCAAGATCCTTGGCGATCATGGTGAGCAGACGGCGTGAATCATCCGAATCGTAGATGGTGAAGTTGGTGTTCAGACCCTGCACCAGCTGGGCCTGCTGACGCAGGATCCGTACACACACCGAGTGGAAGGTGGCCACCCACATCCGCTGGGCAACCGGCCCCACCAGATCGGCGACGCGTTCACGCATCTCCGCGGCCGCCTTGTTGGTGAAGGTGATCGCCAGGATCTGCTGGGGGTGCACACCCCGGTACCTCATCAGGTAGGCGATGCGCCGGGTGAGCACCGCGGTCTTACCCGAACCGGCGCCGGCGACAATGAGCAGCGGCGATCCGATGTGCTCGACGGCGGCCTTCTGCTGCTCATTGAGTCCGGCGGTCAACTCGTGCCCGAGCTCGGTGCCGTCGGCGGCCCCGGCACAGGCAGCGACGCCGTCGGCGACGTGGTCTCCAGTGGGTTTCGCGGTGGCGGAGGCGTTCTGGGCAAAAGGATTGTGTGCAGTATTCATCACCCCTCCAACGTACTAGGTGGGGTGGACACCACCACCCCAGCGGTGGTCAGGGGCATGGAGTTATCGGGGGCCATGGCAGAATAGTTCCCATGACTAATGCGGATGAGAACTTCGAAATCAGAATGCCGTCAGGCACCGACGACCCACTCTCTGATGCGGAGATCCAGAAGTATCGTGAGGAAATCGACCGCCTCAACCGGGAGATCCTCGATGCGGTGAAACGTCGCACCAAGATTGCGCAGGCTATCGGCAAGACCCGCATGGAATCCGGTGGCACCCGTCTGGTGCACACGCGTGAGGTGGCCATCATCAACCAGTTCCGTGATGAGATCGGTGAGGAGGGCCCGGCCCTGGCTGCGATCCTCCTGCGTATGGGTCGGGGCAAGCTGTAGATAAGGTGTGAAACAAGACCGGGGAAGGTCTCTGTGAGCACAGTCCGAACCGATTCCCTGCAGTGACGGTGGTCGCTTAGGTAGGGTCAGGTTATGGATACCCGAAACATCATCAAACACTCTGATCCGATCCGACATGATGACCTGGAGAGCCTGGCCAAACAGCCGGGCCCGACCGTGTCCTTCGTGATTCCGACCCACCGTGGTGGCGCTGAGAAATTCACCGATTCCCAGCGGTTGCGCCCCCTGCTGGAGGAGGCCCGTGAGAAGCTGGCCCAGCAGTACCCGGATGTTGATGCCGATGCGCTGCTGAAGCCGGTGGTCACCCTGGCCAAGGATGAGGCCTTCTGGTTGACCCAGTGTGATGGACTGGCCATCTTCGCCACCCCGGAGAGAACCCGTCACTTCCGCCTGGACCGCAGTTTCACCCCGCAGGTCACCGTCGGCGACCACCCCAATCTGCGCCCCGTCATGACCCTGGTCACCAATGACCTGGAGTTCCTCCTGTTGGCCCTGAGCCAGAACAAGGTGCGTCTCTTCGCTGCGGACCGTGCCACCATCACCCCGCTGCCCCTGGAGAACATCCCCGGCTCCGCTGAGGAGGTCAAGGGCGCTGCGGTCAACGAGCCCCGCATCCAGCACCAGACCGCCCACGGCACCGGCCCGGCACATGGCACCGGTCCCCGCGAACACAATGTGCTCAGTGGTTTCCTCCAGAACGTGGGCAAGAACGTGGAGAGGCGTTTCACCAACGACAAACGCCCCATGGTCCTGGCCGCGGTGGATGAGCACCAGGGTGCACTGCGGGACCAGTTCAAGACGGTCACCCTGTTGGATTCGATCGTCTCCGGCAACCCGGACCGCGTCAGCGAGCTGGATCTGCACGCCGCGGCATGGCCCCTGGTGAAGGAGGAATCCATCCGCCGTCATGACCACCTCGTCGATCGTCTCTCCGAGGCGCTCGGCACCGGACTGGCCACCAATGATCCAGAGCTGATCATGGCAGAGTCCATGACCGGTCGCGTCGAGACCCTGATCCTGGCCGATCGCGCACTGGAGAACCACCCGCGCAGCGTGGAGCTGGATGCCGCGATCTCCAACACCCTCATCAACAGTGGCCGGGTCGACACCGTGCACGAGTTGCCCGGCAACCATGCCGCCGGCGCCATCTTCCGCCACTAGCCGTCAGCCCGCGACACCACCCCACCGGCATCAGCCCACCCCGGTTCAGGACAACGGGGTGGGCTGGCGCGCTTCCGCCATATTCCCACCGGGGATGCGGGGAGGGAAGGGGAGGGAAACTGCCTGGTTCTAACCCTGCGCACCCATGGTGATCCACGCTAACCTGACAGGTATCCCCTTTACCCCCTTCTCACCGAGGAGTTTTCATGGCGAATGACATCACGACCACCGCGGCCTGGCAATCACTGACCGAGCGGTATGAGGCCTTCCAGGGCACCACCCTGCGTGAACTCTTCCAGGACGGTGGGCGCGCGGAGAAGCTGTCCTTCGACGCGGCGGGTCTGCGGGTGGATCTGTCCAAGAACCTGCTTGACGACGCCATCCTCACCGACCTCGTCGCCCTCGCCGAGCAGGCGGGCCTCACCGACCGCATCGAGGCCATGTTCCGCGGCGAGCACATCAACAACACCGAGGACCGCGCCGTACTCCACACCGCCCTGCGTCTCCCCGTGGAGGAGAGCCTCGAGGTTGATGGCCAGGATGTCGCCGCCGATGTCCACGAGGTCCTGGGGCGCATGCGTGACTTCGCCACCGCGCTGCGCTCCGGTGCGTGGCTGGGGTATACCGGGCGGACCATCAAGAAGGTGGTCAACATCGGCATCGGCGGATCCGATCTGGGCCCGGCTATGGCCACCAAGGCCCTGCGTGCCTACGCCACCGCCGGCATCACCGCGGAGTTCGTCTCCAACGTCGACCCGGCCGACATGGTCTCAGTCCTGGAGGACCTGGATGCCGAATCCACCCTGTTTGTCATCGCCTCCAAGACCTTCACCACCCAGGAGACCCTGGCCAACGCCAACGCCGCGAAGAACTGGCTCATCGAGCAGCTCGGTTCCGAGGAGGCTGTGTCCAAGCACTTCGTTGCCGTGTCCACCAACGCCGAGAAGGTCACCGCCTTCGGCATCAACCCGGAGAACATGTTCGGGTTCTGGGACTGGGTGGGCGGCCGCTACTCCGTGGACTCCGCGGTCGGCCTGTCCCTCATGGCCGTCATCGGTCCCCGCGACTTCATGCGTTTCCTCGGTGGTTTCCGTGCCATGGATGAACACTTCCGTTATACCGACTTCGGCCAGAATGTCCCGGTTCTCATGGCACTGCTGAGTGTCTGGTACACCGATTTCTTCGGCGCGGAGACCCATGCGGTCCTCCCCTACTCCGAGGACCTGTCCCGGTTCGCCGCCTACCTCCAGCAGCTGACCATGGAATCCAACGGCAAGTCTGTGCGTCGTGATGGCTCCCCCGTGACCACCGGCACCGGCGAGATCTACTGGGGTGAGCCCGGCACCAACGGCCAGCACGCCTTCTTCCAGCTCATCCACCAGGGCACCCGCCTCATCCCGGCGGATTTCATCGGTTTCGCCCGCCCGAAGCAGGATCTGCCCGCCGGTGAGAAGTCCATGCACGATCTGCTCATGAGCAACTTCTTCGCCCAGACCAAGGTGCTGGCCTTCGGCAAGACCGCCGAGGAGATCGCCGCCGAGGGTGTCGACGACAACCTGATCAACCACAAGGTCATGCCGGGCAACCGTCCCACCACCACCATCCTCGCCGAGGAGCTCACCCCGGCGGTGCTCGGCGCGCTGATCGCGCTCTATGAGCACATCGTTTTCGTCCAGGGGGTCATCTGGGATATCAACTCCTTCGACCAGTGGGGCGTGGAGCTGGGCAAACAGCAGGCCAGTGACCTGGCTCCCGCGGTCTCCGGCGAGGTGGAGGTCGACTCCGGTGACTCCTCCACCGACGCGCTGATCAGGTGGTACCGCACAAATCGATAGGTATTCCCTTACGATCGGAGGGTGTGAGATACCCCCGATTGATGGCCCTGACCGCCATCGCTCTGACCGCCACCAATCTGCGCACTGCCGTCACGGCACTCGCACCCCTGGTGTCGGAGATCCAGGACGATCTGCGGGTCGGGGCCTCGCTATTCGGCGTGCTGGGGATGATACCCACCGCCATGTTCGCCATCGCCGCCTTCGCACTGCCCGGCCTGAAGTCGAGGTTCACCACCTCCCAGTTGCTGATGGCGGCCATGCTGGTCACCGCTGCTGGCCAGGTCCTCCGCGTGCTGGGTGGCCCTACCAGCCTGGTGGGTGGGTCGGTGGTGGCGTTGTTTGCCATCGGCATCACCAACGCGTTACTGCCCCTGGCTGTTCGGGAGTACTTCCCCAACCGGGTGGCGGGGATGTCCACGACCTACCTGACCACCTCTCAGATCGCCCAGTCCCTGGCCCCAGTGATGGCCGTCCCGCTGTCTGCCTGGGCGACCCAGATGGGTCTGAGCGGTTGGCGGTGGTCCCTGGGCTCCTGGGCGGTACTCGGTGTGCTGGCCGCGCTGACCTGGCTGCCCCTCCTGACCACCCCGGCACCCCGGGCGGACGTGGCCGCCCCGGTGCCGGCGATGCGGATCCCGGTCTGGAGGACACCGGTCGGGATCGGCCTGGGGTTGATGTTCGGATTCACCTCGTTCACCACCTACTCACTGATGACCTTCCTTCCCCAGATGGTCACCGACCCCACCCTGGGTGCAGCCCTGCTCGGCTGGTGGTCCCTACTGGGTATCCCCCTCAACTTCATCGGGCCGTGGGTGGCCGCGCGTATGCGCAACCCGTATCCCGTCCTGGTCCTCTCCTCCGTGGTGTTCCTGGTCGGTAACGCCGGTCTGTGTTTCGCACCGATGGTCGCGCCCTGGTTGTGGACCACCCTCTCCGGTCTGGGGCCACTCGCCTTCACCATGGCACTGACCCTGATCAACGTCCGGGCACGCACCACCGCGGGGGCCACGGCACTGAGTTCCTTCGGCCAGGGATTGGCCTACACGATCGCCTGCATGGGGCCGTTGCTCACCGGTATCATCGTGGACATCACCGGTGGTTTTTCCACGGTCTTCATCCTCTTTCTCGTGGCAACAGCATGTGTGCTCGGTGGTGGATTCTTCGCAACCCGTCAGGTTCATGTGGAAGACCAGGCAAGAGACTAGGAGTTTCCCGTGGGTTCTAAAGACAGCCGTCTCAATTCATACGACAGGAACGCCGCCAGGCATACGCTCGATCTGCATCTGAAGAATGGCAGGTTGACCGCCGAGGAATATGACACCAAGAAGCTCCTGCTCGCGGTGGCAGATGACATCAGTGATCTGGAGCGGATCTTCAAGGATCTCGGTGACATGCCCAGGACAACCCGTCCGCCCAGCGCCTTCCAACGCACACGCGGACGTCAATTATCCACCTTGGACATCGTCTGCATCGCCGTCTTCTTCGTGTTCATGGGGATCATCCGGTTTGTCTTCCACGTCGAATGGCATATGTTTGCGTTCTTCGGCATTTTCCTGGTCCCCATGATCCCCCGCATGATCGTGGACATGAGGCGGGAGGAGGAGATTGTCTATTACGAGTCAGAAAGTAGAAATAAGTGATCATTGATTGGGTCATCCGCATCATGGAGGCGCTCGGCGCGCCAGGCGTGGGCATCGCTGTCTTCCTCGAGAACGTGTTCCCGCCGATCCCCAGTGAACTGGTCCTCCCTCTGGCGGGTTTCACCGCCTCCCAGGGGGAATTCAACGTGTGGGCGGCATTGATCGCCTCGGTGATCGGTTCTGTCTCCGGAGCGTATCTGCTCTACTACGTCGGGCAGGCCTTCGGTGCGGAACGCCTGCGGCGCATCGCCGACTGGATGTGGCTGGTGGAGCCCAAGGATGTCGATGACGCCCTGGCCTGGTTCGACAAGTACGGCACCTGGTCGGTGTTCTTCGGACGTCTGGTCCCCGGTGTGCGCAGTCTCATCTCCATCCCCGCCGGCATCGACCGCATGAATCCCCTTGTCTTCGGTGCCCTCACCACGGTGGGATCACTGATCTGGAACACCATCCTGATCTGGGCGGGTGTGTGGCTGGGTGAGGAGTGGGAGACGGTGACCCGCGCCTTCGAGAGTTATTCCTCCGTGGTCTATGTCCTCATCGCACTGATACTCGTCGGTGTGGTGCTGCACCTGCTGAGGCGACACAACAAACGCCTCAAGAAAGACACGACTGGGGAATCCACCGACACCGCCACCGGAGAAACCACGGGCGATGCCGTCACCGATCCCACCGGAGGTGCCACCGACTCCGGTGCCGGATCCACCCGCCGGCAGCGGTAGATCCTGGGGGTTCTACAACCTGATCATCGGTTCATAACCGACGGGGATGCGGTCATTGTCCACGATGTGCTTGCCGAAGGGGAAGCAGGTCACGGGGATCATCTTGATGTTGGCGATGGCCAGGGGGATGCCGATGATGGTGATGGCCTGGGCCGCGGCGGTGGTGATGTGGCCGATGGCCAGCCACAGTCCGGCGATGATGAACCAGATAAAATTGGAGATCGCGGACAGGCCATTGCCACCGTGGGTCTTGCGGACCACGGTCCGGCCGAAAGGCCACAGGGCGTAGTTGGCCATGCGGAAGCTGGCGATACCGGCCGGGATGGTGATGATGAGGATGCAGGCGAGGATGCCGAACAGGACATATCCCAGGGCCAGCCAGATGCCACCGAAGAGTAACCAGATGATGTTCAGGAGGAGTCTCATGCGCCCGATAGTAGTGGCTGGCAGCGTGGGCACCACCAGATGATCCGATCGCCCAGCTCAGCATTGACGATGCGGGTGCCACAACGTCGGCAGGGTTTGTTGTTGCGTCCGAAGACATAGCTGGATTCCCCGGCGCGGCGGACCCCGGTGGTCACCCGGATCGGCGAGTTGCGGTTCTCCCACATGAGGCGGCGGGTGAGATGGAGGGTCCTGTCGATGTCGACCAGTGCCACCGGTGTGGCGGGGTGGACACCCATGAGGAAACAGATCTCGGCACGGTATTCATTACCCACCCCGGCCAGGTTGGACTGGTCGAGCAGCGCCTCACCGATGGGGCGTGTCGGGCGGGCGAGGATATTCGCCTTCGCCTGCTCCAGGTCGAATTCAGGGGCCAGGACATCGGGGCCGAGGTAGGCCACCCGGTCGGGATAGTCGCTAATGTGGAAGACCTTGACAAAGCCCAGGGAGTGCCCGACCACCTCGATGGTTTCCTCCCCGGACAGGTCGAGGACGACGCGGGCGGTGTGGCCGGGTTTGCGCCACCGGTCGCCCTTGCGGTGGATGGACCAGGTGCCCTCCATCTTGAGGTGGGTGTGCAGGATCTCCTCCCCGAACTGCATGAACAGGTGCTTGCCGTAGGGCCAGACCCGGTGCACCGTTCGGCCGGTGAAATCATGCAGTGCCACCGATGGCACACGCAGGGAGGTGGCCAGCACCTCCCGCCCCCTCATGAACTGGAGGCGGCGGGACAGTTGGAATACGGAATCACCCTCTGGCATGTCTTCAGGTTAACGCCGTCCGAAGCCACCACGAAAAGGCCTGTTGTTCCCACCCTGGTAGGGCGATCTGCCAGTTGATCTCCCCGGCGGGTCGAAGGGGATCGGGTCATCGAAGGACAGGGTTTCATCATCGGCCTGTGGGGGCAGCCCCGGCACCGGGGGTGCGTCGGCAGTGGACCGCGAACCATACGACCTGCCACCGGCGCGGGCCTCCTGCCCCGGTGCCGCCCCCGACCGAAACCGCATGCCGCGCGGGGTGATGGAGGCACCTGCAGCCCGGAAGGCGGGCAGGTGGGGGGAATCGAAGACGGATTCGCCGTTGATCTTCTCCACCACCAGTTTCTCCTGGATGGCCAGTGCCCGGGCGACATGGGTGATCTCCTCGGTGAACAGGGTCAGTGTGCGCCCGCCGCGGGTGAGGTGTGCCAGCAGCAGTCCGTCGGCGATGATCACGGTGGCACCGGCCGCCCGGCTGGGTCCCTGTTCCGGCCACGGCAGGGCGGCACCATAGGGGTTGGCGGGATCGGCGGCGGCGATGAGGTAGACCTCGGGGTCGGTGGTGCCGGAGGGCCAACCCTCCACATCCGGGGAGTCATCCATGCCACGCAGGCGGTCGATGATGGCCGGGGTGGAGAACTGTGCCGCGCCGAGGCCCTCGATGAGATAACCACGCATGGCCTTGCCGCTCTCCTCGAATCCGGAGAGCACCTTGTAGGCCAGGGCGAAACCACCGATGACATCCTCAGCCACCACACTGCCGCGGGTGACCACACCGTAGCGGTCCAGCCAGGCCTCGCCGTGGGCGAGTGACCGGGTGGTGGCATCGAGCGCCGGGCGCACCGACAGCGACCACCTGCCCCGCATGTCCGGGGGTGAGGATTCCATCTGGGCGAAGGAGGTGCGTCCCATCCGCAGCCGGGAACGGTTGGGGCGTCGTTTGGCGCGGTGGGCGGTGGTGCCGGAGGCCAGGCGCGCGCGGACCGGGGCGAAGGAGTCCGGGCTGACCAGACCTGCCTCCACCAGACCCCAGAGCGCCTCGCGCAGCTGCTCCGGGGAGATGTGCCCGGTGATCAGGCCGAGATCCTCACCGGTGACATCGGCGAGGATATCGGCGAACCGGAACCCACCGCCGGGGGCGAGCACCTCGAGCACAGATTCCTGCAGTGCGGTCAGCCCGGTGGTCACCGGTTCCGGCATGAGCTGGGCGGCATAGTCGGCGGGCAGCAGCATGATCCACGGATCCTGCGACCCTGCCTGTCCCGCGCCGACCACCAGCACCTCCCCACTGGCGGTGAGTTCATCCAGGTGCAGCGGGGTGTAGTCCCCCACCCGGCGCGGCAGCACGAGATCCTCCCACGCGCTGGCCGGCAGGCGCACCCCGGCGAGCTGCTCGATGACGGCGAAGGTGCCGTCGACCCCGCGCAGGGTGGGATGCTTGTCGACGCCGGCCACCTGCTGCCAGTCCAGCAGGAACCGGGCGAACGCGGACTGGGAGACCGGCTTTGTCTGCTGGCGCGCGATCGCCAGGCTGCGGCTGCGGATGCGGCGCAGCACCTCGGTGGCGCAGTATTCCTGTTCCTGCACACCCTGCCGGTAGCGGCCCTGCACCACATCGGCGTTGCGCAGCGCAGTGTGGGCGGTGGCGATACCCAGGCCGAAGGCCTCGGCGAGGTCCTGGGCCACGAAGGGACCGCGGGTACGTACCCACCGGTTGACCAGCTGTTCCAGGGCGTCGGTGATGGTCTCCACCTGGGCGGGTACGCCGGGTGGGACGGGTACCCCGAGGGCGTCGCGAAGCAGCGGGGCGTCGAGCACCTGCGCCAGGTGCGGGCGTCCGTTGATGCGCACCGTCATCGCACGGTCGCCCAGGTCCGGGTCGTCGAAACTGATGTGTTCACCGAGTTCATCGAGGGGGATGGGCCCCAGGATGCGCAGGCTGTCGGCCAGTTCCTCATTGTTTCGGGCCCGACGCTCGCCCTTGCGTTGCAGCTGGGTGTGGACCTCCTCGATGACATCCGGGTCGAGCAGCTGGCGCAGCTCCACCTCGCCGAGGAGTTTCGCCAGCAGCGACGGGTCCAGCGCGAGTGCGGCGGCGCGTTTCTCCGCCAGGGGGGAATCCCCTTCGTACATGAAGGCACCGGTGTAGTTGAACAACAGTGAGGAGGAGAACGGGCTCGGCTGCTGGGTGGTCACCTCGGCGATGCGCACCTTGCGCAGCTGCAGATCCCCCACCAGTTCCTTCAGCGCGGGCAGATCGTAGACATCCTGCAGGCATTCCCGCACCGTCTCCAGGATGATCGGGAAACTCGGGTATTTCCGCGCCACGTCCAGCAGCTGGGCCGCACGCTGGCGCTGCTGCCACAGGGGTGCACGCTTGCCGGGGTTGCGGCGCGGCAGCAGCAGGGCACGCGCCGCGCATTCCCGGAACCGGCTGGCGAACAGTGCCGAGTTACCGACCTGCTCGGTGACGGTCTTCTCCACCTCATCGGCGTCAAACATGAACAGTGATGCCCCGGGTTCCTCATCGCCCTCCGGCAGGCGCAGCACGATGCCGTCATCACCGGCCACCGCCTGAGCGTCCATCCCGGTCAGTTCCGCGATCCGCGCCCCGATGGCCAGGGCCCACGCGGCGTTAACACCGCGGCCATAGGGGGTGTGCAGGACAATGCGCCAGTCCCCCAGCTCATCCCTGAACCTCTCCAGCACCAGGGTCTTCTCATCGGGCAGGATGCCGGTGGCCTCCTCCTGTTCACGCAGGTAGGTCACCAGGTTGTCATGCGCCCATCCCTCCAGTCCGGAGGTGGTGGGATCGGCGAGAACACGGCGTCGATAAGCACCCAGGGCGCGGCCCAGCTCGGCGGGCCGACCCGCCTGGTCACCGGTCCAGAAGGGCAGCCTGCCGGTATGCCCCGGCGCGGGCGTGACCAGCACCTGATCGCGGGTGATCTCCTCGATGCGCCAGCTCGACGCACCGAGGGTGAACACATCACCCACACGCGATTCATAGACCATCTCCTCATCGAGCTCACCCACGCGCCGGGGCGTGCCCTCCCCGCCCATGAGGAACACACCGAACATGCCACGGTCCGGGATGGTGCCACCGCTGGTCACCGCGACCCGCTGCGCGCCGGGGCGGCCCTCGAGCATGCCGGAGACCCGGTCGTAGACCACGCGCGGACGCAGCTCGGCGAAATCCGTCGACGGGTAGACACCGCTGACCAGGTCGATCACCGAGTCGAAGACTTCCCGGTCGAGCTCGCGATAGGGGTATGCGCGGCGCACGGTGTCGAACCAGTCATCGACGTGGACATCCGTGATCGCGGTGGCCGCCACGGTCTGCTGCGCCAGCACATCCAGCGCATTCATGGGCACCTTCAGCTCCTCGATCAGTCCCTGCGTCATCCGTTCGACGGTGATCGCGGTCTGGACGAGGTCGGAGCGGTGCTTGGGGTAGAAGGAGCCTGTCGACGTCGCACCCACCGAGTGCCCGGCGCGACCAACGCGCTGCAGCCCGCCGGCCACCGACGGGGGCGACTCCACCTGCACCACCAAATCAACAGCACCCATGTCGATGCCCAGTTCCAGGGAGGAGGTGGACACCACCGCCTTGAGGGTGCCCTCCTTGAGCATGGTCTCGGTCATGGCGCGTTCATCCTTGGACACCGAACCGTGGTGGGCACGCGCGATCACCGCCGGTGCCTGCCCCACCTCATCGGCGGCCACCATCACCTGCGCGGGCGGGCGACGGCGTTCCGCGGACAGCGACTCCGGATCGTGCTCCAGAGCCCAGATCTCGTTGAGGCGGCTGGTCAGACGTTCCGCGGTGCGACGCGAATTGACGAAGACCAGGGTGGACCTCGCCGACATCACCTGTTGGTAGACCTGATGTTCGATGAACGGCCAGATCGAACCCTGCGTGGGCAGGGCGGATTCCGCCTCGCCGGGGCCGGCCAGACCGAGGGGATCATCAATGACGTAGTCACCGATGGTGGATCCCGGTTCCTGCACGGGCAGATCCGACATGTCCTCCACCGGGACGGTGACCGTCAGATCCCACTTCTTCTCCGCGGGCGGGGCCACAATGGTCACCGGGCGGTCCCCGCCGAGGAACTGTGCGACGCGCTCCAGGGGCCGGACCGTGGCGGACAGGCCGACGCGCTGGATGGGCCGGGCGACCAGTTTCTCCAGGCGTTCCAGGGTCAGCGCCAGGTGCACACCGCGTTTGGTGCCGGCCATCGCGTGGATCTCATCGATGATCACCACATCCACATCCTTGAGGATGGCCCCGGCCTTCGAGGTGAGCATGAGGTAGGCGGATTCCGGGGTGGTGATGAGGATGTCCGGGGGTTTGCGCACCTGCCGGGCCCGCTCGGCGGCAGGGGTATCGCCCGAACGGACACCGACGGTGATGTTGGGCACATCCAGCCCCATGCGGGAGGCGGTACGGGCAATGCCGGTCAGGGGTGCCCGGAGATTGTTCTCGATGTCCACACCGAGCGCCTTCAGGGGCGAGATGTAGAGCACCCTGACGCGGCGGCCCTCCACCGGGGTGGGGCTACCGGTGTCCAGAACCGTCTGACCTGTCTGTTCCACCAGTGAATTCAGTGCCCACAGAAAAGCGGCAAGCGTTTTACCGGAACCGGTCGGTGCGACCACGAGGGCGTTCTCCCCATCGGCCACCGCGCGCCAGGTCCCCTCCTGCACGGGAGTGGGGGCTTCGAAGACGTCCCGGAACCACTCCGACACCTGGGGACGGAACCTGGAGAGAATGCTGTTGGCCATGCCCCAATGTAACCAAAAGTCTAGAATCAGTGTCATGACTGCTCAGATCAATGATTCCATTCTGACCAAGCGCCTGGCGCAGGGAACCGGTGAAATTCTCAAGGGTGTCCGCAACGTCGGTGTGTTGCGGGGACGCAACCTCGGTGATGCCGGTGATGACCTGGCCCAGAACTGGATCGCCCGGGTTCTGGAGCAGCACCGCCCCGATGACGGTTTCCTCTCCGAGGAGGCCGCCGACAACCTGGAGCGTCTGAACAAGAACCGCGTCTGGATCATCGATCCCCTGGACGGCACCAAGGAGTTTGCCACGGGACGTCAGGACTGGGCGGTTCACATCGCACTGGTGGAGAACGGCATCCCCACCCACGCCGCCGTCGGTCTGCCCGACCTGGGTGTGGTCTTCCATTCCGCCGATGCCCGCGCAGTCTCCGGCCCCTTCTCCGGGAAGGTGGCCATCTCCCACAACCGTCCCCCGCAGGTGGCGGAACATATCGCCGCACAGCTCGGCTTCGATACCGAGGCACTCGGATCCGCCGGTGCCAAGGCCATGCACGTTCTGCTCGGTGACTATGATGCCTACATCCACGCCGGTGGCATGTACGAATGGGACTCCGCCGCCCCGGTGGGTGTGTGCAAGGCCGCGGGCCTGCACTGCTCCCGCCTCGATGGCTCCGAACTGACGTACAACCACAAGGACACCTTCCTGCCTGACGTGCTCATCTGCCGCCCGGAGCTGGCCGAGGAGATCCTCGACCTGGCCGCGAAATACCGCGAGGAGAACGGGGCCTACTAGGTCGGCTGGGCTTTTCTTCAACTTCTGGTCTCCGGCGGTTACACTCGGGAATCATGACTGCCATTCCCACCCCATATGAGGACCTCCTCCGCACCATCAGAGACGAAGGCGCCCATAAGGACGATCGCACCGGCACCGGCACCACCTCCCTGTTCGGCCAGCAGATCCGTTACAACCTGCAGGAGGGTTTCCCCCTCCTGACCACCAAGAAGGTTCATTTCCACTCCGTGGTCGGTGAACTGCTGTGGTTCCTGCGCGGTGACTCCAACGTCCGTTGGCTCCAGGACAACAACATCCGCATCTGGAACGAGTGGGCCGATGAGGACGGCGAGCTCGGTCCCGTCTACGGCGTGCAGTGGCGCAGCTGGCCCACCCCGGACGGTCGCCACATCGACCAGATCTCGCGTGCACTGGAGATGCTGAAGAACAATCCGGATTCCCGCCGTAACATCGTCTCCGCATGGAACGTCTCCGAACTGGAGAACATGGCGCTTCCCCCCTGTCATCTGCTGTTCCAGCTGTATGTCGCCGATGGGAAACTGTCCTGCCAGCTCTACCAGCGCAGCGCCGACATGTTCCTCGGTGTGCCCTTCAACATCGCCTCCTACGCCCTGCTGACGCACATGTTCGCCCAGCAGGCAGACCTGGAGGTGGGTGAGTTCATCTGGACCGGCGGTGACTGCCACATCTATGACAATCACACCGAACAGGTCGATGAACAGCTGAGCCGCGCGGCGCGCCCCTACCCCACCCTGGAACTGAACAAGGCTGCGTCCCTGTTCGACTACACCTTCGAGGACATTGCCGTGAGCAACTACGATCCGCACCCGCTCATCCGCGGCAAGGTCGCGGTATGATCGGCGCGATCTGGGCCCAGGGCCTCGACGGGGTCATCGGTGACGGCGCGGGCATGCCCTGGCACATCCCCGAGGATCTCCGCCATTTCAAGGAGGTCACCCTGGGGCAACCCGTCATCATGGGTCGTAAGACCTGGGAATCCCTGCCGGAGCGTTTCCGTCCCCTGCCGGGCCGGGAGAACTTTGTGCTCTCGCGCCGGGAACCCGGTGACTGGTCCACAGGTGCCACCGTTGTCCGGGAACTGCCCGCAGCGGGGTGGATCATCGGCGGCGGTGAGGTGTACCGGGCCACCATCGAGCACACCGACGTTCTGGAGGTCACCGTCATCGACGCCACCTTCGCCGACGAACTCGGTGACCGCGCGGTCTACGCCCCTGAGATCCCCGACTTCTTCACCCTTGAGACTGACACCGGGTGGCAGGATAGTGACACCCACCGTTTCAGGTTCCAGCGCTGGGTGAATAACAACCACATCGCCTAACACCGCTTCACAAGGAGAATAACCATGGCACATGCAACCATCTACGCCACCGACTGGTGCCCCTACTGCGCATCGCTGATGCGGGGTCTGAAGGACCTCGACCCTGCCGAGTACGAGGTCATCGACGTGGATCAGGATGAGGAGGCCGGCGAGTGGGTGAAATCCGTCAATGATGGCAACCGCATCGTGCCCACCGTGAAATTCTCCGACGGTTCCCACGCCACCAACCCGCCGGTGGCGGAGGTCATCGCCAAGATCCAGGATCTGTCCTAAAAGCCTGCTTGTCGACGCCTCCCCGACACACCAACGGCGCCCGCTACCAGCCTGATTGGGCTGATGACGGGCGCCGTTTATGCGTTATGCAGTGTGGGGGACGGTATTTCTACTCGTCTTCCTCGCCGAACAGACGCGCCATGTCCTCCGGGGACAGATCGGTGTTCACACCGGAGAAGGTGATGGAGAAGATCTCCTGCAGGTAGCGATCACAAGCTGCACTGAGCTGCTTGGCGTCGTACTTGTTCAGAAGAAGGATGCGACGGGTGGAACCGTCTTCCTGGATCTCATCGACGGCCAGGGCAGGAACATTGTCCTTAGTGATCTGGCGGACAACGATTGGTCGGCGCTGCACATCGTGGAACGAGGGCTTCAGCTCAGACATGACCACTCCTTGAGGTAAGTTTCGAATACCTTTCCAGTCTACGTCGTAACACCACGTTAAGAGCGGTATTCCCGTTTAGACTGCCCCCTTTTCACCCCGGGTGTGGGGATACGCTAATCTAGTCGGGTACGCCTTGGTAGCTCAGTGGATAGAGCACCGCTCTCCTAAAGCGGGTGTCGGAGGTTCGATTCCTCTCCAGGGCACCATTCACCCTCCTGAACACCCTGATCGGGTGTCCAGGAGGTTTTTCTTCTCATCGTCGATGCCATTGGTACCGACGGGGACGGGAGCGTGTGCGCCCGGCACATCCCGGATCAGCTGCCTCGCACTGGGAGGCAAGGGTCAGGTCACGCCCCCAAGGAATTTTATTCACGTTTCGGCAGAATTTTTTTCCCCTGCATTCGCCACACTCTCCAATGCAATTCCCATCCCCGCCCACATAGTCGACCCCCAGCCGGTGATCATGGGGTGCCAACAGTGGAAACATAAGAATTCCCTAATCTCCCGGGCGGACAATCACCCGTTACTTTGATGGTATCCCCGATAATGGGGATAGTCGCTGGGCCCGGTATGGCTTAATTGCCCTGTAGTTCACATGATCCGGGGGGTGTTGCCGCCGGGCTACCAGGACATCCGTTGACTGCTGATAGGGACACGGACGACCTCTCAAGGTTCAGTTCTCTTTGTAACGTGGGTGCCAGCATCGGATGTCAAGACACCAGCGACGCAGTTTGACCGTCACTGTTGCTACGACACCACGAGGAGGCCGGCTATGACCACCGGCACCATCGACGTCACCATCGGACTCGACGTCGGTAAAACCGCCCACCACGCCTGCGCCATGACCCCTGCAGGCGAGATCATCTACGACAAACCCCTGCCCCAAGACGAAAACCAACTCCGGAAAGTCTTCACCGAACTCCAGACCCATGGCACCGTCCTGGTGGTTGTCGATCAACCCAACACCATCGGTGCCCTGCCCATCGCAGTGGCTAGAGATGCCGGCTGTCTGGTGGGTTACCTGCCCGGATTAGCGATGCGCAAGGCCGCTGATCTTTATCCAGGGCGGTCTAAAACCGACCGTCGGGACGCCTTCATCATCGCCGATACCGCACGGACCATGCCACACACTCTGCGGGCAGTAGACCGGGATAACGAAATCCTGTCGGCGTTGAAGATGCTATCCGGATTCGATGATGACATCGCCAAGGATTGCACTCGCACGATTAACCGACTGCGCAGCGTGCTCACCCAGATCTACCCCAGCTTCGAACGAGCCCTGGCTGGCGACATCATCACCAGGCCCTTGGTCCTGGACATGCTCATCCACTACGGCGGACCGACGAAGATGAAGAAGGCCGGTTACCACCGGGTTTTAGCCTGGATGAGTAAACGCGCCAAGAAGGATCCCACCACACTCGTGGATGCGATCTTTGATGGTCTGAAAGCCCAGACCGTAACAGTGCCTGGCACGACAGCTGCGGAAATCGTCATCCCGCAGTTGGCTACCAACATCAAAGCCTTGCTGGAACAACGCAAGACCATCGCGGAACAAGTCGAGGAGCTACTCGAAGAATTCCCTCTTCACCAGGTCTTGATGTCCATGCCGGGAGTTGGCATCAAGACCGCAGCCAACATCCTCCTGGCCGTCGGTGACTGTTCTGACTTCCGGTCCGCCGGCCACCTGGCTGCCTATGCGGGGATCGCCCCGGTGACCCGAAGGTCCGGCACATCCATTCGAGGTGAATTCCCGGCTAGATCAGGTAACAAAAGACTCAAGAATGCGTTGTTCTACTCGGCATTCGCATCAATCCGGTTCCACGAGCCGTCGAAGACCTACTATGAACGAAAACGGGCTGAGGGCAAGCGCCACAATGCTGCGATCATGTGCCTGGCCAGGCGGCGGTGCAATGTCATCTACGCGATGTTGACCCGAGCTGAATTCTTCCGGGAGGTTCCTGCCAGGGCGGCTGCCTAATTCCGAGTCAGTACGATCAGCTGATCAACAATGAACACACTGACCAGCCGATCAACCATGCCCACACTCAGGAATGAGCACTTACCCCCGAAGCTGTTTCTTGAGTACAGGGCCTGACTCTTGACAAAAACATAGGGACACCCCCCATTTTCACAGCCGGAACACCGTCCTTATTCAATAGGTTTTACCTCCACTTCCGGGCCTTTTCACCAATCTAAACCTTTATAATAGGTAGCATTATTGTTAGTGTTTATAGGTTCCTGTCACTCAACCAAAAGAAGGGACCTATTCTTGACGCCGCCTATACACACTGAGACGACCTCACCCGGACTGGGGTTCCGGGGTTATGCCTCCATCACCATGACAGTGCTTCTGTCCTTCGCCTATGGACTCCAGATGTATGCGACCGTCCCGGCATTCGGAGCGCTGGCTGACGAATTCTCCCTCGACCTCACCCAGATCGGATTCCTGGTATCCATCTGGTTCCTCGGTTACGCGGTAGCCCACGTCCCGGCCGGTTTCGCCGCCGCGGCCTGGGGCGCGAAACGCGTTGCTGTCTGGGGTGCCTTCGCCCTGACGCTCTCCACCGTCATCTTCGCCTTCGCCCAGAGCTACGGAATGATCGTGTTCTCCCGTGGACTCGGTGGTGTGGCCATGTCCTTCATGGCTGGTGCGGCCTTCCCCCTGGCCACCGCCTGGGCCCCCGCCAAACACTCCCGACTGATCGTCGGCGGTCTGGTCAACGGTGTCGGTTTCACCGGCGCCTCCGCCCTCGGCCTGTACGTATGGACGCTGCTCATCAACTCCTACGGCTGGCGCGTCAGTACGCTCATCGCCGCCGCCATCAGCCTCATCGTGGCTGTGGCCTCGGTGTTCCTCATCACCACGCCCCGCCACACCGATGAACTCGACGGTGGTCACTTCACCCTCAAGGCAACCGGTCAGGTGCTGCGTTCCCGTTCCATCTGGGCTATCGGCATCGGCAGCATCTGTGGTTATGGCGTCCTCTTCACCGTCTCCCAGCTCGGCCCGGGTTATGTGGAGAGCGAATTCGGTTTCTCCGCTGAAAACGCCGGTCTGCTCGGTGCCCTGATGCTGCTCCTCGGTATCCCGGCTGCCCTGGCCAGCGGTGTCATCGCGGACCGTGCACGCCGCTTCCTGCCCACCCTGTGGATCCCTGCGGGTCTGCTCGTGATCATGCTGGCCATCCTGCCGTTCATCAGTGGCGCTGGTCTGTGGATCGCGCTGCCACTCGTCGGCATCCTGGGCTCGATGTACTTCTCCCCCGCCACCGTGGCGCATGGTGAGTACCCGGATGAGATCTCCCCGGCCAACTACTCCACCGCGTTCGGCCTCGTGCTGTCCCTGGGCAATATCGGTGCCTTCCTCTTCCCCTATGTCTACTCGGTGGCCACCGGATACGTCGGTGCCCGCTGGAGCTGGATGGTGCTGGCTGCGATTGCTGCCGTCGCCTGGTTCGGATTCCTCTTCGCCCGTGAACCACGGGTGGACAAGGCTGATACCCCGTCGGACTCCGACGATCAGATCGCTGTATCCAAGAAGGCCTACAGCCTGAGCCGTTAAGGCCATTAATCGCGTTAGACGATTACTCCTATATAACGCCCGCCTGCACACCGGCCCCCACACTGATGGAGACCACGGTGCAGGCGGGTTTTTCATGCGTCCCACCGCCGTGCCACAGATAAAAACCGCCCGCCCCCTGCTCTCCTGAGGAGAAACAAGGGGCGGGCGGTTCGAGTCATGCTCCCATGCCGGTCAACCTGGCTGGTTGACCCGCACCACCTACCTAGCGCGCGGCCGGGTAGGTGCCGTCGGCGCCGAGGCGGGCGTCGGCGTCGATAAGCATGTTGATCTCAGCCTCGTGGGCGCCGCGCTCAGGCAGGCGACGTCCGTCGACCTGTTCGAACAGAGGTGCGCGACCGACCATGCCGGCCTCGAGGCGGTTGGCTCCGGCGCGCAGACGCTCGGTGGCGCGCTTGCGCCATGCCTCCACGTCCAGACCAGCATTGCGCATGGCCTGCTCGAAGACACCGGTGGTGGCCATGACCACCAGGGCGGCGACGTGACCGAAGCCGAGCGAGGTCAGGACACCGGCCTTGATGGCACCGGCACCCAGGTCGAGTGGCTCACGCAGCCAGACCAGGCTCTCGCCCTTGGCCTGCATCTCCGGATCCACACAGTCCAGGGCCGCGTTCTGCGGCAACTTACCGGTCTCGAGGACGGAGACCAGACCACCGATCTGGAACAGTGCGGCGCCGCCCTTGGAGTGGCCGGTCAGCGTCTTCTGGGAGATGACGAACATCGGGTTGTCCGCGTCGCGGCCGATGGTCTTCCAGAGGATGCTGTGCAGCTCGGACTCGTTCGGGTCGTTGGCGTTGGTGGAGGTGTCGTGCTTGGACACCACACGCACATCATCCGGGGTCAGACCCATCTTCTTCAGTTCCCTCGCCAGGACGGACTTCTCGCCACCCCGTGCGGCACCCAGGGCACCGATGCCCGGGGCCGGGATGGAGGTGTGGGAACCGTCGGCGTAGGACTGGGCGTGGGCAACCACGGCCAGCACCGGCAGACCCAACTCGGCTGCGAGGGAGGCACGTGCCAGGAGCACGGTGCCACCACCGGCGGCCTCGAGGAAGCCGCCACGACGACGGTCGTTGGCGCGGGAGATGAAGCGCGGATCGATACCCTTGTCCAGCATGGTCTGGGTATCGGCGGTGGCGTTCATGTCGCCGAAGCCGGTGAGGGATTCGACCTGGATGTCATCGATACCACCGGCGACCACGAAGTCGGCCTTGCCCAGGCGGATCTTGTCCAGACCCTCCTCCACGGACACAGCCGCGGTGGCACAGGCGGCAACCGGGTGGATCATCTGACCGTAGCCACCGACGTAGGACTGCATGGTGTGGGCAGCCACGACGTTGGGCAGGGTCTCCTGGAGGATGTCGGAGGGACGATCCTGGCCCAGGAAGCGGTTGACGAACAGCTTGCGCAGGGACTGCATGCCACCGATACCGGTGCCCTGGGTGGAGGACACATCAGCCGGGTGGACAGCCTGCAGCAGCTCAGCGGGGCTGAAGCCGGAGGACAGGAAGGCATCGACGGCGGTGACCAGGTTCCATGCGGTGATGTTGTCCATCGCATCAATCATGGAGGCCGGGATACCCCACTTGGCCGGGTCGAAATCGGTCGGCAGCTGACCGGCAACGGAGCGGGTCAGGGTGGCCTTGCGTGGCACGAAGGAGGTGGAGCCCTTCTTCTTGGTCACGGTCCACTCGCCGTCAACCTCGGCGATCTCGGCGGATGCGTCGGCATCCACGTAGGCCTGGGCCTCCTCCTCACTGGTGACGGTGAAGGTGATGTCGCGGTCGAGGAAGATCTCGGCTGCGTCCATGGAACCACCGTCGATGAGGAAGGCATCGTTGACCAGTTCGCGGATACCACAGCGGGCGACAACCTCGTCACGGTAACGGTCGTAGATGTCCTCTTCCGGAACCTCGGTGCCCTCGGCGTCGTACCAGCCCGGACGTGGGTCCTCGGACCAGGTGATCAGGCCCATCATCCAGGCCAGTTCGACAACACCGGCGGCGGTCAGCTCAACGCTACCGTCACGCTGGATGCCGTACTCGGCCTCGAAGCGGGTGCGGCCGGAACCCCATGAGGAGATCTCGCCCACACCGACCATGACGACCATGTCGTCCAGATCCACGCTGACCTCGCCGACCTCGGCGCCCGGTGCCTGGACCGGGTTCTTCGGGGACGGCAGTGCCTTGATGGTGGCGGAGTCGGTCTCGACCTGCTCGACCTCGTCCTGTTCCAGGGAGGCTGCCAGCTCAGCGATGGAGATTCCGCCGCCGAGACCACCGGTGAGGTCGTAGTCGATCGGCGCGGTCAGCGCCTGCTCACGGGACTCAGCGGACGCCAGTCCGACGAGCTCCGTGGAGATCTCCTCCGGGGTGTAGACGTGGATGCCCAGCTTCTCAGCGGCCGGGATCAGGACGTCGTTGCGGCCCATCAGGCCGGTACCGGCAACCCAGCCGATCCGTGCCTGCGCCAGGGTGACGTACTGTGGCCAGCCGGTCTCGGAGCCCCACTTCGCCAGGATGGCGTCGAAGGCTGCCTTGACCTCGCCGTAGGCACCGTCGCCACCGAACATGCCACGGTTCGGGGAACCCGGCAGGACGATGTGGACGCGCTCACCTGCACCGCGGGAGGCCAGGTCGGCCAGACCCGCGATGGTGCGCTCGACGGACCAGAGCAGCAGACGTGCCTGGTTCTCGGTCTGCGGACCGGCATCAGAGAGGTTGCCGGAGACAGACGGTGCCGCGAACGGGTACGCCAGGGTCGGGGTCAGAGCAGGCTTGGTCACGGTGACGGAGCCACCGACGGTGACGCGCTGCTCATTGCCGATCCAGTCGATGACGGCATCGACATCGCGGTAGGAGGACATGTTCGCCGGAACGATCCACAGCTTCGCGCTCGGGGAGGCGTGCTGGGCGTAGAGCTGACGTGCGTACTCCTTGCGTGCCTGGGACACGTTGGAGGCGGTCATGATGACCGTTGCGCCCTGGGACAGCAGGCGGCCGGCGACGGCACCCGCGATGGACTCAGGTGCGGCACCGGTGACCAGTGCGACATCCTCGGCGTGTGGCTCGTCGGCTGCCTCGAGGGCAACCTTCGAGACCTCGGTCAGGGTTGCGGCGAGGGTGGTGTCCTCGACGTGGTCAGCCCACCAGGCTGCCTGCTTTGCGACGGTCTCACCCGTGCCCGCGAAACGCTCAACGGCGATGTCGGCACCGGTGGCCAGACGTGCGAGGTCCTCACGTGCGGAGGCCCAGCGGTCATCGAAGAGGATGGCGCGCTCGGCGGTGAACACCGGGGTGACCATCTTCTGCCAACCGGCACCCAGCTCGGCCTCGACGGCCTCGTAGAGCTCGGTGTCGGCCTCGGCGGCCGGGGCGTCATCCCGGGTATCCAGTCCGAGCTGGGTCAGGATACCGCGTGCAATGTTCGCCAGGACGCCGTCCTCACCGGTGACGGTGGCGGCGTAGGCGTCCAGGGCTGCGGAGTCGACGACTCCACCGCCACCACCGGAACCACCGGCGGACAGGGACACGGAGGTGCCGTTGGCTGCCGCGACGTTGTTGACGGCGGCGTCGATGAGGGAATCAACCTCACCCTTGTTGGAGGCGGACTCGGGCAGGGAGCCCAGGGCGCCACCGCGAACGGACTCGCCGTCGCGGGTGCCCAGCAACAGCTCGACCTCGACGTGGGCGACCCAGCTCTCGGGCAGACCCCAGGTGCCGGTGACGCGGTCACCGACGTAGGAGGCCTTCAGGCCGGCGGCACCGAGCAGTGCACGCAGGCGGGCGCGGATGGCCTCGCCCAGGACCGGACCGAAGGGCTTGTAGCCCGGTGCGGCGGTGACGACACGACCCTGCAGGGTGGCTACATCGGCATCGGCTGCGCCGTCGATGGTGGGGACGGACAGCTCGGTGGACATGTCCATGAGCATCTGGTTACGACGGGAGGAGACACCGTTGGTGAGGGTCTCGGAGGTGTCCGCCGGGGTGATCTGGTCGATGTTGATCTTGTTCTGCAGGGCGAACAGAGTCATGATCGCGTTCGATGCGTTGAACTTCAGTTCAGGGGCATCGGAGACGGCGACCGGTGCGGCGGCGGGAGCTGCCGGTGCCGGCACGGACTCGGTGACCGGGGCGGGTGCAGAGGACTCGGCGGGAGCCGCCGGGGTGTCCTCCTCCTCGACCTCCACGACAGGTGCCTGGCGGACATCGTTGAGCATGACCTGATCCTGATCGCGCTCCACGTTGAACACCGGGCGGGACTCACCGATGACATCCATGGTGCGCAGTGCCAGGTTGGTCAGGGTCGGGGATGCTGCGAGGCCGACCTCGATGATCTGGTCGACCTGGCCGATGATCAGGGCCTGGGTCTCGATCCAGCGGACCGGGGAGGCGAACTGCCAGGACAGCAGCTCGATGAGGAGCAGGCGGGCGAGCTTGTTCTCCTCCATCTCCTCGACCTTGACACCCTTGAGGCGCTCGGACGGGACGACAGCCAGGATGGCATCGACGAAGTCCTGGGTCAGCTCGAATGGGCGGGCGACCAGGTTCGGGATGTAGCGGCCACGCAGGGCATCGATGTCGATGACCTGTGGCAGCAGCTCGTCGAGCTTCTCGGCGAAGGCCGGGACACCCGGACGCAGCACGCTGGAGTGGAACGGCACATCGATGCCGGGGATGTCCACGTAGGCGCGTGGGTTGGCGCTGGCGGAGGCCTTGAGGGCCTTCAGGCCCTTGAGGGTGCCGGCAACGGCGTACTGCTGGCCGTCGACGTTGTAGTTGACGATCTGCAGGAACTCGCCGGATTCCTCGGCGATGCGGTCGACCCAGTTCTCCACCTCGGCACCGGACAGTCCGATCATGTTCGGACGGAAGGCGGCCAGGGCGTAGTTGGAGCGGCCCTGCTCATCACGCGGGACCAGGGAGTGCATGGCGGAACCGCGGGAGAACACCACATCGATGACACCTTCGAGTTCGAAGATGTTGCCCAGGGATGCCAGGGCGGTGTACTCACCGAGGGAGTGGCCGGCGTAGAGGGAACCATCGACGATGGCATCGGCGGCCTTGAGACGCTCGGTCTGGGCGTAGGCGACGACCGCGAGGGCGACCTGGGTGAACTGGGTGAGGTTGAGGACACCCTTCGGGTGGACGAAGGTGGTGTCGCCGACCTTGAGCTCCACCGGGTTCTCATCGATGACCTGCTGGATGGAGAATCCGAGGTTGGCGCGGGTGTGGGCGTCGGCACGCTCCCAGACGGCGCGGGCCTCCGGGCTGGCGTTGCGGTCGCCCTGGCCCATGCCCTTGGCCTGGATACCCTGGCCCGGGTAGACATACGCGGTGGACGGTGCCTTGAGCAGCGCCTGGCCACGGGAGACCACATTGCCGTCGATGCGGCAGGTGACCTCGTAGGCCGGCATGAGGCCGGAACGGCCGACGCGCTCGACGGTGATGTCGACGATGTCGTTGAGCTGGACCATGCCGTACATGGAGTAGGTCCAGCCGACGACCTCGGAGCCGAGGCCGGCCAGGTGCTGGGCGGTGGCGGACAGCCACATGCCGTGCACCAGGGGCGCGTCGAGACCGACGAGCTTGGCGGCGTTGGCGGAGGTGTGGATCGGGTTGTAGTCACCGGAGACCATGGCGAACGGGGTCATGTCGGCCGGGGCGGTGACGGTGGCGGAACGCACGAAGGAACGTGGGGTGTCCTCGATGACCTCGTCGCGTCCACCGTAGGCCTCGGCGGGCTGTGCCAGGTCGGTGGTGGTGATACGTCCACGGATGGCGAAGCGGGTGACCAGCTTGGCCACGACCTCACCCTCGGAGAACAGGGTCAGGCGCACGGTGACGATGCGGCCCGAGGAGGACTCCTCGATGGAGGCGCAGCGGGATTCAACGTCGATGGTGCGGCCGTCGGCAAGCTCCTCGAGTGGGACGCGCAGGTCCAGGAGGTGGTCGAGGTGGACGGCGTTGAGCAGACCCTCGATGACGGGGTAGCCGTCGGAAAGCTTGCCGGTGCCCAGGGAGGCGTAGAGGGCGGGCCAGCAGACACCGACCAGTACGTCGCCGGTGCCGACGTTGTGCTCCTCAAGGGCTGCGCCGGTGACGGCGGTGTGGGCGGTGAGCAGCTCGCGTGGCAGGGTGAAGGAGTCGCGGACGTATCCGAACTCGGTGCCGTCGTCGATCTTGGTGGGCAGGGCCTCGATCTTGTCGCCGGCGGCGGACACGGAACCGACACCGGCCACGCCTGCGAGCAGTGCGTAGACGGACTCGGGCAGCTTCTCACGGGAGACGACCGGGGAGGCGCCGGTGGCCACGGCATCGCTCAGCTCGACGGGGATGTCGACGTGCTTGACCAGGTAGGGGCGCTGCTCGACGGGGATGTCATCGAAGACGGAGTCGGCCAGGATGCGGATGATCCAGTAACCGTCCTCCTCGATGAGCTCGAAGGCACCGTCCTCCAGGACGTGTGCGGGGTTGTCGATGAGGTTGCCGTGCCAGACGATGTGCGGTGCGGACAGCAGCAGCTCGCGCTCGTTCTTGGACTCGTTGAGGCGGGCGTAGATCTCGACGGGCTCGCCGTCGACAGCCTCAATGCAGGCCTCCTCGAAACGGCCGAGGAGGTCGGCGACGGGCTCATCGACGCGGTCAATGCCGGCGACGGAGACGGGGCCGGGGATGACGCGGACGGCGTTGGCGCTGTAGCGCGGGTTGTGGGCCTGCCACAGGGTGTCCAGACCCCACCAGCGGGCGAGGTCGGCGTCGATGGCCGGGACCCACGGCATGGGCTTGTGGTGCTTGCGGCACAGACCGATGAACCACGCGGCGTCGCGGGCGGAGACCTTGATCTCGCGGGCGTGCGGGTAGGCGGCAAGGAGCTTCTCGACGGCGGCCGGTGCATCCTCGATGGAGGCCAGGTCCGGGAAGAGGGTCTCGATCTCACCGTGGTCGGCGTCGTGGAGGCGTGCCTCCAGGCGGTGCACCAGGTCGAAGAGACGATCGTCCCAGGTCGGGTCCTGGGATGGGTGGGCCAGGTCGACCCAGCGCTCGATCCACTCGGCGTAGGTCATCTCCTCGAGATCACCGAAGTACGGCTTGGCGGTCTTGTTGATGGCGGCGATGAGCTCCTCGCGGTGCTCCTCGACATCATCGGAGTCGATGGAGGAGATCAGGCGGGACGCTGCTGCGGAGTCGTTGTCCAGCTCGTACATGTCGGCATGCAGGTGGGACAGACCAGAGGTGACGCCACCGCGGGAATCACCGCGGCCAACCCAGCCGCCGGCATCCTGCGGGTCGATACCCGGGGTGTCCACCAGGGCCTGCTTGACCTCTGGTGAGGTGGTGGCCTCCTTGGTGGCCATGGCGGCGGTGCCGATGATGATGCCGTCGACAGGCATCTTCGGGTAGCCGAGGTCCGCGGACCACTGACCGGTGAGGTAGTGGGCGGCCTTGGCGGGGGTGCCGATGCCACCACCGATGGTGAGCACGACGTTCTTGCGTGCACGCACCTCGGCGTAGGTGGTCAGCAGGAGATCATCGAGGTTGACCCAGGAGTGGTGTCCACCGGCGTGGCCGTCCTCGACCATCATGATGATGTCGTGGTCGGGGTTGTTGTCGGCGATGGCCAGGGTGGCGCGGATCTGGTCGACGGTGCCTGGCTTGAAGGCGATGTACGGGAAGCCGTCCTCGTTGAGGCCCTGGAGCAGCTCGGTGGCCTCCTCGGGCTCGGGGATGCCGGCGGAGATGACCACACCATCGATGGCGGTACCTGCGGCGCGGGCGCGGGAGACGATGCGCTGCGCACCGAACTGCAGGTTCCAGATGTAACGGTCGAAGAACATGGAGTTGAACTGGGCGGCTCGGCCCGGGTTCAGCTGCCTGACCAGGTTCTCCTTGTTGCGGTTGAACACCTCCTCGGAGTACTGTCCGCCGCCGGCCATCTCGGCCCAGTAGCCGGCGTTGGCGGCTGCGGCGACGATGGTGGCATCCACGGTGGTGGGGGTCATGCCACCGAGCAGGATCGGCGAGTAGCCGGTCAGGGTGGAGAAACGAGTCTGGACCTTGGTCTCACCGGTGGGGAGCTTGACCAGCTTGGGTGCGAACTCGGACCAGTCGACGGCGGTCGGGATCTGGTAGCCGGGACGTGCCAGGTTGTCGCGCTCCGCGGCGGTGTAGGCGGGCAGCTGGGTGATGCCGGTGCCCTCGAGCAGGGGCGCGGTGAAACGGGCGAGACCGGCGTCCAGGGTGAGGACATAATCGGCCTTCAGCTGGGAGATCTGGGCAACCCAGTCGGAGTGGTCGACCAGGATGGCGCAGGCCAGTCGCTTGGCATCGACGTTGAGACCACAGGCCTCGGACCACTCGACGGCGATGTTGACCGCCTCCTGCATGGAGGAGTGGTGGAACGGGATGGCAACGGGCAGGTAGTCGAACTTCGGCTCGAGCAGGGAGCCGCCCTTGCGCTTGTTGTTGATGTCCTCGTTGAAGGCATCAGCGGCGTGCTGGAGGGCCGCGGCGGCCTTCTTCAGCTGTGCCGGCTTACCGGAGAGGACGAAGTGTGCCCGTGCGTTGCGCAGGGAGACCTCGACACCGTCGACATCGGCGACGACCTCGTGGATGGTGTCACGCTCGAGTCCGCGCACGGAGAGCATGTGGGAGCCCTTACCGGCGAACCGGGAGGCGGCGGCACCGAGCAGGATGGCGAATGCGAGGACGTCCTCCTCGTTGACGGCTGCCTCGACACCGAGGATGCCCTGGGAGTGACCCAGGCGGGTGGCGTTGTCCACATCCAGGCCCAGATCCCGCAGCTGACGGGTTGCCGCGACCTGGCCCAGGACGATGCCCGGGATGGACACGGCCGGCTGCGGATCGATATCCGACTCATGATCCGAGCCTTCGCGGGTCAGTTCCTCCAGACGCGCAAGCGACCCGGGGACGATGGAGGTCACCTGGCGTGCGAAGGGGGCGGTTTTTGCCCGGGCGCGGGACAGCAGCTCGCGGAGATGGGAGGCGGCGATGTGGTCGACACTGGCGTCGGCGATCACCTGCTGCCAGGCGGATGCCTGACCTGCGTACAGAATTGCTGGCTCCTTGAAGGAATGCAGCGGTGTCAGTGAAGAGATGCTCACGAAATAAAGCTCCTAAGTCTTGGAATGGGCACAGGTGTCCCATGACCACTTACGAATGCGTAGGTTACGCGAACGTAGCCGAAAAAGGTGAATGAACCCTCACGTTTACCTGGCAGGGGTTAGTTTTCGCAGGAAACACGGTTATCCGTGTGTGGAACATCACAGATTGAGGGTATGTCCGGAGGAGTTTTCCGCGAACTCTGGCCCCCATGATCCCGTGTTGTTATTGTTAACCACTGTTATCAAGCGTTAATTGCTGTTAATTACCGTTATGCTTGGGACCTAAGTGGGATCGGAGATTCATGAACACACCCATCAACCGCAGGACGTTCCTCAAGGTGACTGGTGTCGCTGCGGCAGCAGGCGCGGCGGGCATCCTCGTGGCACCGCGGGCGACGGCCGTCGGCCCCATCCTGGGAACCGTCATCGACTACGCCGCCGGCGTGCCCAGCGCGGCATCCATCAAGGCAGCGGGACATCTGGGCGCAGTGCGTTATGTCTCCCAGCGCCGCCCCGGAACGGAAAGCTGGATGCTCGGCAAGCCCGTCACCCTTGAGGAGACCCGCAGCTTCGCCGCCCTGGGGCTGAAAACCGCCTCGGTCTACCAGTACGGCAAGGGGTCGACCGCGGACTGGCTCAACGGGGCCGCCGGCGCCGGGGTCCACGCACCACAGGCCATCGCCCTCCACCTCGCGGCAGGTGGCCCCACCAACCGCCCCATCTATGTCGCCATCGATGACAACCCGACGCGGACCCAGTACCTCAACCAGATCCGCCCCTACCTCCAGGCCTTCAAGACCGCGCTCGAGGCCGCCGGGTACCGCCTCGGTGTCTACGGCAACTACAACGTCATCGACTGGGCCATCAGTGACGGGCTCGGTGAATTCTTCTGGATGCACAACTGGGGCGGCACCGGCCAGGTCCATCCCCGTGCCGCACTGCACCAGGTACGCATCGACAAGGACCGCCTGGATGGTGTGGGCATCGACATCAACCACGTCTACGCCCACGACTGGGGCCAGTGGACCCCCGGCAATGTGGTCGACGACGTTGTCCCACCGCTGCCGGGCTCCCAGGAGCCCCTCCCCCACTCCGCCCTCAACCCACAGAGCATCTCCGAGCTGATGCGGGTTCTGGGCACGCTATCCAGCTAGCGGGCAACCTCTTCATTATTAAACGTATCCGGGCCGGGAAACCATGTGGTTTCCCGGCCCGGATACGTTGGTGGCCCCGCTAATCCCCGGCGGAACGCTCCCGGACATCCCCCAGCTGATTCTCCACCAACCGGGTGAGATCCTCCGCATCACCGGTCACGGCTGCGGCTACGACGAAGTCCGTACCGAAGGACACCGAGGAGTGCAGCAGGCGATCATCAGACCATCCCCACTTGGTTCCGATGACACCCGGCAGCACATGGGTACCCCAGTCCTGGTCATAGCCATCGGCGGCCATCGGGTCGGCCGCAGCCATGGCCACCAGGATCGGTGAGGTGGGATCGTCCCGCAGGAGCGCTGCGACGAACTTCACCACGTCGTAGGTGGAGGTCACCGAGTATCCCCAGCGTTCCGCCCCCCGGGTGGATAACAGTCCGTATTTATCAGCCGTGACATCAACGGCCTCGGGGTACTTCTCGAAGAGTTCACTGGCCGAGATGTCGGAGGAGGTGTTGATCATGTCCACCGCGGCGTACTTCTCCTCCACGGTGCCGTTGTCCAGGACATAGTCCGCGATGTAGAGCTTGCTCAGGCTGAGTGCCGGACGTGCAAACCGCTCAGTGGCGGTCCCGGTCCGGAACTCCCCGTCCAATTGCAGATAGGTCACCTGGGAGCCGGTGGAGTTCTCCACAAAATCCGAGTAGCTGGAATTACCGGTGATGTCCGACCCCGCTGACACCGTGGTTCTCTGCACGCTCTCCCCCGCGCCCTCCCCTGCCTTCTCACCGTCATCCGTGAAGATGATCAGCGGACCGCCCACAGCGATGACCACTGCGAGCAGAAATGTGGAAAGACGCCACCCGGGGTGGACGTAGGAAGATGATGACACGCCGAACAATCCTAATGCATAAAGAAACCACCACTGTTCCCGCGGGGGAACAGTGGTGGTGGCTAGTGGGTGCCGAAGGCACCACACCGGTTCGGATTCAGCTGTGGATTAGTGGTCAACAGCCTTCTCGACACCGACGCCGGTGAGGGAACGAACTTCCATCTCGGCAGCGAGGTCATCCATGTTGTCCGGCTTACCAACCATGGTGCCGATCCAACCGGCAAGGAAGGCCAGCGGGATGGAGATGATGCCCGGGTTCTTCAGCGGGAAGATGGCCCAGTCCGCGCCGGGAACCATGGAGGTCTCGGTGCCGGAGACTGCCGGGGAGAAGAAGATCAGCAGCAGTGCGGAGATCAGGCCGGTGTAGATGGCGGCCACGGCACCGGTGGTGTTGAACTTCTTCCAGTACAGGGAGTACAGGATGGTCGGCAGGTTGGCGGACGCTGCGATGGCGAAGGCCAGGGCGACCAGGAAGGCGACGTTCTGGGTCATGGCCAGGATACCCAGGACGATGGAGAGGACACCGATGACGATCACGGTGATGCGGGAGACGCGGACCTGCTCGGCCTCGGTGGACTTGCCGTCACGGAGAACACCGTTGTAGATGTCGTGACCGACAGCTGCGGAGGCGGTGATGGCCAGACCGGCGACCACGGCGAGCACGGTGGCGAAGGCGACAGCGGAGATCAGAGCCATGAAGATGGAACCACCGAGTTCGAAGGCCAGCAGCGGGGCTGCCGCGTTCTGGGCACCCGGGGCGGCGAGGATATCATCCGGACCGACGAGTGCGGCAGCGCCGTAACCGAGGATCAGGGTCATCAGGTAGAAGGCACCGATGAGGACGATGGCCCAGGTGACGGACTTACGTGCCTCGACGGCGGTGGGAACGGTGTAGAAGCGCATGAGCACGTGGGGCAGACCGGCGGTGCCGAGCACCAGTGCGATGGCCAGGGAGATGAAGTCCAGCTGGGAGGTCAGGCTCGCACCGTACTGCAGGCCGGGCTCGAGGATCTGGGTGGCCTCGTAGCCCTTGGCTGCCAGGTGCTCGGAGTCAGCATGGGTCTCCACGGCATCATTCAGCAGGGTGGTGATGCCACCCTTGACCTTCCAGAAGGTCAGGACAGTCATGATGCCGACACCGCCGACCAGCAGGACAGCCTTGATCATCTGGACGTAGGTGGTGCCCTTCATTCCGCCGAGCAGGACGTAGGCGATCATCACGATACCGACGATGCCGACCACAACCGCCTGCCAGACGAACTCGTGGATGTTGAGCAGAACGGACACGAGGGAACCTGCACCGGCCATCTGGGCGATGAGGTAGAAGAGGCTCACGGCGAGGGTACCGAAGGCGGCGGCCACACGGACCGGCTTCTGCTTCAGGCGGAAGGACAGAACATCCGCCATGGTGAAGCGGCCGACGTTACGCAGTGGCTCGGCCACCAGCAGCAGCGCCACGAGCCAGGCCACGAAGAAGCCGATGGAGTAGAGGAATCCGTCATAACCGTTCAGCGCGATGGCACCGACGATACCGAGGAAGGAGGCGGCCGACAGGTAGTCACCTGCGATGGCCAGGCCGTTCTGGGTGCCGGAGAAGGAGGCACCACCGGTGTAGAAGTCGGTGGATTCGCCGGTGCTCTTACCGGCGCGCATCACCACGGTCATGGTGACGACGATGAAGACAACGAAGACAGCGATGTTGAGGATCGGGTTACCGACACCCTCGGGTGTCGCTTCCTGTGCGAGGAGAAGGGTTGAGTTCATGGTGGTTTAACCTTCCATCTTCTTGCGGATTGCAGACTGGCGGGGCTCGAGGTTCTTGTTCGCGAACACGATGTACACATAGGTGATCACGAAGGTGGTAACGAACTGGAGCAGCCCGAAGATCAGGCCGATGTTGATGGATCCGAACACCGGGGTGGCCATCCACTCACTGGCGAAGGTCGCAATCAGTACGTAGGCGATGTACCACACGAAGAACGCGATGGTCATCGGGAATGCGAAGGAGCGGAACTTGCTGCGGAGTTCACCGAACTCCTGGCTGTTCTGCATGTCCCGGAATTCTTGAGCTGTCGGCTGACGACGCTCCCGGATTGAAGGTTCTGCACTCACTGGAAATTCATCTCGCTTTCATATCCCTCGAGCAGGGTGTTGGTAACCGGTTTCCGGGGGAGGTGCCGGCCTCCCCCGGAAACTGAATGTCTCACTACATTTCGCCGACGACCGGAAAATATGTTGTCGGTCACAGCTAAACGTGTGAATGTGAAGTTACCTAACTCACATTGCAATGCGATAGCGATTAATGAAACTTTTCCCAAACTTCCACACCCGATACACCCGAAAACAGCTTTAACCAGCCGTTATAATCGCTGACGATCTACCCCCAAAAGAGCACATGATGATGACTTTGTTAACCCTGTTAACATGCGGTTGTAATAGTTAACGGGCTTCACATACCGGCTTTTTCGGCATGATCTCTGTTTCTGGGGTTAAAATCGGGCAGGTTAGGCCGGAAATTCCTCGGGGTCATGGAAGAGACGACCCATCCCCGGCCCCTCATCCAACGCCGTGATGCGCTCCACCTCCTCCACCGAAAGTTGGAAGCCGTGGACATCCAGATTGCTGCGCAGACGCCCCGGATCGGATGACTTCGGGATGGCTACCACCCCCAACTGGACCAGCCATCTCAATACCACCGCGGACGCCGGGACCCCGTACCGGCCCGCAATTCCCTTGATCACCGGATGCGATAGAACCCCACCCCGCGCCAATGGTGCCCATGCGGTGGTGACCACGCCCAACCTGTCATGCAACGCCCTCAGGGGTGCCTGACTGAAGCCGGGATGCAGTTCCACCTGGTTCACCGCCGGCACGATCCCCGTGGTGACCACGAGGTCCTCCAACACCCCGGCGTAGAAATTGGCCACACCGATCGACTGGACCTGCCCCAGACCCTGGATCCTGGCGACCGCCTCGAAGGTCTCGTTGTACAGTCCCTTCCTCGGGCACGGCCAGTGCACGAGGTACAGATCGAGATAGTCCAGGCCCAGGCGCGCCAGGGAGGCCTGGAACGCCCGGGCGGCCTGTTCACGGCCCTGATCGTCATTCCATACCTTGGAGGTGATGAACAGCTCATCCCGGGTGACCTCACCCGACCGGATGGCATCGGTCACCGCGCGACCGACCTCCACCTCATTGTCATAGAGTTTCGCGGTGTCGATGTGGCGGTAGCCCATACCGATGGCCTCGCGGACGGTCCGGTAGGCCTCCTCGCCGTGCATCTGCCAGGTCCCCAGTCCGATCTGGGGGATCTCGGACCCGTCGCTCAGGCTCAGTGTGGGACTCGGTGTCGGGCTCATGATCGGGTTGGATGCGTCATGGTATGTCATACCCTCATTCAACACCACCCGCGCCCACCCCGGATGGCCTCAACCACCGGAATAACACCCCGGGAATCGTTAGTGTTGAGACCATGACACGAACCTCCGCCAGGGATCTGATCGATCAGGTATTGGACAAGGACAGTTTCTGCTTCTGGGACACTCCCCCGGAGTACGGGGAGATAGATGATGACTACCGGGAGGCGCTTGCCCGCGCCCGGGAGAAATCCGGGGTGGATGAGGCGGTGATCACGGGTGAGGGAACGGTGGAGGGCTCCCGCGTGGCGTTCATCGTCTCCGAGTTCGCCTTCCTCGGTGGTTCGATCGGTGCCGCCACCTCCCGTCGTCTCATCCAGGCCATCCACCGGGCCACGCGGGAACGTCTCCCGCTGTTGATCTCGCCGTGCTCGGGTGGCACCCGGATGCAGGAGGGCACCCCGGCGTTCGCCATGATGATCTCCATCACCACCGCCGTCTACCGGCACAAGGACGCCCACCTGCCGTTCCTGGTCTACCTGCGTAACCCCACGATGGGTGGGGTGATGGCCTCGTGGGGTTCCGCCGGCCACTTCACCTATGCCGAGCCGGATGCACTGCTGGGTTTCCTCGGTCCCCGCGTGGTGGAGCTGACCACCGGCACCCCCATGCCGGAGGGCGTGCAGCGGGGCGAGAACCTCGCCGGGCACGGTGTCATCGACGGGGTGGTCTCCCCCACCCAGCTGCGTGCGGCGGTGGTCAAGATCATGAGGGTGTTGGGGGAGGCGTCGCCAGGCACGCCCCGTGAGCTCGCCGCACCCGGGAAACCACGTGGTGCGTGGGAGTCGATCATGATCACCCGGGAACCCGGTCGCCCCGGGGTGGCCGATCTGGTGTCGCGTCTGGGCAGAAACGTGGTGACCCTGTCCGGCACAGGTGACGGTCGCATCTCGCGGGCGACCACGGTGGCGCTGGCCCGCATCGGGGGCCGTCCGGTCGTGCTCATCGGGCAGGACCGTCACCACCTCCCGCTCGGGCCGGCCGCACTGCGTTTCGCCCGCCGCGGTATCGCCCTGGCCAGGGAGCTGCAGCTGCCGATCATCAGCATCATCGACACCCCCGGCGCGGAGCTGTCGCGGGAGGCGGAGGAGAACGGGCTCGCCGGTTCCATCGCCCGGACTTTGGGGGAGCTTGTCGACGCTCCGGTGCCCACCGTCTCCGTCATCCTCGGCCAGGGCTGTGGAGGCGGTGCGCTGGCCATGCTGCCCGCCGACCGGGTGCTGGCGGCGGAGAACGCCTGGCTGTCCCCGCTGCCCCCGGAGGGCGCCTCCGCCATCATCTACCGTGACACCTCCCACGCCCCGGAGATGATGGAACGGCAGGGGGTGTCCGCCCATGCGATGCTGGCCTCCGGGATCATCGACGGACTCATCGCGGAACACGATGATTTCATCGGGGAGGTTGTGGCCGCAATTGACAACACCCTCCACGAATTGGAAACCAATCCGGAGAGGGTGGGTCGGGAACAGCGCTTCAGGCACTATGAGCGCCTGGCTGATCTGAACTAGGCGCTGATCAGGTCGATGATGAAGACCAGGGTGCGGCCGGACAGTGGGTGTCCACTACCCTCCGGGCCGTAGGCAGCCTCCGGGGGGATGGTCAGCTGACGACGTCCGCCAACCTTCATGCCCGGGATGCCCTCCTGCCAACCGGCGATCAGGCCGGTGAGCGGGAACTGGTTCGTCTGGCCACGGTCCCAGGATGAGTCGAACTCCTCACCGGTCTCGAAATCGACACCGACGTAGTGGACCTCGACGACACCGCCCGGCTGGGCCTCGGCACCGTCACCCACGATGAGGTCCTTGATCACCAGGTCCTCTGGCACGGGTCCGGTCTGGGCTTCAATCTGTGGCTTTTCCATAAGGTTCACATGCTCCTTGAAAGATCGTGACGAGGTTGGGGTTTCAGCTGCCGTGTCCTTGTACGGCCCCGTGGCGGGGCTTCACAGGACACAGCAAAGGCCGGAACCATCGCCTGTCATTATGACAGATTCTCTGGCTCCGGCCGAAGCGGGTCGCACCGAGGGTGCGTCAGACCCGTTGCCTAGCGCTCTTCGCGGGGGATGATCTTGCGTGCGGTCTCACCGGTGTAGATCTGGCGAGGACGGTTGATCTTGGCGCCCGGATCGGCGAGCTGCTCGCGGTAGTGGGCGATCCAGCCCGGGAGGCGGCCGATGGCGAACAGGACGGTGAAGAAGTCCGTCGGGAAGCCCATGGCGCGGTAGATCAGGCCGGTGTAGAAGTCCACGTTCGGGTACAGCTTGCGGGAGATGAAGTAATCGTCGTTGAGGGCGATCTCCTCCAGCTTGAGAGCCAGATCCAGCAGTGGGTCGCCACCGAGGTGCTCGAGGATCTCGTGGGCGGTGTCCTTGACGATGGCTGCACGCGGATCGTAGTTCTTGTAGACGCGGTGTCCGAAGCCCATGAGGCGGACACCCTTCTCCTTGTTCTTCACGCGGTTCATGAAGTCGGTTGCGTCGCCGCCGTTGGCTGCGATCTCCTCGAGCATCTCGAGGACAGCCTGGTTGGCGCCACCGTGCAGCGGGCCGGAGAGTGCGTTGATGCCGCCGGCGATGGAGACGAACATGTTCGCCTGCGCGGAGCCGATCATGCGGACAGTGGAGGTGGAGCAGTTCTGCTCGTGGTCTGCGTGCAGGATGAGCAGCTTGTCGAGGGCCTTGACCATGATCGGATCAACCTCGTACGGCTCGGTCGGGTAACCGAACATCATGCGCAGGAAGTTCTCACGGGCATTGAGGGAGTTGTCCGGGTACATGTACGGCGCACCCTTGCGGGCACGGTGTGCGTATGCAGCCAGCATCGGAACCTTCGCCATCAGGCGGACGGTTGCCTTGTCCAGCTGAGCCTCATCCAGGGGATCCAGCTGATCCTGGTAGTAGGTGGAGAGGATGTTAACCGAGGAGGCCAGGGTGGCCATCGGGTGGGCATCGCGAGGGAAGACATTGAACTGGGACTTGAAGTCCTCGTCCAGCAGGGTGTGGTGACGAATCTCGTCGTTGAACTTGTGGAGCTCTTCCGGGGTCGGGAGCTCACCCTTGATCAGGAGGTAGGAGACCTCATTGAAGGTGGCATTTTCGGCCAGATCCGCAATGTCGTAGCCGCGGTAGCGCAGGATGCCTGCATCACCATCGATGTAGGTGATCTTGGATTCGGTGGAACCGGTGCTGACATAACCGGGGTCGAAGGTGACCAGACCGGTTTCCGACAGCATCTTACCCAGGATGACACCGGAGTTACCCTCGGTGGCCTGCTTGATGCCCATCTCGAATTCGCCGCCAGGGTAGTGCAGTACAGCCTTGTTGTTATCAGAAGCCACGATTTCCCTTTCAAACTTTTTGTCGGTTCCCCCGGGTTGCGGGAGGTCACCAGATTCAATAACCAGGTCGGACGCATCACGTGCAGCCAGAATGTTGTTGCGCGACACAAAAGTCTCCAAACCGGTCCGTTTAACACGCTATACCGACGATTGCCGTTTAGCCATATCCCGGTTAAGGGCCACTTCCCCCCTCTGCGGACTTGGATACCCACGTTTCCCGGCCACCCACGCCCACCGTAGTCAGTAGGCGCGGTCACGCCGGGAATTGTGCCGTCTTCCTGCTATTCATTTGTGTTTCGTCATATCAATTGCAGGTGAAAAGCCATGCTTTTCCGCCCGATTTCCGTAAGCGCCATTCTGCCGAGGAGTGGAGCATGGCACAGTTTAGCAAAGGTTGTGATGTGTGCGACAAAAAACTGCGAGTTTTTTCTTTCCGCATGTAGACCATATGTTGAAAACCCAACTACAGGGGATATTCGCAGGGTTGAAAACAAAATGCGGCCCCAGATTATGCACTACCCCCGATATGGTGATAAATCACCTACCGGGCGTACCGGGAAGGGGTGCTGCGTCGATAGGCAAGCCCGGAGAATCACCCCGCCCGCATTTTCGGGACAATCCCCCGAAATGGGCGGGTTTTGTGGAACGCGGACACAGGCACCGGGGTGCTGTGGGGTTATAGTGATCAAGTCAGATAAGGCGGGGGCCGCTAACCGACCTCTTACCTACGCCTCACTTCCAAGCGCAGAAAGTTGCCCGAAGACATGACCGACTTCCCCACCCTGCCCTCCGAGCTCATCCCCGCAGATGGCCGCTTCGGCTGCGGCCCCTCCAAGGTCCGCCCCGAACAGATCCAGGCGATCGTGGACGGTGCCTCCTCCATCATCGGCACCTCACACCGTCAGCCCGCCGTGAAGAACGTCGTCGGATCCGTCCGTGATGGACTCTCCGAGCTCTTCTCCCTGCCCGAAGGCTATGAGATCATTCTCTCCCTGGGTGGTGCCACCGCTTTCTGGGATGCCGCGACCTTCGGCCTGATCGAGAAGAAGTCCGGTCACCTGTCCTTCGGTGAGTTCTCCTCCAAGTTCGCCAAGGCCTCCAAGCTGGCACCATGGCTGGAGGAGCCGGGTGTGGTCACCGCTGAGCCGGGCGATGCCCCCGAGCCACAGGCCTTCGAGGGCGCGGATGTCATCGCCTGGGCCCACAACGAGACCTCCACCGGCGCCATGGTCCCGGTCACCCGCCCAGAGGGCTCCGAGGGCTCCCTGGTCACCATCGACGCCACCTCCGGCGCCGGCGGCCTGCCCGTCAACATCGCGGATGCCGATGTCTACTACTTCTCCCCACAGAAGTGCTTCGCCTCCGACGGTGGCCTGTGGCTGGCTGCCATGAGCCCGGCGGCCCTGGAGCGCATCGAGAAGATCAACTCCTCCGACCGCTTCATCCCCGAGTTCCTCAACCTGCAGACCGCTGTGGACAACTCCCTGAAGAACCAGACCTACAACACCCCGGCTGTGGGCACCCTGCTCATGCTGGACAACCAGGTCAAGTGGATGAACGACAACGGCGGACTGGACGGCATGGTTGCTCGCACCACCGCCAACTCCTCCGTCCTCTACGACTGGGCTGAGGCACGCGAGGAGACCACCCCGTACGTCGCGGATGCAGCCAAGCGGTCCCTGGTCGTGGGCACCATCGACTTCGATGACTCCATCGACGCAGCCGTTGTTGCCAAGATCCTGCGCGCCAACGGCATCCTCGATGTCGAGCCGTACCGCAAGCTCGGACGCAACCAGCTCCGCGTGGGCATGTTCCCCGCCATCGACACCGTCGATGTGGAGAAGCTGACCAAGGCCATCGATCATATCCTCGAGGGTGGCTTCGCCAAGAAGTAGCACCAGCGCAGGCTTTTCCTGCAGGACGCGCTATCCCGGTACCGCCCCGGTACCACGGGGCAGCGCGTTTTTTCGTTAAGCTGGGTAAACACATCACGGTGGTGCCCCCTTGAAGTAAACTCACCGTCATCACTGAAGCCAAAGGAGTCAACATGCGGGAAATCTTCCTCGTCAGCGGTGATTCCACCGAATCGTCCCTGGTGTTCAAGACCTCCCCTGAGGACGGTGCCGAGGAATTCTTCATCGCGGTCACCGACGAACTCCGGGACATCGTGGCCGGTCACCCAGCACCTGCCCCCGTCACCGTCACAGATACCACCGGTGTCTACGTGCCCGGGGGAACCGGCAGCGTGTCCCTCGCCCCGGTCAACGGCGATGCCGACCCGGACGCCCCGGAGGATACGGACACCCAGGGTGAGAGTGATCCCACCGCGGAGCCCGTCGATACGCCCGCTGCGCCCACCGGCCGCACCCCGCGGGAGGAACGGGAGATCGACCCGCGCATCAGTGCGCCATTGATCATGTCGCCACGGGAGATCCAGACACGCATCCGCGCCGGCGCCACCGTCGCCGAGGTCGCCGAGGAAAACGGTGTCACCGAGGCCCGCATCGAGCCCTACGCCCATCCGGTGTTGCTGGAGCGGGCCCGCATCGCCGAGCTGGCCAAGCAGTCGCACCCGGTGCGCGAGGACGGCCCGGCCAAGCTCACCCTGTGGGAGATTCTCGCCACCGCCTTCGCCGCCCGCGGCCACGACCTCACCTCAGCGGTGTGGGATGCCTACCGGGATGCCTCCAACCAGTGGATCGTCCGGGTGGACTGGAAGGCCGGTCTCAGCAACAACCACGCCGAATGGTCCCTCAACCTGCACAACACCAGCTCCCCCACCTCCGATCCGCGCACCCCGGTGGCAGCCGACCTCATTGACCCCGATTTCATCCAGCCCGTCCGCACCCTGACCTCGGTCGGTGGTGGGAAGTACGCAGGCGATGATGAGGACTATGAGAATTCCGGTGACGATGACCGTCGCGCCGACGAACACGCCACCGGCCGCACCGACGCGGACGACGAGGTCACCGCAGCCGAGGGTGAGACCGGGCGGGCACCGGAGGAGGCACCACGCAACCGGCGTCGCAAAGCGGTCACCCCGCACTGGGAAGATGTTCTGCTGGGAGTTCGCGCCAACACCAGGCGCCCGAAGAAATAGGACTGATCAGTCATGCCTCAACAGCTGGGAGAGAATGCGGCCATTGTCACCTTCTGGTTTGTGACGGCAGCCGATCCGCACGCCATCATCCGCTCCGGCCCCCGTGCCGACCGTGGATTCGGCCGCAAGTATCTGGCGCAGCTGAACCCCGCCTGGCCGATCACACCCATCGGCCAGTTCTCCCTCAGCCGATCCGCGCCCGCCTCGGCGAATGAGTTCTACATCGCCGGTTTCCCAGGTGTGACTATCATCCAGACGGCCCTTGAGGATGTCTCCTCCATGGAGTCACTCGATCCACGCATCCTGAAGTCCATGCCTGCCTCGGATATCTATGTCTTCGCCGAGAATGAGCACACCACCCTGGGCGGGTTCGCCCACATCAGGGGCGATGCCATCAAGCGGTCCTTCATCGCTCGTGAGGAACGGGTCTTCGAGGACATCGGGGTGCCCGGAGGGTTTGAGGCACCCTACTGGGCCGGGAAGAAGGGGGAACGGACCAGCCCGCTGTCCCTGCCCTTCAACCCGATCGAACTGGTCCGGGAGGCACAACGCGCCTGGCTGGGATTCGATCCCGCCACCTCACCCGACATCAACGTGGTCGCCTTCGCCGTGGACGGGCGTCCCGAACCCCGGATCGCCGCCCCGAGACGTCAGCCGTCGGTGGATGAGGTCACCCAGAACGCCGCCGAGAAACTCGGGCTGCGCGAATCAGCGGATTACGACGACTACGAACAACATGACATCCCCGACCGTGTGGTCCCCCACCGGGTGGTCGACGGTGCCGGTAAAGTTGCCCGCGCCGCGCAGAGCCTGGGGAAGACCCTGTTCCGGGCGGGCCGGGACCTCGGTTCCACCGTGGCGGAGCGACTCCGGCACACCGACCGCAAAACAACCCCGGCTCCACCGGATACGGTGCGCAGCACGGACACCGGCCGTGGTGATGCACCGCGCCCGACAGCCCGCGACGAAGACAGCGGCGGCACGTCCAGGAGGGGGCGCCGTCCCGGCGCGGATGAGGACCTCTACAGCGGGGATCCCGGGACTACCGAACCATAGACCACCCAGGAGCGGACCTCAGCGCAGGTGACGCTGGGAACGGTCGCGTTCATAGAAGGCGATGGCGGCGGAGGTCGCCAGGTTGAGGCTGTCCGTTCCGGGGGCCATGGGGATCCGGGCGCGCACATCGGTCGCCCTCATGGCATGCTCGGTCAACCCCGGTCCCTCGGCACCGACGAGGAGTGCTACCTTCTCCCTCCCCGCCAGGGCATCCTCCAGGTGGACAGCCTCCGGATCCGGGGTGAGGGAGACGAGGTGGAAGCCGGCGTCGGCAAGCTCGGTCAGGGACCTCTGCCACGTGGTGTAGGTACCGGCGAGATGCGCGTACGGGAGGCGGAGGACATGTCCCATGGACACCCGCACCACACGGCGGTAGAGCGGGTCGGCGCAGCCGTTGCCGAAGAGTATGGCATCAACCCCCATGCCGGCGGCGTTGCGGAACATGGAACCGATGTTCTCATGGTCTCCCACACCCTCCAGCACCACGACCGTGCGGGCGCCGTCCAGGACCGATGCCACGGTGGGTTCCTCCACGCGGTCTGCGGCGGCCAGGAGACCGCGGTGCATGTCGAATCCCGCGACCTCGGCCAGTACCTCCCGGGTGACCTCATAGACGGGGATGTCACCCACCTCATGTTCGGCGAGGAAGGCATCCAGTTTGCCCCGGAATCCGACCAGCGCCCGGACGGGGAACCGTGATTCCAGCAGCCGGCCGGTCACCAGCGGCCCCTCTGCGATGACCAGTCCCCTGCCACCGGGGAGATCCGGGCGGAAATCGGAGCGGTTGAGGTCGCGGAAGTCATCCAGGCGGGTATCGGCCGGGTCGGTGATGATGATGCGCTCTACGGCTGCCACGGTCAGGACACCGCGGCCATGATCGGATCGATGCCGAAGAACACCACGAACAGGGCGGCGACCAGCCACATCAGCCAGTGAATCTGCTTGCTCTTACCCGCGGCGGCGGCCATGACGGCGTACATGATGAAACCGACGCCGATGCCGTTGGCGATGGAGTAGGTGAACGGCATGGTGACAATGGTGAGGAACGCCGGCAGGGCGATGTAGAACTTGGAGAAGTCGATCTCGCGGACCTGGCCCATCATCATGGCGCCGACGATCACCAGGACGGGGGCGGCGGCCTCGATGGGGACGATCTCATACAGCGGGGTGAGGAACATCGCGAGGAGGAACAGACCACCGGTGACGATGTTCGCCAGGCCGGTGCGGGCACCGTCGGCCACACCCGCGGAGGAGTCGGCGAAGACGGTGTTGGAGGATGCGGAGACCGCGCCACCGACGATGGCGCCGGCACCCTCAACAACCAGGGCCTTCTTGATGTCCGGCAGGTTGCCGTCGGCATCGGTGAGGTTGCCCTGCTTGCCCAGTGCCGTCATGGTGCCCATGGCGTCGAAGAAGTTGGCCAGCACGAGGGTGAAGACCAGGAGGCTGGCGGCGAGGACGCCCACGCGGGTGAAGGCGCCGATGAGGTCGACTGCACCGACCAGGGACAGGTCGGGCACACCACCGAAGGAGTCTGGGATGCCCGGAACCGCGAGTGACCAGCCCTCGGGGTTGGGTTCACCGTCCTCGAAGGAGGCACCCGCCCCGAAGATCGCCTCGGCGATGATGGCCACGATCGTGGTGCCCAGGATGCCGATGAACAGGCCGCCACGCACACCGCGGACAACGAGGATGCCACACAGCAGGACACCGATGATGAACACCAGGGTGGGCCAGGAGGCAATCGACCCGTCGATACCGAGGGTGACGGGGACGGTGGTTCCGGCGGCATCGGGGATACGCCGGACGAACCCAGCATCCACCAGACCGATCATCGCGATGAACATGCCGATGCCGACACTGATGGCTGCCTTCATGGACTGCGGGATGGCGCGGAACACCGCAACGCGGAATCCCGAGACAGCCAGGATGACGATGACGATACCGTCGATGACGACCAGGCCCATCGCCTCCGGCCAGGTCAGTCCCTCACTGGCGACGAGGGTGACCGCAACCAGGGTGTTCAGGCCCAGGCCCGCCGCGATACCGAAGGGGTACCGGGCGATGAGACCGAAGGCGATGGTCATGACACCGGCGGCCAGCGCGGTCACCGCCGCGACCTGGGGGATACCGAGGGTGTTACCGTTGACATCCTCGGTGGTACCGAGGATCAGCGGGTTGAGGATGATGATATAGGCCATCGCGAAGAAGGTGACCACACCGGCACGGATCTCCGTGGCGATGGTCGACCCCCTCTCGGAGATGGAGAAATAACGGTCCAGGACACCCCTGGGCTCCGTTGCGTTTTTCGACGTCATGACCGCAAACCTGTTTCTATGCTGGGAAGCGCCCCCGGCTGGGGACGCACTGAAAGCGACGCGTCTGCATCCCGTCCACTGCCTGCGACACAGGTGCCATTGATGGGGCCCTCCCGCAACCGGCAAGCAGTTAGGTGCTATGAGTGCGTGGAAATTGTTTCACCCCTACCCGGTGACAGGCAACTCCAACGGAGAAAGAACGGGCAATTAAGGACCTTCATCAACTGCCCCACCCGCTGAGATGCTACTGTTTGGCTGTCCTCCATTTATGGGGAAGTTGTTCGGCAGGCGTCAGTTCTAGAACGGAAGGTGCATCGACACACCGTGGTGGCCACAAGTTTTCACATGCTCAACGGCCGGGTCCGGGCGTTTTCCGCCCATATGCAACGGCTGGTCACCCAGATCCCCGCAGCAGCTGCGTACGAGGATGAGATCCGCGAGAAACTACGCTGCGCAGGACCCGATGTCTTTGTCACCATCCTGGCGGAGAACCACGGTTACAACGTGGAGATCCGCCCCTCCCGCCCCTTCTCCCCCACCATCACCGTGGATGCGCACGGACACACCGATGAACGGGAGAGCCCCGGTATCAGGGGCCGTGATCAGGCCTGGCAGTCCCGCGCCCAGGCCGCCTCACGCCGCCGCGGTGCTGACACCGGCCTGCTCATCAACGAACGCGGAAGGGCCATCAGCCCCATCGAGGGATCATTCCTCGTTCTCCAGGGTGACATCGTCTTCCATTCCACCCACGAGCGTGCGCTGCCGTCAGTACTGGAGACCCCGGTGATGAACTACCTCCTCACCCAGGGCGCGACCCCGAAGGCCCGCCCGGAGGGTTTCGACATCGAGGAGATGCGCCGCGCCGAGGTGTGGTTCATCAGTTCCTTCAGCGGTATCCAGCTGGTGGAGGCATGGATGGAGTACGGCAGTGTCTTCCGCATCGGCGAGAAGCGACCGGTGGCCGCGTTCATGCCCACCTTCTCCGAGGTGAACCAACACCTGTGGGATGAGGCGGAGACGGTTTAGACTCAGCAGTCATGCTGCCCAATAAACTGTCTGCCATCCCCGTGGTGCTGTCCATCACCCTGTCGTCAGTCCTGTCATCCGGGTGTTCCACGGCTACCGACGCCCCCGGTTCCCCGGAATCCTCCCCATCACCCACGGGAACGGTTGAGCGCCTGGTCCCGGAGATCATCACCGTCCATCCCTTCGATGACACCGTCTTCACCCAGGGCTTGGAGGTCGATGGGGATCAGCTGCTGGTGGGCACCGGCCAGTACGGTGGTTCGGAGATCTTCCGCACCACACTCGACGGGCAACGGTCCGATGTCCACCAGCTGGAGGACCGGTTCTTCGGTGAGGGTGTCACCCACACCGGTGATCATGTGTGGCAGTTGACCTGGAGGGCGGGAACCGCCTTCAAACGGGAGGCGGGAACCCTGGAGGAGATCGACCGGGTCTCCTACGAGGGTGAGGGCTGGGGTCTGTGTTCCCTCGGGGACACCCTCATCATGTCGGATGGCACCGATGAGATCCGCCACCTGGATCCGGACACCTTCGCGGAGACCTCCCGGGTGGAGGTCACACTCGCCGGGCAACCGGTCACCGGGATCAATGAGCTCGAGTGCGTGGATGGTGAGGTCTACGCCAATATCTTCCTCGACACCGACATCATCCGGTTTGACCCCACCACCGGTGAGGTCACCGCCGTCATCGACGGTTCGGTGCTGCCCAACAACGCCCTGCCCGATCCGGACAATGTGCTCAACGGCATCGCCCACATTCCCGGAACGGACCGTTTCTACCTCAGCGGCAAGCGTTGGCCCGACCTCTACGAGGTCCGGTTCGTCGGCGCCGATCAGCGCTGACTAGAATCAGGTTCCATGGCTAGCCGGAAGACCAAACGCAAGAATTTCATCCAGATCGCGACGCTGCTCGTGGCGGTGGTGGTTGTGGTGGTGATCTCTGTTGTGTTCCAGAACTGGTGGAACAACCGCCCAGAACCGGAACCGGAGACCGTCTCCATCACCGCCAGCTCACCCGCCGGTGAGATCGAGGTCTTCCCCTACAGCATCTGTGAGCCGGGTGTGGAATGCGCGGAGAACGAGGTTCCCACCCTCGAGGTCGGTGCGGATGAGGAACTGCGGCTGACCATCCCCGAGATCATCCACGACCACGACTGGTACCTGCTGACCATCTACGATGATCCGGCAGCCAACGACGAGTTCTACCACACCAGTTACGAAACAACCGAGGTCACGGTTCCCGGTTCGGTTGATCCCGTGACCGAGGGCGGAGAACGTCCCCGTCTGGTGGTCGTGGAGGTGACCTCCGTGATGATCGGAACGGATGACAACGGCGAGGAGACCCCCTACACCACCACCTGGTCCCTGGCCACTGTGGAGCAGTAGAGGAACAGCAGAGGCCACCGCGGCATCACCTCGTCGATGCACCACTCACACAGATAGGACAACGGTCCCCGGGGTTCAGGTCATTCTGAACCCCGGGGACCGTTGCTGTGTCCGGTTCGGCCACCCGGGTCGACCCCGGTTGGCAGGCCCGCTGGTTATGCCTCGAGTTCCTTGGCCACGGCGCGCAGGATCTTGGCCACCTGCTCCCCGACCTTGCGGTCGGGGTAGTGGCCCTTGAGCAGCGCCGGTTGCACCGTCCCCTCCAGCATAGTCACCATGTCGGAGATGATTCCGTTGAGTTCCTCCGGCTTGTAGGTGTGCTGTGGGCGACGGCGGGGGGTTTCCAGCACCTTCACGCGCAGGGCCTGGGGGCCTTTACGCCCTGCGGCGAAGTCGAATTCGATGCGCTGTCCCTGGTGGAGTTCGGTGACTCCCTTGGGCAGGACCTGCTTGCCCACGAAGCAGTCCTCGCCACCCGGATTGGAGACAAAGCCGAAACCACGCTCAGGGTCATACCATTTCACAGTTCCGACAGGCACGTGCCCTCACCACTTTCTTCCTCAAAAAAACCAACCACTAGCTAAAAGTACGAAGAGACTATTATACACCCCACCCGGTGGCGCTAAAATCCTTCCGGAAACCGGCTTAGTTACGAAAAGATCCATTTTGTGACATACATCATACACCCCTCGACCATCGGGGTGACCTGCACAAATTCCACCTCCGCGACCCCCGGTTTGGTGAAGAACGGATAAAAAACGTGACACAATCGTGACCTTCCGATTACGGTGTCCCTCAGGCATTGCAACAGTTCGCCGAATCCGGCTCATCGCCAAACCCTGTCTGGGGCCGGAGGGGAACACACCGCAGATGCATCAGACCTACAAACCACACACGCTTCTA